>CAYJXJ010000201.1:0-7705 GCA_964374095.1 uncultured Elusimicrobia bacterium
ATCAGCCCGAAGAAGACTTGGGAGGGCGCCGCGGCGGGATTCGCCGGGGCCGTGGCCGTGGCCTGGGCCGGCGGCCGCCTGCTTCCCATCGGGGCCCTTCCGACGGCGCCCGCCCTGGGCTTGGGCGTGCTCATCGGCGTTTGCGGCCAACTCTCCGACCTCGCCGAATCCATGGTGAAGCGCGCCGTCGGGGTCAAGGATTCCGGGTGCCTTCTGCCGGGGCACGGGGGGGTCATGGACCGGTTTGATTCCTTCATCCTGGGCGCCCCGGCGGTTTACTATTATCTACAATGGGTGACCGCATGACCATGAAGCGGATCGCGATCCTCGGCTCGACCGGCTCCATCGGCGTCAGCGCCCTGGAGGTGGTGCGCGGGCTCCCCGGGGACTTCTCGGTGGTCGGACTCGCCGCCCGCGGCAACGCCAAGCTCCTGGCCGGCCAGGCGCGGGAATTCGGGGCGAGGATGGTGAGCCTATTTGAGCCCGCGGCCGCGACCGACCTGCGGGCGCTGCTCAACGGCCGGGTCCGGCACCTGCCTCCCGGGGTGGAGGGCCTCGTCGCCATGGCCTCCTCCCCCGATGTCGACCTCGTCCTGACGAGCTTGGTGGGCGGGGTGGGATTCGCCCCGCTCCTGGCCGCGGTGAAGGCCGGCAAGACCGTGGCCCTGGCCAACAAGGAGCCCATGGTCATGGCGGGGCGCCAGTTCATGCGGGAGGCGCGCCGTTGGGAGGCGACGATCCTGCCCGTCGATTCGGAGCCCTCGGCGATTTTTCAACTGCTGCACGGAAGGCCTGCGGCCTTCCGTGCCGACATTAGGAGAATCCTTCTCACCGCCTCGGGCGGTCCGTTCTACCGCCGCAGAGGCAGCCTCAAGAATGTCTCCGTTGCCGAGGCCTTGGCCCATCCCACATGGAAAATGGGCCGTAAGATCACCATCGATTCCGCGACGTTGATGAACAAGGGCTTCGAGGCCATCGAGATTCAAAACCTCTTCGACCTGGGTCCCAAGCAGGTGGAGGTCGTCATCCACCCCCAGTCCATCATCCATTCCGCGGTCGAGTACGCCGACGGCTCGATCGTGGCGCAGATGTCCCGGCCCGACATGAGGCTGCCGATCCAGTACGCCTTGACCTATCCGGCCCGCCTGCCGTCGCCGGTCCTCCCTCTGGGCTTCTCGGACCTCCAACTCACGTTCGCCAAGCCCGCGGCGCGTCGCTTCCCGTGCCTGGGCTTGGCGCTCGACGCCGCCCGGCGGGGGGGCGGCTGGCCGGCCGTGCTCAACGCCGCCGACGAGGTGGCCGTCGAGTCATTCCTGGAGGGCGCCATCGCCTTTACGGGCATCCCCCGCCTCATCGAACGGACCATGGGACGCTGGCGCGGCGGCGGCCGGGAGCCCTCCTTCGCCGACGTCGCCGAGATCGACCAATGGGCCCGGTGTCGGGCCCGGGAGCTGGCCCGCGGCCTCTGACCATGTTTTACCTCCAAGCCGCGGCCTCGATCTGCCTGACCCTGGGCCTTGTCGTTCTCCTCCATGAATTCGGACATTACCTGATGTGCCTCAAGCTGGGAGTGCGCGTGGAGCGCTTCGCCTTCGGCTTTGGCCCCGAACTCTTCGGCTTCACCCGGAGCGGCACGCGCTTCTCGATCTGCGCCTTCCCGCTCGGCGGCTTCGTCAAGCCCGCCGGGGAGAACCCCGAGGAGTCCAAGGGCCAGCCGGATGAGTTCAACGCGCAGTCTTGGAAAGGGCGCCTCCTCATCGTCTACGCGGGCCCGGCGATGAACTACCTGCTCGCCTGGGGGCTCTTCGCCGGGGCGATCTATGTCAAGGGCGTTCCCCACCCGGCGCCGGAGCCGGTCATCGGCAACATCATGGCCGGCTACCCGGCCCAGGCCGGCGGCCTCGAGCTCGACGACGCCGTCACGGCCGTCGACGGCCGGCGCGTGGAGACCTGGGATGAGTTGGCCAAGACAATCCACGCCAGCCCCAACAAGGCGGTCGAACTGACCCTGCGGCGCAAGGAGGCCGTCCTCAAGCGCCGCGTCACCCCGCGCCGGGACGACGCGACGGGCAAGGGCATCATCGGCATCATGCCCAAGTCGGTGTATAAGCCGGTCCCCTTGACCAACGCCGTGGGCGAAGGCGCCCGCCAGTGCTGGCAGATCACCGCCTTCACGGTCAACACCATCGTTTCCCGGGTGGCCGCCCGCCAGAGGCCCGACCTCGCGGGACCCATCGGCATCGCCCAGATGGTCAGCCGGGCGGCGCGCAGCGGCTGGGAGGAGATGGTCTTTCTGATGGGCCTGATCTCGGTGGCGATCGGCTTCTTCAACCTCCTGCCGGTCCCCCTCCTCGACGGCGGGCACGCGGCGTTCTTCATCTGGGAGGGCATTTCGGGGCGGCGCCCGTCGGACAGTCAGGTCGCGGCGGCAAACTCGGTCGGACTTTTCCTGCTGCTCTCGCTGCTGGTCTTCGCGACCTACAACGACGTCGACCGCATCCGGACCGATCGGCGCCGCGCCGCCGAGTCTCGCGCCCAATCGGCCCCCGCGACGCCGTAACGTAGACCGGAGACCTTGATAGGGGTCACGCGGAGGCATGTTGACAATTTCTGAATTCTTCGGACAGCCGCTTTCCTCCGGGGCTCTGCCATTGGCAAAATTCCCCTTGAAAATGCCGTGGCCAAGAGCTATACTGGTGTTGAGCGACGGGAGAAGGAAGCTTCCCGGCGCTATGCGGATTTGATAGGCCCCTGTCCGGGGCCTTTTTCTTGGGAGAACACATGGACCGCATAGTCATCTTTGTCGACGCGGGTCATCTACTTGCGGAGGGAGGGAACCTGTGTTGTGGCACGAAGAAACGCGCCGAACTGGCCTGCAAGTATAGGGAGTTGATTGACGCCCTGATTTCTCGCATTGGAAAGGATTCTCCTCTCGAGGTGCTGCGAGTATATTGGTACGATGGCGCGAGGGAGGCGATCCCAACCGCTGACCACCTCGAAGTCTCGCGTCTTCCCAATACCAAGCTGCGGCTGGGACGCCTTTCCGGGAACAAACAGAAAGGCGTGGATGCTCTTATTGTGAGAGACATGATGAAGCTCTCCAGTACGCGCGCGATGGCTACGGCATACTTGCTTGCGGGAGATGAAGATCTTCGTGTCGGAGTGACTGAGGCGCAGGAATTTGGGGTGCGCGTCTTACTGCTTGGGATCCCTCCTGTTGATCCGACGAAAACCAATCAAGCAGACACTCTGATCCGAGAATGTGATGGCCATCACCTCCTTGATAAGACATTTCTCATGAGCTTCTTCAGCAGGCAGAGCACAAGACCGGTTGTTCCGATCGCCATGGCAGCCTCGCCAGGTTCGACTGCCACTCCGGCGGCGGCTGGAGCCGCTGCCAAAGCGGGGCAGGACTTCGCCGACGCCTGGGTGCAACGTGCGTCCCATGCCGAACTTTCAGCCTTGTGGAGGTGTTACCCGAGGATACCCGTTGAGCTCGATGTCCAACTTCTGAGGGATGCTGAGACGAAACTGGGGTCCTTGCGTGGTCAAGACGTAGTTCGGAGCTCATTGAGAAAGTCCTTTTGGGCGACGATAGAGAAGGGATTCAAGAAGCTCTAACCATGAAGCTCTCCGCCTACCTCCTCCCCACCCTCCGGGAGGCTCCTTCGGACGCCGACAACGTCTCCGCCAAGCTCATGCAGCGGGCGGGCCTGGTCCGCAAGGTCGCCTCGGGGATCTATGAGTGGCTGCCGCTGGGCCTGCGCGTCCTGCGCAACGTCGAGCGCATCGTGCGCGAGGAGATGGACCGGATCGGCGCCCAGGAGGTCTCCTTACCCATCCTGCAGCCCCGGGCGTTGTGGAACGAGACGGGCCGCTGGGGGATTTACGGCAAGGAGCTGCTGCGCCTCCGGGACCGCAAGGACGCGGATTTCTGCTTTGCCCCCACGGCGGAAGAGGTCGTCACCGACTTGGCGCGGCGCGAGGTCCGCAGCTGGAGGCAACTGCCCCTCACGCTCTATCAGATCGGCCTCAAGTTCCGCGACGAGATCCGTCCGCGTTTCGGGGTCATGCGCGCGCGGGAGTTTCTCATGAAGGACGCCTACTCCTTCCATGCCGACGAGGAGGACGCCGGGCGCGGCTACCGCGAGATCTTCGAGGCCTACAAGCGCATATTCCGGCGCTGCGGCCTGCACTTTAAGCCCGTGGAGGCCCAGTCCGGCGCCATCGGGGGTTCCACCTCGCACGAGTTCATGGTGCTGGCCGAGACCGGGGAGGAGACGGTGGTCTCCTGCGAGTCCTGCGACTACGGCGCCAACCTCGAGCGCGCCGAGGTCAAGGACGCCTTCGCCGATCCCTCGAATCGCGGCGGCGAGTGGAAGGACCCCATGGAGTTCGCCACGCCGGGCGCGGCCACGGTCGCGGCGGTCGCCGCCCTGGCCGGCGCGGCGCCGTCTCAATTCTTGAAGGTGCAGGTTTACCTGGCCGACGACAAGCCCGTGATCGCCCTCCTGCGCGGCGACCACGAGCTCAACGAGATGAAGCTGGCCGCCGCCCTGGGGGCGGTCAACCTGCGGCGCTGCAAGGACGCCGAGTACGTCGCGGCCATGGGCTGCCCCGTCGGGTTCGCCGGGCCGCAAGGCCACAACGTGCTTGTCTACGCTGATTTCGCGGTCAAGGGCGTGGTCAACGGCATCACCGGGGCGAACAAGGCCGATACCCACGTTCGCAACGTCAATCTTCAAGACTACGCGCCGTCGTTAAAGGGTTGGTTCGACCTGCGCCAGGCCGCGGCCGACGATCCCTGTCCGCGCTGCGGGGGCAAGACCGTCTGGGCCAAGGGCATCGAGGTGGGCCACACCTTCAAGCTCGGCACGAAGTACTCCCAGGGCATGGGGGCTACCTTCCTGGACAAGGCCCAGAAACCCCAGCCCTTCGTGATGGGCTGCTACGGGATCGGGGTCTCGCGGGTGGTGGCCGCGGCCATCGAGCAGAATCACGACGCCGACGGCATACTCTGGCCCAAGGCCCTGGCGCCCTTCGACGTCTATCTTCTTCCCATCGAGACCTCGGCGCCGCAGGTGGCCGCCGCGGCCGAAGCCCTCCTAAAAGCCCTCGAGGAACGCGGTGTGACGGTGCTCATCGATGACCGCGAGGAACGGCCCGGAGTCAAGTTCCGCGACTGCGACTTGATCGGGGTTCCCTACCGCGTGGTGGTGGGCGCCAAGGGGTTGGCCGAAGGGCGGGTGGAGGTCCGCCGGCGCGGCTCCAAGGATGCGGTCTTCTGGCTCCGAGACGAGGCGGCCGCGCGATTGACAGAAGAACTTCGAAAATAGTAGAATGAATCGCAGCGGAAAAAGTGGCTGCTGTTAGGCCGCTTTTTTTATTGCGGCCCGTTTTTCGGGCCGCGCCGCGACGCGCGCCCTATGAACCTGGAAAAAATAGCGGAACTGGTCGGCCCCGTCCTGGAGGTCGAGAAGACCGAATTGGTCGACCTCGAGTTCCTGCAGGAACACGGGCGCTGGGTCTTGAGGTTCTATCTGGACAAGGGAAGCGGCGTGACTCTGGCGGACTGCGAGTACCTGTCGGACCGCATCGGGGCCGTGCTGGACTCCGGCGATCTGATGGACCGCTCCTACGTGCTGGAAGTCTCCTCTCCCGGCGTGGACCGTCCTCTTAAGAAAGGGAAAGACTTCGAGCGCTTCTCGGGACGCCGGGTTTCGGTCGTGCTGCGGCGGCCCTCCGAGGGAAGGCGCCGGTTCAAGGGCCGTCTCGAGGGCTTCTCCGAACCCTGGGTGCGGGTCCTTGTCGAAGGCCTGGAACGGCGCTTCGACCTCGCCGATATCGCCGAAGCCCGCCTCGACGCCGGCGCCGAGGTGCTTCAGGACCTGCGGCGGGCGGCCCCCTCCGGGAAAGGAGGACGGCGGCCCTTCGGGGACCTGGGGCCCTTGCCCCAGGCCCCCTCCGGGAAAGGAGGACGGCGGCCCTTCGGGGACCTGGGGCCCTTGCCCCGGGCCGGGGACGCGGGTTGATCGCCATGCCCACCAAGTCGGAACTCATCGTCGCCCTGGAGCAGATCGAGCGCGAGAAGGGGATCAAGAAGGAGGAGATCCTCAAGATGATCGAGGGGGCGCTCATCTCCTCCCTGCGCAAGCACGTGGGAAAGAACGCGATCATCGAGGCCGCCATCGATCCGGCGACCGCCGACTTCACCGCTTTCGTGGTCAAGAAGGTCGTCGAGACCCCGGCCGATCCCGAGCTGGAGATTTCCCTCCACCAGGCCCGGATGTACAAGCGCGACGCGGCCTTGGGTGAGGAGCTGCGCATGAAGGCCCCGGCCGCCGACTTCGCGCGCATCGCGGCGCAGACCGCCAAGCAGGTCCTGGTCCAGAAGATCCGGGATGTCGAGCGCGACAACCTCTACGACGAGTTCAAGCCCAAGGAAGGCGAGCTCGTCAACGGTTCGGTGCACCGGTTCCTGGACCGCAACATCATCGTCGACCTCGGAAAGACCGAGGCGATCCTCCCCTTGCGTGAACAGATCCGCCGGGAGCGCTACGCCGTGGGGTCTCCGGTCCGGGCCGTCATCCTCAAGGTCGACAAGGCCCAGCGCGGGCCCCAAGTCCTGCTCTCCCGGGCCGCCCCCCTCTTCCTGCGCCGGCTCTTCGAGCTCGAAGTTCCCGAGATCCATGAGAAGATCGTCGAGATCGTCGACGTCGCCCGGGATCCGGGCTTCCGCGCCAAGGTCGTCGTGCGCTCCAGCGATCCCAAGATCGATCCGGTCGGGACCTGCGTGGGACTCCGGGGCTCGCGCATCCGCAGCATCATGAACGAAGTCGCCGGCGAGCGCATCGACCTGATCCCTCACAGCGACGACCTCGCCGAGTATTTGGGCAACTCGCTCGCCCCCGCCCGGGTCGCGGCGGTGCGCATCGTCAACTCGGAGGCGCGCACCGCGGAGGTCTTGGTTTCGGAGGAGCAGCTTTCCCTGGCGATCGGCAAGGAAGGCCAGAATATCCGGCTGGCCGCCAAGCTGACGGGCTGGACTTTGGAGATCAAGTCGCAGTCCCAGAAGACCCCGGAGACCCAGGAGACCCAGGCCGGCAAGGCCGCCGGGGCCGGGACCGTCTCGGATCTGGAGGGCGTCGGGCCCAAGACCGCCGACGTCCTGATCAAGGCGGGGCTCGGCGATCCCTACCGGCTGGCCGGGTTGACCCCGGCCGACCTCACCGCCCTTCAGGGCATCGGCGAGAAGACCGCGGTCAAGATCATCGCCGGCGCCAAGGCTTACGTGGAAGCGCGCCCCCGCGGGACCCCGCCGGCCCCGGAACCCGCCCCGGAACCACCCCCGTGAAAGCCAAGAAGACCGACAAGTCCGGGACCGAGAAGCCCAAGGGCGCGCCGAAATCCGCCCCGGCGCGCAAGGCTCCCGCGGCCAAGGAAAAGGCCAAGACGGCCAGGGGCGCCAAGCCCAAGCCGCCTTCTTCATCCCCGGAGATTCGCAAGACCACCGCGGAGCGGCGGGACGTCCAGGAGGAAGGCTCGATCGCCCCGCCCAGTGAGGGGCTGGTCTCGGCGTTTTCCCTTTTCAAGAAATCCAACCGTCCCGCGGCCAAGACCCCGACCGTCGCGCGCGTGGCTCCGGGCGCGGCCTTTCCGCGGCCCCCGGCCCCGGCCGCGCCGCCGCCGACGCCCCCCGCGCCGG
>CAYJXJ010000202.1:0-7619 GCA_964374095.1 uncultured Elusimicrobia bacterium
TGCTGGAATGTGAGACCCACGCCCATGGCCGCCCCGTTGAAGCCCCGCAGGTCCTTGTAGTGGGAGGTGTAGCCCCCGCGCAGGGTGGCGGTCACCTTGTCCATGACGGGGTGCTCGTACTCCCCGCCGGCCGAGCCGATCAGGGTGGTGTCGCGGTACTTCGTCGCCTCGATGTTGGCGCGCACGCGATCCTTCAGGGCCCGCGCCCCCACGCCGAAGGTGTAGGACACGGGCAGGGGGCTCTCGGCGGCGCGCCCGGCGAAGCCCTGCCTTTGCCCGAGGTTGCGAAGCACCCCCGAGAGCGAGATCGGGATGGTCCCGCCCGGGTTCAAGCGATAGAGCGCTCCGAAATCCACGGCGAAAGCGTTGGAATGGTAGGTGTCGATGCGCGAGGAGACCACCTTGGCGTTCATCCCCGCCGACAAATGCTTATTGAATCCGTAGGCGTAGCTCCCGCCGTAGGCCCCGTCCGCGGCGGTGAAGGTGCCGACGGCGTCGGTGGTGTCGCCGACCCGC
Source organism: uncultured Elusimicrobia bacterium (assembly GCA_964374095.1). Taxonomy (GTDB): domain Bacteria; phylum Elusimicrobiota; class Elusimicrobia; order UBA1565; family UBA9628; genus CAYJXJ01. The sequence goes on from CAYJXJ010000202.1 coordinate 517, forward strand.
TTCTCGATGCGGTCCACGGAGAGATAATAGAGCCCGAAGCCCACCGTATGCCGCGAGAAGCCTTCCTCCTTGGCGAAGGGAAAGGCGAACTCGAAGACCTCGTAGTTCATGCCCCGAAACGAAGCGTTGTGCGCGCCGGAGATCTGGGCGCTCTTGAGCTGGGCGAGGCCGGCGGGGTTGTAGTAGGCGGCGTGGACGTCGTCGGCGATGGCCGAGAAGGAATCCGCCATGGCCCCGGCCCGGGCCCCCGAGCCGAGCTTGAGGAAGGCCCCGCCCGAGGTGCCGAGTTCCTGGTTGAGGTTGGCGAAAGCCGGCTGGGACGCGAAGGCGACCATGGCCACGGCGAGTACCGGGTGCCAGGCATGTAGAACTCGGTCCAGGACCGAACCCCCGCGCTCGGTCAATTTGTCAGATGTTAGGATGTGACCCCATTTCCTGCTCATAGGCCGCTACCCTTGACGATGGCGATCTTGATGAACTTGCGCTCGCTGCCCCAGACGATCTCGGCGAAGTAGACTCCCGAGGCCACCGTGGCGTTGGAGTTGTTGCCGCAGTTCCAGTCCTTGTAGAAGGTCTTGCCGCCTTCGACCTGGCCGACGTCCATGGTCCGCACCCGCTCGCCGGCCACGTTGTAGATGTTGATCTGGGTGGACTCCCGGCGCCCCACACCCTCCTTGGGCAGGGAGACGCGTATTCTCACCCCCGAGAAGGGGGCGTGAGCGCCGCCGCCCACCAGGCCCCCCACGCGCGCGTCCGCGGCCAGTCCGGTGTGGGTGATGCAGTCGCCGGGGTTGGGGAAGCTGAAGGCGATGATCTCGTTGGTCTCGAGCGTTCCCGCCGCGAAAGCGTCGGGCGTGCCGTCGGCCACCACGAAGGTCGAGAGGTGATCCACGGTCACGGTGATGGTGTTGTTGTCGGCGTCCAGCGAACGGTTCTTGGTCTCCTTGCAGTAGTTCCCGAACTTCGTCGAGCCGTCGGGGCAGGCGGCCGCGGTGGTGAAATACCAGACGTTGATGTTGCTCGTGTCCGAGGAGGAGGCCACGAAGGACAGGGTCAGGTCCGCCGGCTCCTGGAGCTGATGGGCGATGGAGCGGGGCAGGAAGATCGCGTAGAAGGCCGACAAAGCCGTGGCCCCGCCGATGGTGTTGCTGCCGGCCTGCACGCGGAAGGCGTTCATCGCGCTTGCCAACTCGGAGGGGATATTGGGGAGAAGGTGCGGCTTCACCCCGCCGGCCCGCATCCCCAGGGGCAGGGTCTCGGCGAAGGCCTGGTCCGTGGACTTGCTGATGCCGATGCTCGTGGCGCACGAGGAGCACACCGCGCCCCCGGTCCCGGCGAAAGTCCCGGGCTTGGCGGCGAGCTTGGAGCGCTCGTTTTTCTTGGAGTTGTCGTCGTCCTGGGAGGGCGCCAGGCTCACGTTGCAGTTGTTGGCGTTGTGGCAGTCCTCTTCCGCGTGAGAGTCGAGGCCCGTGAAGAAGGTGAAGGTCTTGTCGAGCTTGATCTCCTTGAGGGCCTGGTCCGCTTCGCGCCGCTCCTGCGCGGAGAACACGATCAGGCGCAGGCTGAAGGCGAACTCGCCCTTGCCGCTGTTGGCGGTTAGGTTCGACTTGTAGATCACGGTGATCTTGCGGCGGTTGCCCTCCAGTTCCCGGCCCGACGGGAAGGCCTCCTCCTTGGGGCCCAGGAGCGAGCCCGTGGAGTCTCCCCCGGTGTGCAGGACATTGGCCGAGAGGGGCGCCTGGGCCTCGGAGGAGGTGAAGGAGGAGACGAAGATGAACTGGGAGGCGTCGTCGTCGTAGGCGGTCTTCTTGCGCAGGGCCGCGGTGCAGTCGATCTTGACCTGGAACTTGCCGCCGCCGACCGCCTTGGAGTCGGCCTGGCAGTCGAGGTCCTGGGCGGGGATGGTCAAGGTCTGGCCCGTCGCGTTCTCGGTGTCGGAGCTCACCGTGAAGGGGTTGCCCCGGTCCATCTTGGGCAGGATCGGGCGATCGCTCTCGTCCCGGGGCAGGATGACCATATCATAGGAAATCCCCGATTTGAGGCCGCTCACCTGGTAGGTGTTGGCGGTCTTGGCCGTGGGGTCGAAGTCCACGGTGCCGAGCACGTACTCCTTCGCGGCGAAGTTGATCGCGGCCACGGACTTGATGTCGTCCTCGCTGGGGGCCTGCTTGGTTCCTTCCTTCTCGATGCGTCCGGAGATCGAGGCCCCGCGGACCAAAGTGATCAGGCTGCCCGGCAGGGGCGTGCCCGCCGCGAGAGTCGAGATCGAAACCGTGGTGGTCGTGACGGTCACGGTCGCCTGGGCCACCCGGTAGCCGAGGCTCGTCACCCGGAGGTGATACACCCCGGTCGAGAGGCCCGGAATCTCGAACTTGCCCTCGCCGTCGGTGACGGCCTCGATGTCGCCTAAGGGGTTCAAGACCGGCACGAAGCGCGGGTCCTGGAGGTTCAAGGCCGCGGCCGGGAAGCCCTTCTGGTCCCCGAAGGGATAGGAGAGCTCGCCTCCGGTCGCCTTGTCCTCGACCGCCACCTGGCCCGTCACCGACGCGGTCAGGGGTTCGAGGTCGAAGTCGGCCGTGGTCGTGGCCAGGAGGCTGACGCTGCGCAGGGTCTTGGCCAAGTAGTAGAGCCCGTTGGAGGCGAGGTTGCCGTCCCGAGGTGCCGCGGTCACGTCATACTGCTCGGAGATCGCCGTCGATACCCACAGGTTGTACTTGCCCGAGGCGTTGGTGAAGGTGTGGATGGCGATCGCATCCTGGCCGAAGCTCGGCTTGCCGCTGATCTTGATGTTGCCCAACACAAGCCCGGTCCCGGCCGTGTTGGAGGACTGCCGGACCGTCCCGGTCAAGGAAGTGCCCTGGCTGAGTTGCACCACGCCCACGTCGTGGATCTCCCCGGGCTGAACGCGCCGGCCGCTCAAGGTCACGGGAGCGTAGTTCTGGCTGCCCTGCGAGAGGAAATTCGGGTCCCAGGTGAGCTGGGAGAGCTTGAGGTCATAGACCCGGGCATCCCCGTTCTCGTCCTTGGGGATGAGGGGCCCGACCCGGAAGAAGCCGTCGGCCTGGATGGGCCGCCCGGACACCGAGGACCCGGCCACCACGAAGCCGCCCTCGAAGAAGGGACTGGCCACGGCCCGGATCTGGAAATTGGGAGCCAAAAGGCTCGCGTTGTCCTTGGTGATCAGATCCAACGAGTTGGCGTCCTGGAGCCGGCCGACGATGAAGGCGGCGCGCTGGAGGGTCAGGTCCTGGCCCGTCTTGTTGCTCTTCAAGCCCTCGGAATCGGAGGCGTCGGGGACCTTGATGGGCTGCGCGGCGTAAGCGTTTCCCGGCACGGCCGCGAGGTCTTTGACCTCGAGGGTGTAGAACTCGCCCGCCGGGAGGTTGGCGAGCTCGTAGGAAACCGAGTTGCCGGGGATTTCCAAGACGGGGTCTCCGATGAAGACCTCGGTCGAGCGGCGCACCACCTCGCGGCGGCGGTTTAGGACCGTGAGCTCCAAGGTCCGCGAGTCCTCAATCCCTTCGTCCAGCTTGATGGTCCCGCTGATGGAGAAGCCGTCGGTTAGGGTGAAGTTAATGCTCGAGCGGCCGGCGTCGGACACGCGCACCAACTGGCCCACCGCGGGCACGAGTGTGGCGCAAGTCGCGCAGAGCCGGAGATTGGCGGTCCGCACGAAGTAGGTGCCGGGCGGGACGTTGGCGATGGTGTAGGAGCCGGCCGCGTGCAGGTAGCCCACGCGGTCGACGGCGGGGTTGAAAACGGTCGAGATCGCCAGGTTGAACTGGTTCAACTCCTGGCGGACGGCGAGTATGCGCGCCAGCGAGGCCGTGGACACCGGCACGCCCACCGGGCTGATCGCGACCTTGTTGCCCTTGGCGTCGGTCAGGTCGACATAGGCGGCGTTGGCCAGTATGTTGGCGGCGGCGCCCGCGGCGCTCGACTTAAACAGCGTGTTGGCGACTTGATTGTCGATCAATCCCGTGATGACGAAGGTCGGCGTCGTGAGGTTGACCGAGATGGTGCTCGTCGAGCCGCTCACCACGGAGACGCGCCGCTTGGCGCTCTGGCCCGAGGTCCGGTAGAGCACGGTGAGGTCGAGGGTCTCGGTGCCCAGGCCCGTGACCCGGAAGGTGGCGGAGGAACTGCCCACGGGGCAAATTCCGGTGGCCGCGGCCGCCGGCAAGCCGTCGGCCGCGCAGGCGAAGTTGGGCAGATTGGTCGAGGAGAAGAACTCGAAGGTGTGGCCCACCTCTTGCGGCCTCAGCGAAGCCGTGATCTCGCCGAAAACGCTCACGTTGCCGAAGTCATTCGACGGGATCGTGATCGAGCCCACGATCACGCCCGAGCTCTGGCCGAAGGTGAAGTTGCCCACCCCGCCGGCCAGGACCGTGAGCGGCATGTTCTCGAGGATGTCGACGCCCGGGTCCATATCATCGACCCCGCCCAGGTGGGCGTATATCTGGTAGGTGGAGTTGCTCTGGAGACCCGGGATGGTGTAGCCGATCGTCGTGTTGACGCCCCCGCCGGCCTGCGTCACCTCGGCCGTGCCGAAATTGTTGCTGCCGGGAGACCAGGCGCTCACGGTCAGCTTGAGGGTGCGGCCCGTGGTGACGGGCTGGATCGTGGCCGTGCCCGTGATGCTCGCCCCGGTGTTGAAAGTGGGGAAGTGGATGTCGCCCTTCTGCTCCGAGGCGGCCAGGACAATGGGGCCGCTGGTGATGGTCAAGAAGCCCGGCACATTGGATTGCAGGAGATAGGCCCCCGGTTCGAGGTTGGAGACCGTGTAGGAGCCGGTCAGCACCGTCGGGTCCAGAAAGACGCCGCCGAAGCCGGGCTGGGCCGCGGTCGTCGTCGAGAACGGCACGGCGTTCACCGAGATGAATGTCCCGTTGGGGTTGGCCGGGACCGACACCGTTCCCTTGACGCTCGCCTTGGTGGTGAACGCGGCCAGGTCGATGCGCCCGCCGGAATCGGTGACCGCTCCCGTCGAGCAGGAGGGTTTGAAGCCCTCGAAGAAGCCCTCGGCCGCGTAGGTCCCCGACGTCACCTTGAACTGGAAGTCGGTGCGCTCGACGAAGCCCGCGGTGGCGGGGTCCCAGGCGCCGCCGTCGTCAAAGACCGTGGTGCCGGCCTTGAGGCGCAGGGGGCCGAAGTGCGTTTTCCCGCTGACGAGGCCGGAGCAAGCCGTGGACGGACGCACCTGCAGGCCGCCCCAGCGGTCGAAGGCCGAAGTCGCGATGCCGACTCCCGAGGCCGTGACCGTGAGCTTGGCCGGGGCCTTCATGAAGAGGTTGAGGAAAGTCTTGCCCGTGTTGGAACCGGTCCCCGCCTCGGTCGAGGCCAGCACCGCGTCGGAGACCGCGCTGAAGCCCGGGATGCCCGTGGTCACGACCACCGCCACCTCGCCGGGCAGGTAGTCCGGGGGCTTGTTGAGGAATAGGCGGTAGCTCCCCGCGACGAGGCCCGAGAGGATGTAGCCGCCGTCCGCGCCCGACTCGACCCGGCCGCCGCCGAAGGGCCCGAAGGCGTCTACCGCGGCGCCCGGGAGCCTCGTGCCCGAGCGGTCAAAGACCGTGCCGCGCAGTTCGGGGGAGTTCACGTCCACGGTCAGAGTTTCGTCTCGCACGCCGCCGGCCACCTCGACGGTGACCACGTACTTGCGGCTGGGCACGCGGGCCCCGTTGTTGAGGAAGGGACTGTATGTCCCGTCCCAGGAAATCTCCCCGACGCCGGGCCGGCCGAAGCCGTAGCGCTCCCAGAGGACGGGCGCTTTGTCGAGCGTCGCCGTGGCGATCGCCACGCGCCAGCTCACCGCGGGGTCGCCCAGGGTGAAGTTGAAGAAGGCCTGGTTGGCCTTGGTGGGATCGCCCGGGAAGATGGTGATCGAGGAGCGGGCCACGCCGAAGGGCGCGGTGGCCACGCTCACGCCGGTGAGCGCGTCGGAGGGCAGGGCCGTGAAGCCGTAGAAGAAGGTGGTGGGGGCCGTGAGATCGAATCGCGCCGCGATGGTCTTGGGGCCGGTCGAGACGGCGAGGACTTGGAAGGCGCGGGAAGACCTGCCTACCGCGAATTCAAGCTCGAGGACGCTCGTCGTCGACAGGGCCGGGCTCGAAGAGAGGCCGACCGTGGCATCGGAAGCGAAGCCGCCGGTGAGGAAATTGTACGACAAGGCAGTCAGCGTGGCGATCTTGACCGAGTTCGTGATCTGGGTCTTGTTGCCGCAGGCGTCGTAGGCGTCGAGCACCTGCTCCTCGGAGCGCGCCCCCACCTTGGCCGAGAAGTAGGGGGTCCGGGGTTGGAAGAAGCTTGCCGCCCCCGTGGTCACGCGCACGACGGGAGAAAGGGCGATCAGGGGAGCCGGGGCGATGCCGGCGCCGCTCGATGAGACCACGGTGAAGGTCGAAGCGCCCTGGACGCAGGGGGCGAAGGTGTCGAAGGTGATGGTCTTGACCGCGGCGGGAGCCATAGCGGCCGTGAGGGTCACGGAAATCGAAGGCCCGGAGAAGCTCAAGGTCCCGGCCGCGCCCGTCTGCGACGTGTTGAAGGGGAAGGCGAATCCCTGAGGAACCGCGATCCCGATCCTTCCCCCGACGGCGATGCCGGTGCCGGCATCGGCGGTGTAGGTCAGGGTGAAGGTCCTCTGCCCCCCCGCGGGGACCGATGAGAAGTTCAGGGTCGCGGCGCCTTGGCCCGCGATCTGGCCGGTCTTGTTGATGAAGGGATCGAGAATCGTGAAGTCGGCGAAAGCGCTGCCCCCGGCCGGCACGAGCTTGCTCTCCGCGCCCCGGCCCGCCGGCGCGAAAACTCCCTTGGGCTCGTTGGGATCAAGCAGGAAGTTGCCGTTCAAGTCGATAAAGGCGCGCAGGTAGTAGTCCACGTTGCCCGGGGCCGACGCGTCGTAGGGGTAAACGCCGGGAACGGCGTCGAGCGTGAACTCGCGGAAGGCCGCGGGGGCGCCCGAGAAATCGCCCCGGGGCGAGATCTCGACGCGCAGGAACTTGCCCGCGCCCTGGCTGCCCGCGTAGGTGATGTTGCCGTTGAGTATCCCGAGGCCCGCCACGGCCTGGGTCGCGATCGTGATCTTGGCCCCGGTGATGTTCTGG
>CAYJXJ010000203.1:0-7604 GCA_964374095.1 uncultured Elusimicrobia bacterium
CGATTTGGGCGTTTACGGCGTTAGGCGGGGCCCTGCGGTAGCAATCCAGGCTAGGAGTGTGAGAAATTACTGGGATGCCCCTGCGTCGAGCCCGGCCAGCCGGGAGATCGCTCCCCGCAACAGCGTCTCGCGTTGCTTGAGTCGGTCCCGAAAGGCCGGAGCCTCGGAATGATAGCCCTGCCGGCGCAACGTTCCCATCTCGCCGCGCAGAATATCCAGAACGAGGTCGCCCTCCCGAGGCTCGAGCTCGAGCCTCCAGATCGTCCTGTGGAACAACTGCGGCGACCCAAGTTCTCCCATATCGCTACCCTCCTTCCCTCCGGCCGCGGCCAATCGCCAACCCGCCGGTTAGGGAACGAGCGGCCCGCCGCGCGGAAGCATGAAGTCCGCGCGGTCGGGCACCATCAACCCCTTCAGGCATGGCGAGGTTTTCCCGGCGGCATCGAGTTCGGCATCCTCTGCGTAGCGGTCTGGAGGGCCGTAGCGCCCCAGCATCAGCCGCGCCGCCGCGCCGCTGTCCCGCGGCCAGTCCGAAATATACTCAAGCGTCGTCTTCTCGGCGTTGGTCCACGCGGTCGTGCCCGACGCCGGACGATGTTCGCCGTTTCCCAGGTAGCCGATCGCAAACACCAGCACCACGGCCGCCAGCGCCAGACCGGCGAGCGTCTTGTCGGAGCCGGAGCCGGAGCCTTCCATGGGTGGTTCCCCCCTCGCCTTGGGCGCACGCAACATTACGGCCCGAAGGGCCCGACGGCGGGCTATTGCAGGGTCGTCCGCAGGCAGATCCGGGTTTGGCCCGGGAGGGACACGCCGACGAGAGTCGAGGTCGCCGGTCCCCGGCAGGAAACCCGGGTGAAGACCCATTGCCGGCTCGAGGCCACCGCCGCCCCCAGCCGCGCGGGCTCGAGCATCTGCGGGACGATGGTGCCGCGGCCTCCATAGCGCGGGAGTTCCTGGGCTCGAAACCAGTCCCAATAAGCGCTCCTGGGATAGGAGCCGCGAACGTAGGACCGGGCGTCCTCGACGCGCCCGGTGTCGACCCATTGCAGCCAATTGCGGGCCCCCGGATCCAAGGACCCGCGCCCGGAAGCCGCCGGCAGTTCCTGCGTGTGGTAGAGAATCGCAAACGGCCGCGATGCTTCGGCCGCGTAAAGGAGGTGTCCATGATCGCAGTCGCGCTCTTCGCCCAGGTCCATGAAGCCGCGGCGGAAGGCGCCCGCGGCGAAACCCTGCAGGAGATTGCGGGGCCTTTCCGGCGGCAGCAGGGACGAGGATTCGGCGATTTGCTCCGAGGCATCCGGGACGGAGCGCGCCGGAATGAACGGATACGCCACCAGGGCCAAGAACGCCGGCGCCAGGAGTTTCGCGCGCCGCACTACGGGTCTCTTCTCACAGGATGATGAATGTTCCGCGCGGGCTCCGGCGCGCCCCTAAGTATAGCGGGTAATTCCCCGGCGCGCCAGGGGTCTGGCCGGAGCGTTGCACCGACGAGAGACGGGGCGTTGGAGGCCTGACACGATGAAGGAAACGCTGGCGCATCTCGACGCCGCGATCAAACGAACCAAGAACGGGCGCGGGCCGCGCGGCGCCGATGCTGCGCCACATGCGCGGGGGCCTTGCCGCCTCCGTGGCGGGGCTCGAGGCCACCCACCCCCGGCTGGTGGCGGTGGTCAACGATTTGAGCACCATGCTCGCGCGGATTGGGATTTGAGAGCTGGCCGTACTGTTGCGTCCATCGTTTCCGCAGGCCGCCAGGCGGAGACGCGGAGCGTAGCCCCCGCGGAGGCGCGCTTCCTCCGGCCCTGCGGCATTCGCGCGTTTGGGCGACGGGAGGGAATAACCACGGTCGTACCGTGTCCTTCCCGTCGCCCTTCGCTTTCGTCTCCCCGCCGAACGCGTCAAAATGCCGAAGAGCCGGCCTGAAACCCTCTAGGTCCGGCCGGCTCCTCGGGTACGACCCGCCTTCGAGCCCCGGCTCCATTTTCGGAGCCGCCGCGGGACTCGCCCTCCAAGGCCGCAACGAAACGGCCCGGGGGCATGTTCCATCCCCCGCTGGCCGTTGCGTTGCGCGGAAAGTTTCATGTGCGGCCCCCAGCGACCGCAAGGCGACGGTGACCTGCCTTCTGCTCCGGGGCGGGCAGTCGCTCGATCTCTTGGGCAAGCGCGGCGAGTAGCGGCCAACCGGCGGCCTCTCCTCATGTCGGATCCAAAGCGGGGACGGCGGCCCGGCGATTCTTCCAGGAGAGGACGGCCAGGGACAGCTCGAAGAGGACGACCGTGGGAAGCGCCAATAACAGCTGGGAGAAAACGTCGGGGCCCGGCGTGAGCAGGGCGCCCAACACGAAGGAGCCGAGGTAGGCGTGGCGCCGGTGCGCGGCGAGGTCGGAAACCCGCACGAGTCCGGCCTTCTCCAGAAAAGCCAGGATCAAAGGCAGTTGGAAGACGCCGCCGAAAGCCAAGGTTACGGCGCCCGCGAAGCTCAAATAGGCGTTCACGCTAAGCAGGGGGCGAATATCCTCGGAGCCGTAGGCCATGAGAAAGCGCGCGGCCGCGGGGACGACCGCCGCCAGACCCAGCCCCGCGCCCAGCGCGAAGAGGACGTAGCTCGAAGGCAAAATCCAGCGCAGGCAGCGCCGCTCCCCGTCGAGAAGGCCGTCGGCCACGAAGCCCCAGGCCTCGTAGAGGACCAACGGGGCGGCGAGGAAAAGACCCCCGTAGACCGAAACCTTGAGCCGGGCCATGAAGGCCTCGGCCGGGCCGATGAAGACGAGGCTTCCCACCGGGCGCGCCAGCCACCGCAGCAAACCGTCCGAGAACGAATACACCGCCGCCGAAGCGACGAGGACCGCGGCCAAGCAGACCAGCAAGCGCCGGCGGAATTCCTCAAGATGCTCGATCATCGACAAATCCCGCTCCGCCATGACTCATCCCCCCAAGGAGCACATAAACGACTCCCGGACCTTCTCCCCGGCCGGGTCCATGGAATGGCGCTCGGGTTTGGCCGCCACCACGGCTTCAAACAGGGCGGCCAGTTCGCCGTCGGCGGCCCCCGAACGGAGCGGCCCGCGCAGGTCCAGGCCCGATTCCGACGCCAGGCAGGGCACGAGCCTGCCCCGGGCGGTCAGCCGCAGGCGGTTGCACCGTCCGCAGAAGTTGCAGCTCAGCGCTGAAATAAAGCCCACCGTCCCGCGGGAGCCGGACCTGCGATAGTAGACGGCGGGCCCGTAACCCCGCGGCGCCTCATCGAGAGCGGCGGGCTCGAGCGCCCCGCAGCGCGCCATGATCTCGGCCAACGGCAGCCGGCGATCACGCGTGAAGAACCCGGTCTCCCCGATGGGCATGAGCTCGATGAAGCGCACGTGCAGGGGCCGGTCCTCGGTCAGCGCGGCGAAGGCGGGAATCTCGGAATCGTTGAGCCCCCGGACGACGACCACGTTGATCTTGACCGGATCAAGGCAGGCGAGCGCCGTCTCGATCCCGGCTCGGACATCCGCGAGCCGCCCCCGGCGCGTGACCTCCCGAAACCGCTCCGGCTGGAGGGTGTCGAGGCTAACATTGACCCGGCGCAGGCCCGCGCGCGCCAGTACCGCGGCGCGGGAGGCCAACAGCATCCCGTTGGTCGAGAGCGAGATGTCATCGAGCCCATCAATACGAGCGAGCCCCGCGATGAGTCCCTCGATCCCGGGCCTGGTCAGCGGCTCGCCGCCGGTGACGCGCACGCGGCGCACCCCCAGCCCGGCCGCGATCCGGCAGAGCCGCAGGATCTCGGCGTCGCTCAGCAGTTCGGCGGCCGGCGAGCCGGAATACCCCCGCTCCGGAAGGCAGTAGACGCAGCGCAGGTTGCAGCGGTCGGTGATCGAAAGCCGCAGGTAGTCCACCCGCCTGCCGAAGGGATCACGCAGTACGCCCATGCCGCTGAGCCCTCCCGAGGTCTTCGACCGTGTCGACGTCCATAAACGAAAGTCCCCGCGGGTCCCAGCGCTCGACCTCTCCCTGGGAGACAAGCCGGGTCGGGACGCGCTTGAGCAGATCCGAAAAACCCGCCCGCTCGTCTTTCATGAGCTCGGCCAGCGGCGCGAGACAATCCTTCGAATAGACGCCGCACAACGGCTGGGGCGCGCCTTCCCAGACCGGGACCGTCGCGGCATGGGCGCGGCCGGCCTCGCAGAGACCCCGCGCCAACTCGGGTTGGAGCAGGGGCATGTCGCAGGCGCAGACGAAGTTTCTCATGGAGAACGACGCGGAAAGCCCGGAATGAAGTCCGATGAGCGGGTGGTGCTCGGCCTGGGAATCTTCGATCACCACCGCCCCGAAACGGCTGAGGCTTCCATTCAACGACCCGCGTTTGGTCATGACGAGCAGGACCGGAAACAAGGGTCGCAGGGTCTCCAGCACGGTCACGATCAGAGGTCGTCCGTTGAATGAAGCAAACGCCTTGTCGCTTCCGAAGCGCGAGCTCCGGCCTCCGGCCAATATGACGGCCGACAAGGTCTCGGTCATTTGAGCCACCGGAATTTGAGCCGCATCCCGGGAATAAGGCGACCGAGGCCTTGGGGCGCGACGGCCAAGGCCCCGGCCCGACTCGACATCCCGAGCATGGCCGAGCCCTGCGGCCGTATCACCCGCAAGAGATAGCCCTGGGAATCCTCGGCGACCGCGCAGAACAGGTACTGCCGGCGCTCCGGGTCCTTGAAGTAGTCGTTCTCGAGGCGGCCTTCCAGGTGATAGCTGGGAAAACCCCCGCGCGCGCCCCGCATCTTCTCGACGGCAGGCCGGACGAACTCCTCGAGGCAGACCAGGGCGGCCACGGGGTTGCCGGGCAAGCCAAAGACCGGCTTGCCCCGGCAGACCGCAAACAGCAGGGGCTTGCCCGGCTTGATGGCCACCTTCCAAAACACGATCCGGGCCCCCAAATCCTCAAGGACGGCGCGGGTGTAGTCGAAATCTCCCGCCGACACCCCGCCGCTCACGATCAGCGCGTCGGACCGGTCCAGGGCCCTTTCAAACGCGGCGCGCAGAAGCTCGGGCTCATCCGGGACGATACCAACGTCGAGCGGGACCGCGCCCCAGCGCGCCAGGGCCGCCGACAGCGCGGGAGACAGGCTGTTTCGCACGCGCCCCGGAGCGAGCGGCGCGGAGGGATTGACGAGTTCCGAGCCCGTGGCGATCACCGCGGGCCGCGGCCGGGGATAGACCGGCGCTTCGATGACGCCTTCGGCGGCCAAGAGGGCGACCTCGTAGGGACGGATCACGGCGCCCTTCCTCAATATCAAATCGTCCTCGCGGACATCCTCGCCGCTACGACGGACATTCTCACCGGGCCTGGGCGCGCGCAGTATTCCGACCCGGCCTTCGCGCGGCGCCGAGGCCGCTTCCCACATGATGACGGCGTCGGCCCCGGCGGGAAGAGGAGCGCCGGTCATTATCTTGACCGCCTCGCCCGACTTGAGCTCCGCGCAAGCCCTGCCGCCGGCTCGGATCGTCTCCCGAATCCGGAGGCTCACGGGCGAGCCCGGCGTCGCCCCGGCGCAGTCCTGGACTCTCACGGCGTAGCCGTCCATGGCCGAGTTGTCAAGGGGCGGCAAGTCCTGCCGGGCGACGATATCCTGGGCGAGCACGCGGCCCACCGCGTCCGAAAGGCGGGCGCTCTCGGGCGCAAGCGTAGACACCTCCGCCAAAATGAGCCCGAGGGCCTCCTCCGGGGGGATCATCGGGGCAAAGCCCCCGTCGACACGCGTTCGAAGTCGACCTTCCAGATGGGGACATCGCGCTTGATGCGCTCGACGGTCTCCCGGGCGGCCGCGAAGGCCTCGCGGCGGTGGCAGGCAAAGACCGCGACGACGAGACTCGCCGCCCGCACCGCCACCTTTCCGAGACGGTGCCGGATCACGACCCGAGCGCTGAAACGGGCGCCGACGTCTTGGGCGATGCGATCGAGCTTCGTCTCGGCCATGGAAGAATAGGACTCGTAGCGTATCCCCTGTATCTCGGAGCCGGCCTCGGTGGCGCGCACGCAGCCGACGAAGACGACGAGCGCGCCCTCCTCCGGGCCGACCTGGCCCAGCAAGTCGTCAAGCCCCAGCGGGGCGGTCCCCAGGCCGTGTTCCTTCATGGTTTTCTTCCCGTCAGCCCCCGCTCACGGGAGGAATCACCGCCAGCTCATCGCCGTCCTTGACCCAGGCGTCGAGACCCGCGAACTCTCCATTGACGGCGAAGCGCAGGCCGGGCCGGGAGGCCCCGACGGCGGCGAACTCCCGCCAACCCAGGGCTTCGCGCAACGGGATCGGCCCGGCCAGCGGGCGCTGGGCCTCGCGGCGTCCGGCGGCCGCCGCGGCCGAGCCGAAGAAGAGGATATGGACCGCCATGTCCCCTCCCTAGAGCCTATCGCCGGGCGTCTTGGCCTCGGGCTCCGGACGCGAAGCCTCCCGCGGCTCCGGGGCGTCCTCCGAGAGTTCCTTGAGCCCCGCCTTAAAGGCGTTTATGGATTTTCCCAGCGACCGCGCCACCTCCGGGATTCTATTGGCCCCGAAAAGCAGCAGCGCGATGACGAGGATGACGAGAAGTTCGCCCGTCCCGATATTCGGCAGCATGTTGGATCACCTCGCTTGCTTCCGGTGCAACGTTGCGGCCAAAGACCAGATGCACTGGGTGCAATGGCCTCAAAAAGCCGGGGGGATGAGCTTGGTCGCGCAGGCCAAGCCTTGCGCGCGCCTAAAGGGCGCCGCGGCTCATATTTTCATCAAGTTTTTAAGAGGTAAAATGCATTTTAAAAATTGGCATGGAGACCGCTTAGCCTAGGCTGCAAGTTGTGACATAGAAGGCCCATCGGGAAGCCGCATGAAACAGGTCGTCATCGAAAACCCCATCATCAACTCGCCGTTTAAGGAACCGACCCGCTATTTCCGTTTTTCCGATGAGGGGATCACAAACGATGTCGTTGACGGACGCCGGACCAGTTCCTACTTTGTCCCGATCGCCAAGCCAAAGAAGAAAGGGGCCAACCAGCTTCATTTTGAGACGGAGTGGACCCAGGACCGCATCGAAGAGAACAAATTCGTGAACGATATCCGCCGCCGCATTGCCGCGTGGCGCAAGGGCGGCTGCGTCGGCGTAACTCCCACGACCTCACGATTGCTTGCCTACTGGACCGATCCCAATCGCGAGAAGAAACTGTTCTTCTGCCAGATCGAGGCGCTTGAAACAGCGATTTATATCTCCGAGGTAGCCAACAAGTACGGCGATGCCTGGATAGAAAACGCTCTTCGCGGAGCGAACGACTCTTCAAACCCCGGCCTGCCGCGCGAGGCCTTCAAGATGGCCACGGGCTCGGGCAAAACCGTCGTCATGACCATGCTCATTGCATGGCAGACGCTTAATAAGAGAGCCAACCCGCAGGACGCCAGATACTCCGACACATTCTTGGTCGTTACGCCGGGCATCACAATCCGAGATCGGCTGCGGGTTCTGCTGCCCAACGACCCCGGAAACTACTACAGCCAGCGCGATATCGTTCCCGTCCAGCTCCAAGAACAGCTTGGGCAGGCAAAGTTCAGGCTCATGGCACGAAGGTGTGGGCTACCGTCCATGGCCTGAACTGAGCCATC
>CAYJXJ010000204.1:0-7594 GCA_964374095.1 uncultured Elusimicrobia bacterium
CGCGCATTTTCTTGCCGGTCCAGGCCTTCGCGTCCTCCCGGCGCCAGTGCTCACCGTCGTAGCCGCTGGCCCCGAGGACTTTTTTGAAGATGCCCTCTATCCTCTCCTTGAAATGGGGCGGCCACGCGGTCGAGTGGGGTTCGGCGGTCGCGGGCGTGGCAGGCGGCGCGGCGAAGGCCGCGGCGGGGACGAGTGCCAAGAAGAGCGCCGGGAGCCAGGGGGTACCCACCATTCCAGTATAGCCCCTCCATTCCTATGGCGCCACCCCTATTAAATTGTCCTATAATCTGGGCGACATCCGGAAGGGAGAGAACCATGAAGCCCGATGACACGCAGGTCGCCGAATTATTGAAGAAAGAGGTCGTCTACGACGGCGAAGGCTACACCCGCGAGGGCCTGGAGAAGATGCTGGGGGAGTACCAGCACAAGAACAACCTCGACCTCAAACGCTTCGAGGACCTCTCCAAGGCCTACGACCGGCTTTCCCAGGAGATGACGCACGATATCTCGGAGCAGAAATCTGCCCTCGAATACCTGGGCAACATCATGAAGCTCGATTCCATCGGGACCAACGTCAAAGGGCTGCTCGCCAAGATTCCCATCATCAAGGAGTTTTCACCCAGCCGGGATTTGAAGGAGCTGCTCGGCGAGAAAATCGAGGTGGCCCAAAGCCGGGTCAAGGAAGTCGGCAATTACATCGAGACCCTCTCCTCCGACGTCAAGCACCTGCAGGAAGACATCACCCGGCTCAACAAGAAGATGGTGGTCGCGGCCCAGAACGAGGAGCGGGCCGCGGCGCGGGTGCTGGAGCTGGAGGCCCTCCGCAAGAAACTCGAGGAGGCGCTCGCGACTCTCGATGGCAAGGGCTCCGAAGCCCGCGAGCTCTCCGCCAAGGTCTCGGAGGTCAAGCGGATGATCTGGGAGCACGGGGCGCGCCTGCGGCTTTACTCCAACGCCGAGGACCGCCTGGCCTCGATCATCAACATGAACAACAACTTCCTCGAGATCATGACCAACCTCCACGGCAACATGTCCACGCTCTACGACGCGGGCAACGAGGTCTTAAACGAGCTCCACGGCAACCTGGCCGGGCTGGCCTCCCTGTCCCAAGCCGGCGAGCTCTCGGTCGAGATGCACAAGTCCATGGAGTCGCTCAAGAAGTCGGTCAACAAACTGGCGACCCTGGCCTCGGAGACGAGCCTCTACCTTACGCAGAACGTCGACCGGCTTACCGCCGAGATGAAGATCTACGACAAGGAGACCGAGGTCCTCGTCGAGTCCAACCTCGCCGCGGAGCGCGAGATCCGCGAAGAGCGCATCAACGAGACCATCGAGCTGGCGCGCAAGGAGCACGGTCATTTCGAGGACGCCCGCAAAACCTAGCAGCCTGCCGGCGGCTTCGCCGCGCGCCCTCCAGGTCTCGGGCCCCGACCTCGAGGTCTATTGCCAGACCGCGGCCCGCCTCGTCATGGCGGGGCGTCTCAACAGGCAATTCCCCGATCCCTTCCTCGTCGCCGATTACTTGAAGGCGCTGGCCCCTTCCTTCCACGGCGGGCTCTATCCCGCGGCGGAGCTCGACCTGGGCAGCGGGCTGCCGACGCTCAAGCAGATCGTGGACGTCTGGGCCGACTTTTCGGCGGCCCCGGGCTTTCTGAAGGAGGTTTCGGCGCGGGCCGAAGCGGGCCGGCGCGATCCGGGCCTGGAGGCCCGGGCCTGCTACTACCGCAAACTCCTCGCCTTGGAGCTGCGGCCGCCGCATCACATCTCGGTGCGCCTGCGCCGCCTCGAACCCGGGCGCGGTTCGGGCTTCTTCGAGGTCGTCTTCGACCGCTACGACGCGGCCCAAGTGCTTTTCATGCGCTACACCTTGCTGTTGGAGCAGCAAGACCTCGGCCGCCGGGCCCTCATCCAGCGCGAAGGCGACTACAGCCGTCAGACCTCCGCCCTGCGCGACCGTCTGGAGCGCTACACGGGCGACGAGAGCGAGATCACCTTCCTCTTGCTGGGCAAGCTTCCGGGCATCCGTATTGAGGAAGTGACGCGCTGCCGCATCGGGCCGCTCTGGAGCCCGTGGGCTCCCGCGCCGGCCGGTTGGGGAGCGGGCGGACTCGTCCTGCACCTGCCGAGCGACCGCGCCTCGATCGCCCTCGACGAGGACCGCGACCAGGATCCCTTCGCGACCATCTACCGCCGCTTCCTGTCGCAGGAGGCCCGGCCTCTCATCGAGGAGGAGGCCCGGCTGCTGGGCTACCGCGTGCACAAGGAACGCAAATTCGCCTGCACGGCCCCCGCCGAGGAGAATCTGCGCGGCCGTTTGGCCCAGGCGAAGACTCAGAATCTGGTCTACGCCGTCGGAACCTAGCCCCGGTCAGGCGTAGGCGGCGGGTAGGCTCGAGGCGGTGATTCCCGAGATGACGCGGCCCGCGAAGAGCCAGCCGAGATTGCGTGCCAGGGCCATGAGCACGTAATCCAAGCCGAGCCCGAGGTTGGACAGCAGGATCACCGGCCTGCGCCCGAACCGGTCGGAGAGCGCCCCGGCGATCGGGGAGCACACGAAGTGCATCAGGGCCCATACCGTTCCGAAGAGGCCGAAGAGGCGCGCGGCGTCGGCGGTGTCGCCGCCCCGCATTCGGGCCACGAGGTTCGGCAGGACCGGGATGGTGATGCCCAGCGCCAGTATGTCGAGCGCGACGGTGACGAGTATGAAAGCGATGGCGGCGCGACGGGCGCCCGGCGCGTCGGGGGCGGACATGGGTCATTCTAGCTAATGCGCTCCGCCGCCGGAGCGCGGCCGCTAAATCCTCCCACCCGCGGAGCCGGCGCTCCGTGGGAGGCTAATCGGCGCGCAGCAGGGCGGGATCGATGGCGCGGACCAGCAGGTCCGCCGCCTCCTTCTGATGCGGGGCGTCCGGGAAGGCCATGGCGATCATCAAGAGATGACGCATGTTGACCGGCGGGAAGAGCAGGTGGCTCGAGAACGCCAGCCCCGCGAGCAGCGCGGCGAGGGCGGAGCTCGCCAGGCCGACCGCGCCCCAACGGCCGCGCAGCAACGACGCGCCCCGGCAGAAAAAGACCGCCGCCGCTCCCGCCAGCGGCGTCAGATAGGAGGCCTTGAGGCTGACCGCCGGGGGAGTGCGCCAGGTGTAGGCCAGGAACAGCGTTAGGCCGATGAGCGTCATTCCAACGAGCGGGAGGGTTCCGGGCTCCGCGCGTCCGCGCAGCGCGGCCGCCAAGGCCGCCGCGAATCCCAGGACGCACAGCGCGGTCGGGATCAAACCGATCAGGGCCAGTGCCCGGCCGACCCGGAGGCCGCGCCCCTGCTCGCGCGCGGGGACCCGGACGGAGAAGGCGTCATGCCACGCGCTGGCGTAGGTCGTGCCCCAGACGTTCGTCATCCGCGGGTTGAGTCCGGACCTCTCGCCGGCCTTGAACAGCGCCGGCTCCCAGAGGCAGCGGGGATCCAGCCAGAGGTAGTCGGCGAACCTCCGCTCCCGGAACGTGAGCCTGCGCACGAAGGTTTCAGCCGGCTCGCCGAGGGTCGAGAGGGGAAGCGGCGTCCCCGTAAGCGCCGCGTTGCGGGCGTAGACGGGTGCCGCGATCGCGCCCATGACCAGGAAGCAGCCGGCCGCGGCTTCAAGCGTACCCCGGCTTGGCCGGCCTTTGAGGAAGGGGATGGCGCAGGCGGCGGCGATCCAAAGCCCGGAGAATTTCGCGATGGCCGCCAGCCCCGCCAGGGTCCCGACGATCGCCGCGGCCTTCATGTCGGCGGGCCTCTCCTCTAGGTCCAGGAGCCAAGGCAGCGCCAGCACGGAGAGCGCCGCGGCCAACGTCTCGTTGCGCTCCATGGGGATCGCGAGCTGGCAGGCCGGCACGAACAGAAAGAGTGCGAGCGCGACGAGGGAGGGCCCGACCCCGGCCCCCATCCGCCGGCAGAGCCGATAGGTCGTCCACGCGGCCGCCAGCCAGGCCGCGGCGCTGATCGAGCGAAGGCCGACGACGATGGCCAGGGCTCCGAGCGGCTCGAGGGCGCGCCAGGCCAGCGCGCCGAGCATGTAATACAAGGGCGGGTTGAAGGCGCATTCCGGTCCGAGGGTGGGATGGGGCAGGCGGCCCTCGCCCAGTATCACGAGGATGTACTTGACGTGTCCCAGGGCGTCGTAGCCGCTCAGGGGGCTGACGCGAACGATGTTCCAGGCGTACTGCGCGGCGCCCAGGGCCAGGAGCGCCGCGGCCCAGAGGAAGCCTCGCCGGTCGCTCGCCCTCATCCCCGCCGGCCTTGGCGCGGCGGTCTTGGACCAATCGAATTCGGCGGGAGATTTAAGAGCGTTTAGATCCCTCGGGCCACAGCCGGCCCAAGACCATTATGACGCCGGAGCAGGTCCCTGTCAAGTGAGGCCCGGCCCCCCCCTTGACCTCCCGCGCTTTCTGACCTAAACTTACGCCGTGGCGCTGAGGGTGACGGCCTCCGATCTGGACAAGGAAGCGGGGGAGGCGCGTCTCATCCTGCGCCGGGCCGGGCTTCCCGAGGCCCTCACGGCCGTGGACGCCGGCTCCTTCGGCACCACGCCTCTCAATCTGACCGCGCTCGACGCGGTGAGCCAAGCCGTGGCCGCCGCGCTCTCCCTCTCGCGCCTGCCCGAGGCCCAGGACCTGCCGGGCACCTGCCTCGGGCTGGCGCTTGCGGAGGAGGCGGCCGACCGGCTCGGCGCTTTGGTTGAGGTCCGCGAACCTCCCGAGGGGGCCGGGCTGTCGCTCAAGGATTACCAGGACATCGCCAAGAAGGACTCCGGCGGGGTGCTGACCGCCCTGGCCAAGGACGCGGCCGCCTTCGTGCGCTTCTATGGGGCGCACCCCGACGGCCGGCGGCGGGTCACCCGGGACAGCGAGGCCGTTTGCGCCTTGGCCTCCTACTTCCGGCTTGCGGCGCGCCTCCTGCGGCGTTTCGGAGGCGATCGCCTCGAAGCCGAGACCACGCGCCTCAAGTTCTCCGGCGGGGCCTGCAGCCGGATCAGCGCCGAGGAGCCCAGCCAGCTGCTTCCCGTTTCCTTCGACGACATCGTGGGAAACGCCGAGTTCGTCGCCGCGGGCACTCGGCTTTGCCGGGACGTGGCGGGCTTTGACCTCAAGGCCGGCCGCAACCCCAAGAAGGTGCGGAACCAAATCCTCTTCGTATTGGGAACGCCGGGCTGCGGCAAGACCGTGACCGCGCACGCCATCGGAAACTACTTCCTGGGGTTGTGCCAGAAATCGGGCATCCCGGCTCGCCTGCGGGTGATCCGGCGCACCGATTGGGCTTCCTCCTACCAGAACGCCTCGGCGAGCCGCCTGCTGGAGATTTTTCGTGAAGAAGTCTTTGATTTTGGGGGGGTGTCGGGGGTCTACTGGCCCGACATCGACACCGCCTTCGCGGCGCGCGGCGATTCCGACATCCGCCAGGAGGAGAAGGCCAATCTCGGCACGATTTTCGGCATACTCGACGGGACCATCGGTCCGCGCAACGGCAAGTGGTTCATGGTGTGCGATGCCAACACCCTGCACATGGACGAGGCGACGATCAGCCGCATCAGCCAGGCCCCGATCCGCGCCCTGGGGCCGACGGCGCCCGAGGATTTCGTGAAGCTCCTGCGCGACGTCAAGCTCCGCGGCAAGGGCCCTTGGCTCACGCTGACCGAGGAGGAATGGGGCGGCATCGGCCGGCTGTGCGTGGAGGGTAAGCTCTCCGGCCGCTCCGTGGACAACCTCTCGGGCCGCATCCTGACCGCGATCGAGGACTTCGACGAGCCCGACGAGTACTTCACCCTGCCCCTGGAGGAGAAGGAGAAGCTCATCGCCGAACTCTCCCGGAAGGTGGACGCCGCCCGGATCAAGGACCTCATCGATAAGCACTCCCGCTTCGAGGATGAGGCCCAGCGCCGCTCCGAGGAGGAGCGCTTCCAGAGCCGGGTGCGCGAGATCCGCTTTCACCTGTCGGCGCAGCGGGCCGCTCTCACTCCCTCCCCATGAGCGCCAAGGCTCCCACGGTCTCGGTCCCGGGCTTGGTCAAGGAACTGGTGGATCAGTTCTCCAACCCCCTGGACTTTCTGCGGGAGCTCATCCAGAACTCGATCGACGCGGGTTCCAACCGCATCGACGTGACCTTGGAGTACCGCGGGGACGGCGGCGCGCTTATCGTCGTGGAGGACGACGGCGACGGGATGGACGAAAAGATCATCGACGATCACCTCCTGGTGCTTTTCAGCTCCACCAAGGAAAACGACCTGACCAAGATCGGCAAGTTCGGGATCGGCTTCGTCTCGGTCTTCGCCATTCAGCCCGACCTGGTGCGGGTCTACACCGCCAAATCCGGCCAGTCCTGGCGCCTCGACTTCCCGAGCTACCGGCGCTACGAGAAATACCGGCTGAGCGAGATGCGCGAGGGGACGCGCGTGGAGCTGCACAAGCAGATGCCGCGGAGGGAGTACGACCGCGTCGCCGGCGAGGCGCTTAAGACCGTCAAGTACTGGGTCCGCTACTCCGACACCCGGATATTCTTCGCGGACAAATCCGGCGCGGAGGTCATGGCGGTCAACGAAGCCTTCGAGCTGACGGAGGGAACCAGTCTCCGGCACCAGGAGGAGGGCACCGAGGTCATCCTCGGCTTCTCCGCCGCCGCCCAGCCCGCCTTCGGCTTTTATAATCGGGGCCTCACTCTTAAGGAAGGCGGCAAGGCCCATTTCCCCGGGGTCTCCTTCAAGATGAAATCCCGGTACCTCGAGCACACCTTGACCCGCGACAACGTGATGGAAGACGAGAATTACGCCAAGGCCATGAAGATCGTCGAGCGGCTTGTCAACGAGGACCTGGCCAAGAAGCTCAAGGCCGACCTCGCGGAGATTTCCGGACGCATCGCGCGAGCCGCCGCGAGCGGCCAGGCGCAGGACCCGCGCTGGGCCGCGGATTGGGAGCTGCGCCTGCCTTTTCTGAGGGCGCTGTTCTCGGGAAAATTTTCCCGCTGGAAGCGCTCCGCGTGGCCGTTGTTCCCTTCGGTCTCGGGACGGGTCCTCTCCTTGGCCGAGGTGCGGGAGGCCGTGGAGCTCTCAGGGGGGGACCTTTACTGCGCCCCCCAGGCGGGTCCGGTCAGTTCCGCGCTGGAGAAAGACGGGCATGCGGTGCTGGTCTCGGGCCCATGGGTGGGGGAACTCACGGGAGCGTGGGCCTGGGGCTCGATCACGGCGCGGGATGCCTGCGCGGTCTTCATCCGTCCCGAGGTCCTTGCCGAGAAGGACCTGGCGGCCCCGGCGCGGGCCCTGATGGCCACGCTCCGGTCGGTGGATTCCTCCAGCGGCGCCAAGTACGCGGGGATCTGGGCCGCGAATTTTGATTACTCCGATTCGGCGATCAAGGATCGGCTTTTCGTTACCCAGAAAGAGCCTGGGACGCTCTCCAGAGCGGACGAAAAGCCCGTTTCAGGGCTTTTCGTCCTGGGGCGCCGGCGCCGCCACGCCCTGCTCAACGCGGGCCACGCCTTCGTGGACTCCTTGACCCGCCTGCACGCTTCTCAGCCCGGCCTCGCCGCCTTCCTCGCCCTCAAGGTCATGCACCTGCACGACGGGGA
>CAYJXJ010000205.1:0-7591 GCA_964374095.1 uncultured Elusimicrobia bacterium
GAAAAGTCCGGGAACTTGGAGTACGCGTTTCTCGACCAGGGACCCGTGATCCTCCCGGCACGCCAAGCCGGACAGCGGCCGACGGCCCTTCGGCCGCCGCCGGCTGCGTGCTCCGCCGCGGCGTCCGCTTCGAAAGCATGGACATCGAGCGAACTCGCTACGTACCGAGTTGCGGGTTCGCGGCTGAGTTGTCCCCATAATGCGCGGTTATCCACAGCCATCCACAAAGAGAAAAAGAAGCAAAAAGAGAAAGGACCGGCCTACGACGGCTCTATTCCTTCGGTAACCTTTTTACGTGACTTGACACGTGGGGAGGGCGGCGGCCTAGGCCTAGCGCCGCTTCAGAAGACGAGCGGGAATCTCAAGGAGCTCCGCGGACCCATCGAGCCCCAGCCAGACCTTTCCGCCCAACCGGGCCGCGGCGGACAGGGGCCGGGGGGTCCCTTGAAGCGCCGGCAAGGGCCGCCCCCCGACCGCGGAGAGTCCGGGGTCGCGGAGGTGAATGGCCAGGCGCCGACCCTCGGGATCTCCGATCCAAAGCCGGCCTTCCGCGCTGAGTATGGCGCTCGGGGCATAGGACAGCGGGTGCGAGGCGAGGAGCGTGAGCTCCTCATCCAAGGCGTGCTGGTAGATCCGTTTGGAAGCGGCGTCCGCCGACCAGAGATAGCGCCCGTCGAAGTGCAGGGCCGAGGGGTTGGTCCCCGGGCTCGGCCAACTCCGCTCGCGCGGCAGCGCCGCCCCCATTCGAAAACGGACGATCTCCCGCTTCCATGAGTCGGCAATGTAGATTGAGCCGCCCGCGATCGCCAGAGCCGTGGGATGGGACCCGGCAAGGACGTGGCGCCCGACCACGGTGAGCTTGCCGTCCTGGAGTCTCAGGCGATAGACCGCCCGCTCCACCCAGTCGGTCGCCCACAGCTCCGAGCCGCTGAAGACAAGGCCCGTGGGGTGGGAGAAGGGGATGGGATGGCGGAGGGACCGCCCTGACCACCACCACGCCCCCGCCAGCGCCCCGGCCCCCAAGGTCCCGGCCGCCGCGACGGCGATCCACGTCCTCGTCCCGGATCGGCGGGCAGGGGTCGGGAGGGGAACCGTCTCGACGGCGGCCGCTGCCGCGGGCTCCATGGCGCGCAGGCGGCCTTCCATCGACGCCAACCACCGAGCTTCTTGGGTTTCCGGCTCGGGGCGCACGCGCTCCCGAAGGTCGCGCAGCTCCGAGGCGAGCCCGCGATGCCGCTCGCGAAACCCCTCCTGAAGCCCGTCCAGACGCCGGTGCTGGTCCTCCAACCCTCGAATCCGCTCCTCGCAGGCCTCCGATTCGGCCCGGGCCGCCGGGGAGGAGCCCGCCGGACCGCTCTCGGTAGACCGCGTGCGGAGTTCATGGATCTCCGCGCGGATCTTGTCGTGAAACTCCGTCAGGGGTCCCGCCGGATCCAATGCGATGCCCGCGATGTCCTTCTCAAGTCCGCTGAGAAGCTCCCCCAGGGTCGGGACGGGGGGGTCCGAAGACTTCTTAGGCTTGCTGGCCAAGCCCGCCTACTTCCTCGGGGGAGGTGAGGGGGAAGTATCCCGGGGAACCGGCTCCTCCCCGCCGTCCCCGTGGTAGAGGCGGACGGCCTGGGCCACCTGTTCACGCATCTTCGTCTTGATCGATTCGAGCTCGTCGCGCTTGCGGCCATAGTCCTTCTCCAGCTCGGCCGCCCGCGCCACGATGGCTTCGGCCTGCTGGTGCAGCCGGGTCTCCAGGTCCCCCACCCGTTTGTCGCGCTCCCGCAAGGCGACCTCGCTGCTGGCGTGCTGGGTGCGGAAGGATTCCTCCCTCTCCCGGAGGCCGGCTTCGGCGTGCTGGACCCGCGAATCCAAGTCCTTCAGGAACGACTCGTGCTTTTTCTCCATTTCCTCGCGCCGTCGCTTGTGGTCCTCCTCAAGCTGGTCGTGGCGCTGCGTCCAAAGGCGTTCGAGCTCCGCGGACCGGGCCTCGAGGTCGCCGGCGAGCTCCCCCATCTTCTTGGACCGCGTCGCGTCGCGTTCGGCCTCGGCCTTGAGGGCCTTCTCCTTGAACTGGGCGACCTCCTCCTCCCGGGACTCGTTCTCCCGGAACAGCTTCTCGACGCGCTGCCGCTCGTGGGCGAGGGAATCCTTGAGCCCGGCGCCGATTTCCTCGGTCTGGCGCAGCCGCGCTTCGAGCTCCCGCACCTTCTCGTGGTAGATGGTTTCGGTCTCCATCCGGCCCAAGCGCCTTTCCTCCGGGACCTGCTCCTCCAGGGACTTCACGGCCTGCTCGAGGCGCCGCAATTCAAGCTTGGCCTCCTCCGCCACGGCCGAGACCGAGATGGCGCTGGTGCGGTCCTCGTCCCAGAGGCGCTGGCAGGCCGCGTCGAGCCTCGCCAGGAGATCTTCAAGCTTCGGTCCCCGCGCCTTGTCGGTCATGTTCTCCTCGGCGTATCCATCGGAATTAGATCGTTCTCATTGGTCCGGCCGCACGCGCCGCTAATATTCAGTCTACCAGTACCTCGGGGGTTTGTCAAGGACACGGGGTGCGCGACCCATTGACAGGTCCGCCATTGCCAGGTATGCTCAGGTTCGTGGAACTCCTCGCGACCCTGCGCCGACTCGTCGGAGGGATGGGATCGTCCCGCCCCCCCGGCAGGGCGGCCCCGGCGGATCCAGCCCTCCTGCAGGCCCTGGCGAATCTTGAAAGGTTCGCGCTCCTAGGCCGGATGACCGCGGCGTTCGCCCACGACATGAGGACGCCGCTGCACGTGATCGCCTCGGTGGCCGAGACCGCCCTCGGGGAACTTCCCAGGGGATCTTCCCTGCGCGGCGAGATGACGGCCGTGCGCCGCAATTGCCAGGTTCTCTCATCGGGGCTCGACCGTCTCCTCGACTTCTCCCGGGGACGCCGCCCGCAGGAGAGCGCGACGCGCCTGGAGGCTTTGGCCGAGGAGGCCGTCAAACTTCTCGAGCCGACCTGCGCCAAGCGCGGCGTCAAAATTCGATGCCGCTGGGGCCGCGGTCGTCCGGTCCGCGTCGAACCCGGCGTGGTTTCCGGGGTCGTGCTCAATCTGATCTTGAACGCCGCCGAGGCCATGCCGGGAGGCGGGGTGCTGACCGTTTCGACGGGCTCCGACGCCAACGGCGGTTGGATCCGGGTGGCCGACACCGGGGCGGGAATGAGTCCCCGGGAGCTGCGTCAACTAGGCTCCCCAGGAGCCACGACCAAGGCCGACGGCCGGGGGATGGGACTCTACCTCTGCCGCATGCGGCTCGAGGACCAGGGCGGCCGCCTCGCCTTCTCCTCGGCCCGCGGCCGGGGAACCGTGGCCAAGGTGAGCCTGCCCAAGCGCTGATGACCAGAGGAAATGGTTCGACTCCTATGGATACCGGAAGAGAACCACGACTTGAAAATTTAACACAATACCCTTAAACTTTTTTATCAACGGTCCCCGGGCCCAGGCCTCGGGACCGATCCTAGGAGAAAAACGATGCCGACCCCTCGCGTCGCACGCCGTGTTGTCGTCGCAGCCGGCTCGGTGCTGGCAGCGGCTTGGTCCGAAGCCGCGTTCTTTCAATCGGCGGGGCGCGTCACCGACGCCCGGGGCATCCCCGTGGAGGGAAACGTCCTGCTCGATTTCACCCTGAGCGGCGACGTGGGAGACAACTCCTGGAGAGAGTCCATCTACGTGCGGGCCTCCGGCGGCCTCTATCGCGCCGAACTGGGCCGCGTCAACCCGATCCCGGCGGAGTTGATCCCCCGCGGGGCTGAAATCCGGACCAGCGTGCCCGCGGGCACCGGTTGGAACGTCGCTTCTCTTCCGGCGAACTTGTTTTCAGAAGCCCCGCAGCCTCCGCCGGCGCCCGCTCTCCCTCCGGCGGTCGAGGTCCCGACGCCCTCGGCTCCGGTGACCGCGGCGGCGCCCGTGCCGGCGCGAAAGGCCCCTCCCGCCCCTGCCGCCGAGAAAGAGGCGATCCGCCGCCTCCAGACGGAACTCGAAACGGCGCGCGCTCAACTCGAAAGCAGGAAGGCCTCTCAGCCCGGAGGCATCTACCAGGTCCAAACCGGGGACACCTTGGAGAGCATCGCGAACAAGATCTACGGCAATCCCGAGCGTTGGGTCGACCTCTACAAGGCCAACGACGACCGCATCCTTCGCGGCGGCGATCTCATCCCCGGACAGCGGTTGATCCTCCCTCGCGGTGAAGCTCCCGTCCCGGTCCGAAATGAATAAATGGGATGAGGAGGCGTTCCGCGAGGTCAACGACCTCGACGCGGCGCGCCTGGCCCTGCGCGGGGCCCTGGCCACCATCCGGGACCTCCAGGACCTGAGTTCACGCCTCAAAAGCGAGAACCAAGACGAAGCCGCCAAGCTCAAGCACGCGGACGCCCGCGTCGCCGAGTTGGCGGCGCAGATCGAGAATTGGCGCGGCGAGGCCGAACTCTGGGAGCGGGAGCGCCGGGAACGGGCCGATGAGGAGGGGCGCTTTCTCTAGCGCGTCCGGGGGGAAGTCCGACTCGAGGAGCGCGCGCGCGGCGAGGCCGAACGCAACCGCCTTGAAGAGGGTCTGGCGGCCATCCGGGCCGAGGTCGACTCGATGCGCGCCCAGGCCCGGGAGCAGCAGGCGCGGTCCGATGAGGCCGCCAAGGCTCTTGAGGAGCGCGAAGCCTCCATCCTCCAGCTCCAGCGCGAGAAGATCGAGCTGGCCGAGCGGTTTCGCCGCGACACCGAACTGGTGGAGCGGCTCCGCGCCCAGCGCGACCAGGAGATCTCCGCCACGGTCCGCGGGTTGACCGGCGAGCTCGAGCAGACGCGAAAACAGACCTCGGCGGCGCGCGACGAGAACTCCCGGCTGGGGGCTGAGATCGACCGTTCCGCCGCCGAACTCGAACGGCGCGCCGCCGCCCAAGAGGAAGCCCTGCGGAAGGAATACGCCGCCAAGGAGCTCCAGTTGCGCGAGCGCTTCGCCCAGCGGGAGGCCGAGCTTCAATCCAACTGGTCCCGGATCGAAAACGGGCTTTGGGAGCGCGCCAAGCAGGCCCGCGAGACCCTCGACAAGGCCGTCCAACAACAGTTCGACGAGAAGGCCCGGGCGCTCGCCGACCGCTCCCGCGAAATCGACGACATCGCGCAGAAGCGGCGTCAGGACCTCGACGAAGAGCACGCCCGGCGCGCCGCCGAGTTGCAGTCCAGGGTCGCCGAGACCGAGAAGAAGCTCCACGAAACCCATCAGGCCCGGGAGCTCCAGCTCCTGGAACGCTTTCAGAAAGCCTTCGATGCGGAGAAACTCTCCCTGACCGAACAGCTCGACGCCCGCGGACGGGCCCTCGAATCCGATTTTCGGCGCCGCAACGAGGAATTTGAAAGACGGGCCGCTCAGCTGGAAGCGGAGTCCCGCCACCGCCAGGAAAAGCTCGCCCAGGAGTCCGCCATACGGGACGCCCAGCGCGCCGGCGCCTCCGAGGACGCGGTTTCCCGACGGAGCGCGGAGCTCGACGCCGCCCACGCCCAACGTTCGGGCTTGCTTCAGGAAAGGGAGCGCCGTCTGGAGGAGGCATTCCAGGCGCGGGAGCAGGCGCGCGCCGAGGCCTTCGCCGCGCGCGAGCGGGCCCTGCGCGAGGAGACCCTCCAGCGCCGTCAAGAGCTCCTCGCCGAGGCGGAGCGGGCGGTCGAAGCCGAGAGGGCCGCCCTCCAACAAGAGCTGGAGACCCGCACCAGAACACTCGAGGCCGAGTTCCGCGAGAGATCCGCCGAGTCCGAGAGAGCGCAGAAAGCCCTAGAGACCCAATTCCGCGAATGGAAGGCCGGCGTGGTCATGGAATTCTCCCTGAGGGAGAAGGACCTCGACAAGCGTTGGTCCCTCCGGGAGTCCGAGCTTCAAGCCGGCTATGAGACCGCCCTCGAACAGCAGCGCCGCGAGTTCCATCTGGAGGCCCAACGGACGCGGGAGCAATCCGACCTCCAAAGGCGGCGCTCGGAGGAGGAGCTATTCTCGCGCGAGGAGGCGCAGAAAGCCGCCACGCGGCGCCTGGAGATGGAACTGCGCGACACCTGGGCGCGCCGGGAGAAAGACTTGGTCTCCCGGCAGGAGGCCGAACTCAAGCAGGCCCGGGAAGCCTATCGCGAGGATATCGCGCGCCTGAAGGTTCACGGTGCCAACGAGACCGACAAAGTCCGCGCCGAGCTGGAGTTGGCCATGGAGCGCCTGCGCGAAGCCCACCAGGCGGCCCTTACCGACCGCGATGCCCTCCTAAAGGAACGGGCGGTCGAGCTTCGAACGCTCGAGGAGGCCTCCGGGGGGCGGATCAAGGAATTGGAAGCCAAGCTCGCGCAGGCCGAGAACGAGCATCAGGCCCTTTGGCAAGACCTTTGGTCCCGCCAACAATCTTGGGAGCAGGAACGCCAGGAAATCGAAAAATCCCTCTCTGAGCGCGAAAACCAGCGCGAGGCCAAGTACCTCGAGATGGAGCGCTCGCTTCACGTTCTTTGGACCCAAAAGGAAGCCCAATACCTGGCCGCCCACCAGGAGGCCATGCAGCGGGTCGAGCGGCAATTCCGGGAGGAGGCGGCCAAGCGCGAGGAGGTCCACCGCCAGCGATTCGAGCAGTGGAAGACCGAGTCCTGGGCGGAGCTGGAGCGGGAGAAGACGGAATGGATGGACCACGAGAAGGCGGGCCTGGAGACCGAGCGCGAGCGGCTCAAGTCCGAGGCCCAATGGCAAGTGGAGAGCCTCCACCGGGATGCCGCGGCCCGGGAGAAGGAATTGGCCGACCGGCGCAACGCCCTGGAGGCCGCCCACCGCAGACGCAACGAGGAGCTCGACCACGCCTGGACCAAAAAGGAAGTCGACCTGCGCCAGCTCCAATCCGAGGAGAACGACCGCCTCCGCGGCGAACTCGACGAGGTCCTGCGCCAGCGCGAGCAGGCCCTCAACGACCAATACCTGTCGATGGAACGGGAGCTCAAGTCCAACTGGGAAACCCGCGAAACCCTCTCCGGAGAGGAACGCCAGTCCCGGCTGGCCGCCGAGCTGAAGTCCCTCGAGGAGCGCCACCGGCAGAAGGTCAAGGCCTGGGAAACGGAATTCGAACTGCGCAAGGCCGCCGTGATCGAGGCCGAGCGCGCCGACCTGCAACAGGAATGGCAGCGCCGCTCCATAGAACTCTCGGAGCGCAAGGCCGCGCTCGAGGTCGAGGCACGCCAAAAAGAGGCCCGGCTCGAGGAAGACTATTTGGGACGCGTCCGGGACCTGGACAAATCATGGAAGGACCGGGAGGCGGCCCTCCTCGAGCAGACCGAGGAAGAGCGCCAAGCCTACCGGGCTCGCCTGCAGTACGAGATGGACCGGGTGCGGGGGGAGGCCGAGGCCCGCCTTCAGGCCGCGCAGGCGGCCTTCGAGACGGAGAAGCGAACCGCCTACGCCAAGACCCAAGATGAACTCGCCGCCTCCCAATTGGCCCTCAAGACCGAAAACGCCCGGTGGCTGGACGGCCAGAAGCGGGAGCTCCAGCGCGAGCACGAAAGGCAGCGGGCCGAACACGAGATGACTCTCGGCTCGGCCGCCGCGGACCTCAAGAACAAGGAGGACGAGCTCG
>CAYJXJ010000206.1:0-2401 GCA_964374095.1 uncultured Elusimicrobia bacterium
CTCAACTCAGCGCTCATCCCGAAGGGGACGGGCCGGGTCAGCTTCGACGATAGCTCGGGCAACGCGGTCAACCGCGTGCCGCCGGCCACGGCTCCCTTCCCGGTCGATGGCCAGACGTTTTCCTACAAGCTGGAGACGGAGGACACGACCACGTTCTGGACGGACGGCACCTCCAACATCCCGGTCCTCGACACCACGGCCTCCAAGACCGCGGGCGTCGGCGACGGGACGGGAGGGCGTTAATGGAGGCGGCCCATGAGCCCGAGCGAAGGTCATGAGCTGCCCGTCGTCCAGACGCCGGGCGTTCCTCGGGCTCTAGTCATCGCGGGCCCGGCCAGGCCGCTGACGCCGGCCGAGGCCAAGCGCGCCCGCTTCGTCCGAAGCCTCAAGGACAATTATGCCCGGCTCAAGGAGGCCATGGCCTTCTTCGAGCATTTCGCGGTTATCTGCGAGCTCTCCCAGGAGCGCGTCGAGGCGATTCGCAAAGCCAACCAGGACGCCCTGGACGAGCTGAGCAAAAGATTCGACCGGAAGCTCGCGGATTACGACCGGCGCATCGGGAGGGGCGGGTAAATGGCCACGCTCGTATCCACGATCTTCGCCCCGGCGAGTTTGCTGCCCCCGGCCATCGCCACTGTCCCGCTCGGCTACACCAACGCCCTGCTAGTGAGCAGGGCCACTGGAGGCGAGGTCGCGCCCGAGGACGTGTTGGCCGAGTGGATCGCCCAGGCCGCGATGGAAATCGACAGCACGTCGGGCATGTGCTTCACCACGCGCAACGCCCGCGAGGTCCTGGACGGCAACGACATGGCCGTCATCTTCCTACGCTGCTTCCCCGTAGTGGAGATACTGAGCGTCACGGTGGGCGGCCAGGAACTCGACCCCGAGGATTTCATCCTCAACCCTCGGACCGGCTCGCTTCGGCTCTGCCAGGGCGTCTGGCCCGAGGGCTGCCAGAACGTGGAGGTCGACTACATCCACGGCACGCGGATCGTGCCTCCCCTGGTCCAGAAACTGGCCACCTTGCTCGCGGCCAAGACCGCGCTCTCGGCCAAGAATGGGGCGCTCATCGACAGCGAGCGCATCGGCGATTACAGCCACACGAGCTCTTTCAAGAAGCTCAACGACGAGCTGGACCGGGCCTGGGCCGCTTTGGGACGGAGGTTCCCCATCGACTTCGTATGAGAAAGCTCCCCGAAAGGCTCCTGGTCGACTTGGTCACGATCCGCCGCCCGGTGCAGACCGTTGTCGCGGGCACCAAGCGCCCGGTCTTCGAGCGCCAGGTCGTGGCCCAAGACGTCAAGGCCAGGATCAACCCGGCCGGCACGAACCTGAGCCGCAACGTCCTGGGCCAGACGCCCAAGCGATCCATGCGGCTCTTCCTTAACCCGCTCACCGACATCAAAGAGAACGACGAGGTGGTGCGCGAGTCGGACGGCCGGGTCTTCGTCGTCACCGAGGTCAAGGATTTCTTCGGCGGGCATCTGGAGGCGGTCCTGGAGGAACGCAAGTGATCCGCGTCATCCTGAAAGAGAAAGGCGAGGTCACCAAGGTGCTCTCGCGCCTGCCGCAACGGCTGCGGGCGGCCCTGCTTGCCGCCATGCAAGAGTCCGCGGTCCTCATTCAGAGCCTGGCCAAGCTCAACGCGCCCGTATTTCGGGGACTGCTCCGGGTTTCCATCGCGCAGAACGTGGCCGAGGACGGCAACCGGATAGTGGGCGAGGTGGGCTCCGGGCTGCCCTACGCCTCGGTGGTGGAGGATGGCCGCAACCCCTGGCCCGGCCGCCAGCCGCCCTCAGGGCCCGGAAGCGACTTGCGGACATGGGCGAGGCGCAAGCTGGGCGACGAGCGCCTGGCCTTCGTGGTCGCCCGGGCGATCAAGCGCCGGGGCTTCGCCGCGCAGCCCTACTTGCGGCCCGCTTTGCTCGGGGCCACGCCCAGGGTCCAGGCCATCTTCCAGACCCGCATCCTCGAGGCGCTGCAGCAGGAAGGAGGGACCGCCTGATGCCGCCCCCGAGGCTCCACGAGACGCTCATCGCCGAGAGGATCGTCGAACTCATCGACCAGAACCTCTCGGCCGCCATGGGCCTCAAGGTGGTCGCCATCGGGGCGCTCGAGTTCTTCCCGGCCCTGGAGAGCCTGGCCGACAACGTGCCGGCCGTGTTCGTCAAACCCTCGCCCTCGACGAACCTCGAGCGGATCACGACCGGGCAGACCTACCGCATCGTCTACAACTTCCGGATCGTTTTCGTCATGCGCTTCGGGCTCAACGAGGAGATCGTCCGCTCCAAGACCGTCGAGGCGCAGAAGATCGCGGAGCTTTTGATCGACCACGTCGACCTGGGGGCCCTGGCCATCCCCAACGGGCAGATACTGTTTTCCACCGTCAGGGCCAGATCGG
>CAYJXJ010000206.1:2411-5523 GCA_964374095.1 uncultured Elusimicrobia bacterium
GCCGCCGGAGGACAATCTCGTGGCGTCGCTCAACGCGGACATGACCGCGGCGGCCCTGGTCTTCACTGTCGAAGCGACGAGCAGAAAATAAGGAGGAACCGACATGCCTTTCGCAATCGAGAACCAGAAGTACGGCTTCAAGAAGGAGGCCAACCGTGGGATCGCCGAACCCGGGCCGCAGAAGTTCTTGGCGGTCGGGGCCGAGGCGCTCTTGGACTACAAGTCCATCCTGATCGCCGACGACAAGATTCGCGGCAGTAAGGAGGCCTTCCCCTCGGCTCCTGGTATAAAGGAGGGGTCGGGGACCCTGCCCGCCGTCGACCTCGAGGCAGAGACCATCGGGGACCTGCTCTTCGGGTGCCTCGGCAAGGTGACCACGAGCCAGCCCGACGCGGCCAACTCGCCCACGGTGTTCCGGCATACCTTCAAGCCCGACAGCCTGGTGCGATTTCCCTCGTTTACCTTCTTCGTGGATCGGGGCTTGGGGCTCAAGCGCTACCCGCTCACCGTCCTCAAGAAGCTGAGCCTGGCCGGGACAGTGGACGGCAAGGGGCAGGTCGCGGCCGACGTGCTCTTTAAGACCGAGGAGCCGGCCTCGCCCTTCGCGGCGGTCTTCGGCGCGCCCAAGCCGCTCATGTTCTTCCAGACCGAGTTCAAGCTCGACGGCGTGCTCAACCAGGACGTGCGCAGCTGGACGCTCGCCCTGGACAACGCCTCCGCTCCCCAGCGGACCCTCAACCAGTCGCGCGACGCCAAGGACATCGTCTCGACCGGCCGCTTCGTCATCGAGGGCGGCTACGAGATTTACTTCGAGACCGAGGCCAACCGGCAGAAGTTCCTGGAGAACCTGCCCCAGGCCATCGACATCGCCCTGACCGGCGACATCATCGAGGACGCCTTCAAGAACAAGCTGGAGCTCTCCGTGCCCAAGGCCAAGTACACGGCCTACGGCTTCGGGACGCTGGAAGGCCTGCTCGGCGCGGCCGTCACCTTCCAGGCCGAGCTGGACCCGGCCCTGGGCTACAGCTTCCAGGCGGTGCTGACCAATGCGGTCGTGGGGTACTGAGATGAACGCTCCCCGAGCCGGGGCGGCCCCGCCCATTGCGGCCGCAGCGCTGCGCGAGAGGCTCAAGAAGGAGCGCATCGTCGAGGTCTGCGGGGTGGTGTTCCGCGTCCGGCGGGTGCCGCTCATGTTCTTGGGAGGCGAAAGCGAGGACTTCTGGGCCGTGGCTCGGGAGGGCAAGGACGCGCTGGCCAAGCGCATCAGTGCCCTCATCGCCAACCCGAGGCTTCCGCAGTTTCGGCGCATCCTGCTCTACGGCGTGGTGGAGCCCAAGCTCTGCGTGGGCGACGAGGACCAGGCCGCCGTTCCGGTCGACCAGGTCCTTGGCGACTACGCCCTGGCCGTCGGCCTCTACGTCGAGATCGTCAACCTGTCCCTGGAATCTATCCCCAAGCAGGAGGGCGAGGGCGCCCCGCCTCGGGGCTGACCGGCCATGGCCGGATTCGAGATCACCTTCGAGGCCGTAGACCGGGCCTCCCCGACCATCCAGAGGCTGTCGCAGCAACTCCTGGAGGCCGCGCAGCGCTCCGACCGGTTCGCCGGCCAGGTGGTCACGGCCACGTCCAAGGCCGACCAGGGCTTCAAGAAGCTCCCGCAAAGCGCCGGGGCCGCGGCGCAGTCCATGACGGCCGTCCAAGCTGCCGCGGGGCAGCTCCTCAACCAGCTCGCGGGCTTTGCCACGGTCGCCGGGATCGCGGCCTTCTTCAAGTCCTCGGCCGACGCGGCGCTGGATGAGGAGGAGGCGCTTCGCCGCCTCCAGTTCGCGGTCGAGGCTACGGGCGGCTCCTTCGCCAAGGAGAAGGAGCGCCTCATCGCCTTCGCCAACGAGCAGCAGGCGCTGACCCGCTTCTCCGACACGCAAACCTTCGAAGCATTGGGACGTTTGACGAGGGTCACCGGCGACGTGGGCCAGGCCATGCAGGCGACCCGGCTCGCCTTCGGCCTGGCCTCCGCGTCGGGCAAGGATTTCAACACGGCCATCGAGCTGCTCGCCCCCGTGCTCCAGGGCGACGCAGCGCGCCTGCGCGAGCTCAAGAAAGAGTTCGGAGCCTTCATCGGCGACGCCGACACGGCCCAGGGGGTGCTCGACGCGCTCTCAAAGCGCTTCACGGGGGCGGCCGAGAGCGAGTCCGGCTTCGCCCGGCAGCTTGCCAGCCTCAGAAACCGCCTCGACGACTTCAAGGAAGTAGTGGGCGCGGCGGTGCTGCCCGTGTTCCGCGGCTTCCTCGAGGCCGTGCTTAGCGGAGCGCAGTTCTTCGAGATACTCGGCACCGTCATCGCCAACTTCGCGGCCAAGGCCGTGGTCCACCTCGAGGGCCTGGGGGCCAAGGCCGCGGCCGTGTTCCAGGGCCAGTTCGAGCGCCTGCCCGAGATCAGCCGCGAGACCGCGGCCAAGCTGGACGCCATCGAGACGGCATCCGCGGAGCAAGCGGCCGCGGTCCAGAGGCGCTACTCCCCGGAGAGGGAGGGACTGGTCAATCAGGAGGTCGAGCTCAAGGCCAGGGCAAGCCAGAAGTCCATCGAGGAGGCTCGCAAGGAAGCCGATGAGAAGAAGCGCCAGGCCCAGGACGCGCACGACAGGCTCGTCTCCCTCGAGGCCGAGCGCCTCGAGAACGAGGGGCGAGGCCTCGAATCCCGACTGCTCCTCATCAACCAGGAGAAGGAGCAGCGGTTTAGGCAGTTCGAGGAACTGCGCACCAAGGGCCTCATCACCGAGGACGAGCTGCTCAACGCCCGGCTCGCATCCCTCGAGATCGCCGCGCTCAAGTCAGCCGAGGCCAGCGCCAAGTTCAACGAGGACCTGCAAGCTATCGAGGCCGGCGGCAAGGCGGTCGCCTCCAGCATCGCGTCCAATTTCGCAAGCGCCGTCGCAGACGTGATCCTGGAGGGCAAGGGCCTTGAAGAGGCCATGGACCAGGTGTTCAAGTCGGTCCTGCGCACGGCCATCGAGACCTTCACCCGCATCGCCATCGAGGCGGCCATCGCGCGGACCGCGGCCTCAGGAGCCCTGGGCCCGATCGGCGGGGCGCTGCTCTTCGGAGCCATCGC
>CAYJXJ010000206.1:5623-7448 GCA_964374095.1 uncultured Elusimicrobia bacterium
TTCCGCGCGCTGGCGAACGGCTCATCCTGGGAGACGACGCCGATCGACGTGACCCGCGAGGTCGTGCGCCTCGACCGCATGTCCTGGAAGCTCGACACCGACGCCTTGAACGAGTTCAAGGCCTCCAATGTGCGCCTCGAGCTGGAAAACGCCGGCCGCCAATGGGACGACGGCTCACCCGGGCGCTTCGCCGGTTTCCTGCGGTTCGGCTCCAAGATCCGGATATCCCTGGGGCTCAAGGTCGCGGGCGCGGAGGAGGCCTTCCCGGTCTTCACCGGAGTGATCGAGGACGTCACCGAGGACTCGGGAACGCCGACCGTGCAGCTCGAGGTCCGCTCCATGGACCAACTGCTGGAGGGGGCCGACGCGAATAAGGCGGCGGTCCTCGTCACCAATGAGCTCCTGGGCATAGGCGACGGCCAGGCCTTCGAGTTCGAGCTATCGCAGCTGCCGGTCGGGGAGGTCTTGGAGATCCGCGTCGGCGGCGAGGTATTCCGACCCGGGACGCGCTGGACCGCCAGCAACTTGAACGACCCCCAAAAGAAGGCCAAGGTCCGCTTCGAGACTGTGCAGCCCGCCCCGGGGGCCGAGATTCGCGCCGACTACATCGTCTGGAAGCGCGACCTGCAGATCCACGAGGCGGTGGGCCACTTGCTGGCCACGACGCCGCAAGTCCCTGCGGTGACGGTCGAGACCGTCAATTTCGAGCCGCCCGCGCAGCGGGAAATTCTCCACACCCATCTCGGTGACTTCGCGCCCTACAGCCTCCACCGGGCCGCCGTCGTGGCCGAGGCCGAGCCTCCCGCCGGCGACGGGCAGCTGACCATCGACCCCTACGACACCGAGGCCGAGTGGCAGGCCGCGGCCGCCATCGACAAGATCAACTTCAAGCGCCTGCCCGGCGGCATCCACCCCCGCTGGACCGCCCAGTACGAGGGCGACCGCGCGCCCAACGTGGAAAGGTTCCAGATAGACAACGAAGCCACCTTTCCTTGGAGCGAGTTCGTCTCCCAGGGGGCGTCCGCAAGCCTGGCCAACAGCATCCGGACCATCGACTACACCGCGACATCCGGCTTCTACTCGCTCAACAACCAGAAGAACGACGTGGCCTTTCCCTTCTGGTCCTCGCGCTCGGTCGCCTGCCGGCTGCGCGTGGAGGTCTTGAGCGGCTCTTTGCACATCGGCGTTTCGGTCCCGGGCTCCAACATCGTCGCGGCCATCAAGTTCCAGAACCTCGGGCAGGTCCGCGTCGTCACCAACAACACGCAGGGGCCGAACGTGAACGTGGACATCACCCAGTTCCACGTCTACCGACTCGACCTCACTTTGACCAGCTCATCCACCGGGACCTACAGGCTCTTGATCGACGGGGTGCAAAAGGACTCGGGAACCCTGGGCCCGCTCAGCAGCCCGCTCTTCGCGCAGACGGTTGAGCTCCAAGCCCAGGGCTCCTCCAAGTTCCACATCGATTTCCTCAGGTTCAACAGCCTCACCGACGCGCCGGCCAGCGGCTCGCTGACGCTTAAGGTCGACTACGGGCCGCAGCTTTCCGGCCTGGTCAGTTTTGCCCTCATCACGACCCTCGGGCCGTTCTTCGCCGAGCTCGTGGATGCCGTAGCCGCCGGAGCCCAGTTCTTCTGGAGTTGGAGCCAGGACGATTTCACCTACTCCCCCGAGACCCAGGTCGCCAACGGCGGGAACATCGGCAACTGGACGAACGTAAACTCGCCTCGCTTCATCAAGTTCCGAATCGTCATCACGGACCAGCTTACCTCGACGCCCTACGGCGTCCAGAGGCTCTGGCTGCCCGCCATCGCCGCCTCAC
>CAYJXJ010000207.1:0-7405 GCA_964374095.1 uncultured Elusimicrobia bacterium
GTCCTTCGAATCCCGCTCATCGTCGCCGCGGCCGCGGGAGCCGGGGCGGGCGCGACGGCGGGCGCGGCGGGGACCGCCGGAGCCGCCGCTTTGGCGGCGGCCGGGGGCGGCGCTACGGCGGCCGGGGGCGGCGCCGCGGCAGCAGGGGCCGGAATTGGAGCTGGAGCTGGAAGCGGCGCGGGGGGAGGAGAGGGAAGCGGAATTCTCTGGGCCGGGGGCGGGTCGACTATGGGGACCACCGAGGGCCCGCCCGCCATCGCCAACTCGGCGTCGCGGCTGTCGGCGGCGTGGATCGCGGAGCGGTATTGCTTATAGAAAAACCGCATCAGCCACACGCTGACGACCAGGCAAACGACAGAGAGGTCGAACCAAGCGTCCCTAAGAAGCCCCATAGGTGTCCCGAAATATTAGCCGAAATGCCCATGGCTGTCAAGGTTTCCCGCGCGGGAGGCGCCGGGAAATTTGTTAGACTCCGGGACCCGTGAAAGTCCTCCTCATCATCCTCCTAGGCCTCACGCGGACATCCCAAGCCCTCGCCGGCTCCGGCCATTTCAAGGGGGAGAGTTGCGCGCGCTGCCACGCGGCGATTCGCGACAAAGCCCCGGGACCGGCCGGCGGCCGGGTCCGCGACGCCGGGAATTTCGACGCGGTGGTCATCGGGGGGGGCCTCAGCGGCCTCTCGGCCGGGTATTTCCTGAGGTCGCGGAATATCCTCGTGCTGGAGGCCGAATCCAAGCCCGGCGGGAGGGCGCGGATGGAATCCTTCTCCGGAACCGACCGCTTCTGGTCCTACTCGGTGGGCATGGTCTACATCGGAGAGCCGCAGGGCGAGATCGGAACTATGTTCAAAGATCTCGGGCTATCGCCCAAGCTCATCACCATGCCGGAGCACAGCCTGTTCTCCGGGGGAAAGATCGTTCCCCACTGGCTGACCAAGGACGGAAGCAACCTCCCGGACCCGCCCTACGGCCCCGCGGACCGTGAGAAGTTCGGGAAGCTCCAGAAATTCTTCGCGGACATGACGGCCGGCCATAAGCTCGCGGTCCCCATCGAAAACGCGGAACCGGCCGTTCTCGCGGAGTACGACAAGGAGAGCTACTGGGACTTTCTCGAACGCGAGTACGGCCGCGTGGTGGCCGAGATCGGCGACGCCTACTGCCGTGACGTCTTCGGCGACGGGGCGCGCTCCGTATCGGCCTATGCCGGCATCCTCTACCAGGCCTCCGAGCGCGACACCAGCTACACCTTCGAGGGCGGGATGGGAGATCTGCCCGACGCCCTCCACAAGCGCCTCGGGCGACGGGTCCGGACCGGGGCCTTCGTGTGGAACGTGCGCGAGATTCCCGACGGCGTGGAGGTGGACTTTACGAGGCACGGAAAGGATTACCGCGCCCGCGCCAAGGTCGCCGTGATGGCGGTCTCGAGCCTGATCGCGCGCCGCATCGCCCCCGGCCTGTCCGACGAGAAGCGTCAAGCCCTCTCGCAGGTCCGTTATTCTTCCTACGTCCTCGTGCCGATGCGCCTTAAAAGGACCATCTGGGCGGATTCATTCGTCCTCTGGAACCCAAAAGCCTTTTTCATGGACCTGACTTTGCCGCGGGCCGACAACGAACCCTTGAAGCGCACGCCAGGCCGAGGGCAGGTCCTCGTCGCCTACGCGCCGCTCGGGGCCGAAGGGCGCCCCTTCGTCCTCAAGGCCACGGATGCGGAGATCATCTCGCGCACCTTCAAGGATTTCGACCTCATGTTCCCGGGAGCCAGCCAGCAGGTGCGCGAGGCGCGCGTGGTGCGTTGGGGGCACGCCATGCCCCTGCCCTACGCCGGCTACCTCACCAAGGTACGGCCCCGCGTCGCCCGCCCCGAAGGCCGCATTCTTTTCGCCGGAGTCGACACGCAGGTCCCGGCCATGGAAGGCGCGATTTCCTCGGCCCTGATCGCTTCGCGTCAGGCTGAAGCCCTGCTGGACCAGGGGCCTGCCGGCCCCTAGGGCGCCAGGGCCTTCTCGAGAACCGGGTCGGCCGCCTTTTCCCCGGCCACGCCGTTGAGTTCGCGCAATATCCCGCCGATGATCTTGGCTTCCTCGGCCTCGTCCAACGCCACCGCGACGTCGGGGCTCACGCCCCCGCCCGCCTTGGTGCGTTCGATCGAGCGGCCCGAGGGCGTGAACCAGCGCTCCACCGTCAGCTTGAGCGCGGAGCCGTCATCGAGGGGGATGATGCTCTGGGCCGAGCCCTTGCCGTAGGTCTTGGAGCCGTAGACCCTGGCCCGGCCATGATCCTGCAAGGCGCCCGCGAGAATCTCGCTGGCGGAGGCTGAGTAGCCGTTGATCAGGACCTTCACCGGCAGGTCCTTGAATTCTCCGTCTTTCTTCGCGGTGAAAGAGACGATGCGGCCGCGGCGGTTCTTGGTCGTCACGACGACTTGGCCGCTCTTGAGGAACGCCGCCGTCATGTCCACCACGCTCTGGAGGCTCCCGCCGGGGTTGTGACGCACGTCGATGACGAGGCTGCCCGCCCCCTGGGCCTTAAGCGCGCGGACCTGGGCGAGCACGTTGACGGAGGTGTCGTCCTGGAATTGGCTGAAATAGACGTAACCCACGCCGCCCACGAGCATCTTGCTGAAAACGTTGTTGGAGCGAACCTCGGCCCTTGTGAGGGTGAGGGTCAGCTTCCGGACGGCTTGGGCGGCCGAGTCGGGCCGCATGATCGTCACGGTGACCGTCGTCCCCGCCGCGCCCCGAATCCGCCGCACCACGTCCTCGGTCGTCATCGGACCCGCCGGCACGCCGTCCACTTCGGTGATGAGGTCGCCGGCCTTGACCCCGCCGGTTTCCGCGGGGGAATTGGGCATGACATGGGTGATGGGAACAGGCCCGCCGTCCTCCTTCTTGCCCAGGCCGGCGCCGATCCCGGTGAAGGAGCCCTTTAGATCCTCGAGAAGAGCCTTCAGCTCCGGGGGCGAATAGAATTGGGAATGCGGGTCGAGTTCCCGCGCCATCCCGCGCATGGCGCCGTAGTAGAGGCGCTTGGACTCGATGGGGTCGATGTAATTCTTTGAAATGAAGTCGGCGAGAGCGGCTATCGCGCCCAGTTCCTCATCGGTGAGTACCTGCGCGGCCTCGCCCAGGAGCCGGGGCAACTCGCGCGCCTCGCGGGCTGTCGCGGCCTTGACGGCGGGCACGGGCTGGAGCCGCCACGGGGGGGCCTGGTCGAGTATCGGGGTCGGACGGGATTCAAAGGAAAGGGAAAGATTGGGAACGAACAACAGCAACGACAGCACCGTGACGCTCAAGCGTGCAATTCTCATCGCAGGGTTCCTCCCTCGCAATCGACGCGACTGGAGTACATTCTATCCCCAACCCTTCGATGCGGGCATAAGCCCATGGGCCCAATACCGGCCCGGCATTGGGCCCATGGGTGCGGGGGACCTGTCGTACTAAGCTGTCGTTTCTGGGAAAGCGGAGTGCCCCAGTCGGCCAACAGGCTCGCGTCCCTTATTCAGGAAGCTCACAGCCCAAAGCTCATCGCTGCGGGCGAAGCCCGCGCTAGGAAATATTTACGCGAGGGCGTGAGCCTGGAAGCTCTGGACGCGATCGCCGCCAGGCAGACGGACAACGAGTCGGCCGCGGCGATGGGGGCCGCCAGAGACAAGTTGCTCAGAAAGCTGGCAGTGGGCGACGGTTCAACGGCGGCGTCTTTTCCCGCGGTCACACGGCGGGCATGGGAGGGAGTGACCGGGCCCGAGAACGTCGATCCCGGGGCATCCTCGCGCGATTTGGGCCTATGCCGCGAGCATGGAGCCAACAGGTTCATCAAGCCTTTTCGCGCGCCAAACAAATTGACGGCAGCGGTGGAGGACACCAACGACGGACGATGGCGCCGACGACCGACGGCAACGACGAACGACGACAGCGACGACCAAGGAGGATGGACTCGGAAACTACAACGGCCCGTCAACGTCCTTCAGGCTCATCTTTGGATGAGAAAATGCTGTGTCAGGCGCTCCGCGGCCCTTGATAAATATCATAATTCTGATATAATAGTATCACCGGCAAGGAGGCTTCCATGCCCACCATCCGCTCCATATCGGACTTAAGAAATCGAGCCAACGAAATATCGCACCTCTGCCATAGTCTTGCCGAGCCGGTATTCATCACAAAAAATGGAAAGGAAGATCTTGTGGTCATGAGTCAAGCCGCCTATGACCGCCAGCAGGCAAAGCTGGAGCTGTACCTGAAGCTTGAAGAAGCCGACGCGGACGCGGCCGCCGGCGATAAGGGGATCTCCCACAAGGAGATGATGCGCGAACTTAGACTCGGTTTGTGAAGATGCGGGCCGTTGTTTTTCTTCGGCGCGCCAGACAGGACCTCGTTGAAATCCGCGATTACATCCGGACGGACAGACCCGCGCAGGCGCAGGCTTGGGTCGATAAGATCGACAAGGCTCTGGGACGCCTGGCCCGTTTCCCCCAATCCGGCGCCCTTCCCAAGGACGACCGCCTCGCGGCGCTGGGGTACCGAGTGGTCGTCATCGGCGATTATCTGGCGTTCTATCTTCAACGCAACCGCAGGGTTGAAATCCGGCGAGTGCTGCATGGAAGCCGAAGGTATTCGTTTCTCGTGGGCTAGCGGACTATAGGAGTGTGAGCCGAGCGCAACGACGCCGCAGGGCAAACGCGTTCGACCCGTTCCTTAAACGTTTTCCGCCCTAGACTCGGTCCTGGACCCATGGCCGTCCCGGTTAAGCGACGACAGGTTGTCGTAGGAACTCATGGCGGGCCGGGTGCCAGGGATGTAGAACTCCGTCCGGGCGGAGTCCTACATCCCTGGCACCATTTTTCATAGACTCTGTCGCTCCTCCGCCGCACCTCCCACACCGAGGGATAGGGACACAAAGTCGGGACGCGCAGTTTTCCGCAAGCACGCCAAGCGAGGCTTCGGGCGACCTTGACGTCGCCACCCCGATTAGGGTAGGCTTGCCATACTCAGGTGATCGGACGGGGAATCTTTTTCTTCGTCGCCTCGGCGACCATTTGCCTAGCCGAAGCTCCCTCGGCCTGGGGCGCCACGCGGCGCACCTACCCGGCCTCAAAGGCTGCGGTCCGCGACGCCCTCCTGCGCCTCCTCAACAACCGGATCAGCGGGATGAAGTTCCCGGACCCGATCAATGACCACGGCGACGTGATCGACACCTTTTATCCTCCCAGTTTCTTCGGCACGCTCAAGCATGGGTGCTCCTTCTCTCTCTCAAGCCTCTCCGCGCGCCAGACCCAGCTCGAGATCAACTGCCGCGACTATCGCGGCCAGTTCGGGACCAACCAGGACTGGGAAGACAGGCAAGCCAACGAGATTGCCGGCCTCCTCCCGGCGGAGCCGGCCCCGCCGGCCGCGGAAGCCGATACGGAAGCCGATACGGAGGCCGATGGTGCGGACTCGCCCGACCTCGCTGCGGAACAGAAGCCTGCCCCGGCGGAGCGGCGGGCCAAGCCCAAGAGGGGAGCGGCCGCGAAGAGATCCGACCTCCAGCCCCCCGGCGGACCCAAGCCCGAGCGGCCCGAGGACTTCGCCCTCGTCATCGGCATCGAACGCTATTACTCCGTCGAGTTCCCGGCCGACTACGGGGAGCG
Source organism: uncultured Elusimicrobia bacterium (assembly GCA_964374095.1). GTDB lineage: Bacteria > Elusimicrobiota > Elusimicrobia > UBA1565 > UBA9628 > CAYJXJ01. Next base: position 5,626 of record CAYJXJ010000207.1, read on the forward strand.
CGACGCCGAGAGCGCGAGGCGCTATTTCCGCTGGCTGGGCGTGCCTGAGGAGAACATCGTGACCCTGACAGGGGCCGACGCCAGCCGGACCGGCATCGCGAAGTACCTTGAGGAATGGCTTCCTAGAAACGTCTCGCCGCAATCCCGCGTCTACTTCTACTTTTCAGGCCACGGCGGCCCGGAACCCGCCTCCGGCACGGCGTATCTGCTGCCTTGGGACGGGGATCCGGCCTTCCTGAAGACCACGGGTTATGCCCTGAGTCGGCTGTATGAGAACCTGCAGCGTCTCACGGTGAAGGAGGTCCTTGTCTTCCTGGACGCCTGCTTCTCCGGAGCGGGGGGGCGCTCCGGGCTCGCCAAGGGATCGCGGCCGCTGGTCAACGTCAGGGTCGCCGCGCCCGCGGGACCGAAGCTCTCGGTTCTGGCCGCCGCTTCCGAAAGCGAGATCACTGTCGCCATGGACGAGAAAGGGCACGGCCTCTTCACCTACCATGTCTTCAAGGGTCTCGGCGGAGAGGCCGACGGAGACCGGGACGGCCACGTGAGCCTCGCGGAGCTGCATGCCTACGTGCAGCAGAAGGTCCAGCGCGCGGCCCGCCGCCAGAACCGGGAGCAAACGCCGCAATTGTTCTCCATCGCCAAAAACCTTAAGGTTTACTGACCTCCCTCTGGTATCGCAACCCGGCGCTCTCCGGGGAGCTGAGCAGGATTCCAGACCTCCTGACATAGGCCCTGGCGATTTTGTCCGCTTTATGCCGTACCGGGCCTCATGACGCCACGCAAAACCGCATCCGTAGTCGAGCCCGCACGACCAGTCCGCCAGATCGCCGCCGAGCAGAACGAGGTCGGGCGAATGCTACTCGACGCGTCTGGCGAGCTGCTAGCCCGGGCGCTCGGTCCAAGAGCCGGAGAAGTGCAGGTCGCCGGCATAGAGCAGGCGCACAACGCCCCCGCCCAGGCCGACGCTCACGCGCTCGGCGCGGACCGAGAGCGGCCCCGCGGCGCCGAGATCCAGCCGCGAGAGAGTCCCCAATGAATGGCGGACGGCATGGGCCGCCGCGGCCATCGGGCGCTTTCGCACTTTGTAGGGATAAGTTATAATCCCCCGATGGCTTCACGTCAGCTTCCGGCGGCGCCGGCCGCAGCCCCTCCCCGGCCGAACGTGGCCCGGCTCAACCGCGAGATCGCGGCCGCGGTTCAGGGCGGAGGGATGAAACGCCTCGAAGGCCAAAAGGCCCGCGGCAAATTGAGCGCGCGCGAACGCATCCACTACCTCCTTGACGAGGGCAGTTTCCAGGAAACCGACATGCTGGTGCGGACCCAGGCCCGCGATTTCGGCCTGGCCGACAAGGCCGCCCCCGGCGATGGCGTCATCACGGGCTTCGGCCGCATCAACGGCCGCGAGGTGGCGATCTACGCGCAGGATTTCACGGTGCTGGGAGGGTCGCTGGGCCTGGCTCACGCCAAGAAGATCGCCAAGGTCATGGACATGGCCTACGACACCCTGATGCCGGTCGTGGGGCTCCTCGACTCCGGCGGGGCGCGCATCCAGGAAGGGGTGGACTCCCTGGACGGCTACGCCGAGATTTTCCGCCGCAACGTGCGCTGCTCCGGAGTCATCCCGCAGATCTCGGTCATCCTAGGGCCCTGCGCGGGCGGGGCCGTATACTCCCCGGCCCTCACGGACTTCATCTTCATGGTGGCGGGGATCAGCCACATGTTCGTGACCGGCCCCGACGTGGTCAAGACCGCCACGGGCGAGAGCGTCTCCTTCGACGAG
>CAYJXJ010000208.1:0-7384 GCA_964374095.1 uncultured Elusimicrobia bacterium
CGGCGGTCGCGGCGGTCCCGTGGGCGGCGGCGGCTTCGGCGGTCCCGGCGGCGGACGCGGCGGCGGCCGTGGCGGACGCGGCGGCGGCCGCGGCGGACGCGGCGGCGGTCGCGACGACGATCGCGGCGGCCGCGGCGGCCGCTGGTAGCCTTACCAGGTCCCGGCTGCTAAGGCAGGAGCCGTCTAAGCCCGTGGGCGAGAATCACGGGGTAAAGCGCCAGATTCCTGGCCATCGCCGCGAGGGCCGAATACTCCGGGCAATCGCTTCGGCGTCCTTCCTTTAAATCCGCCAGACACCGGGCCAGGGCGCGCAGATGCGTCGGGCCGAAGGGGCCGTCGTTGATCAGGGCTATGGGTCCCGCGGGAAGCCCGGCTCCGCCGTGCAGGGCGCCCAACCAGGCCCCTAGTACGGCGGGCATGGTGTCGGCGTCCCCGCCGCAGGCGACGGCATCCGCCAGGGTGGCGAGGACGTCGCCGCGATGGCGCCGGAAGCAGTAGGTCGCCAGGGCCGCGGTGTGCACGGAGAATCCGGAGTTTCCCAGGGCCGCGGCGGCGTCGAGAGGGGGCGTTTCCTGCCGGGCCAGCCCGGACGCGCGTTCGATGGCCTCGCGCAGGGAAACATCGCGGACGACGGGGAGGGAATTTTCGATGATCCGGTCCAGCCCCGTCATGGGAACGCCCAGGGCGCAGCGGGCAGCGACCTCCGCCGCGAAGAGCGCCGCCCCGACGGCGCGGGGGTCGGTATGAGTGACGCGGGCCAGGGCCGCGCCGAAGCGGCCCCGGGCGTCCGGATTCTCGCGCCAAAAGACCCCCAGCACGCCGGCCCGCATCGCCGCCCCGTTGCCGGCGGAGGCGACGCCGCTCTCCTGGAGGCCGGCCGCGGCCTTGAGCCCGGCCCGCAGCGTGGCCATGCCGACGCCCCAGGGAAGCCGCAGCACCCAGCCCGCCAGGGATCGGCGAAACGACGCGGCGCAGCGGTCCGGGTCCTCGGGCTCGCGGCAGAGGCTCTGCGCCAGCAGGGCGGATAGCTCGGTGTCGTCGGACACGAAGCCCGTCGCGCCGAGGAGGCGGAATCTCTCGATGCGGCCGAAACGCCGGGCGATCGCCGCCGCGCTCATCCCTTCGGCCGGCAGACCGAGGGCGTCGCCCAAGGCGGTCCCGAGGAGGGCGCCGGCCAGCCGGTCGTAGTGATCCGGAGGGGGCATCTAAGGGGTCCGCGCCGGGAGGAAGATCGCGAAGGAGGCTCCCCGATCCAACGCCTCCAGGGTGAGGCGGCCGTCGTGATCCTCGATGATTTGGCGGCAGATCGCCAGGCCCAGGCCCGTCCCCATTTGGCCTTTGGTCGTGAAGAAGGCCTCCCAGATCTTCTCCCGCAGGGCCGGGGGAATCCCGGGGCCGTTGTCGGCCACCGTGATGTCGGCGCCGCCGTCCCGGGCGCGGGTGCTCACCCGGACGCGGGGTTTGGCGGTCTTGGAGCCCAGCAGGGCTTGCTGGGCATTGGTCAGCAGGTTGAAGAGAACCTGCTGGATCTGGGGGCCGCGCAGGCGCAGTCGGGAGAGAGCCTCATCGAGGTCCTCCTCGATGGCGATCCCTTCGAGCATCCAGTCGTGGCGCTTGAGTTGGAGGCATTCCCGCACGAGGGCGTTGACGTCGCAGGGCTCACGGTCGCCGGGGGCGCTGCGCGCGAAGTTGAGCCGCTGGCGGACTATGGCCACGCAGCGCCGCGCCGCGGACTCGATCTTGGAGAGGGCTTCCGCCATCTTGGGGTTCGGGGGAGGGCCGAGGCGCGCGAACTCGATAGTTCCGAGGATGGCGGCCAGGGGGGTGTTGATCTCATGGGCCACGGCCGCGGAAAGCGTCCCTAAGGTGGCCAAGCGGTCCATGTGCTGGAGCCGCTCGCGGGTTCGGAGGCGCTCCCGCTCGTATTCGCGCTGCTCGCGCTCCAAGTGGGCGCGGGTGGCGCGCTCCCGGAAGGCCACGCGATGGACCACCAGCGCCGAGAGCCCGATGGTGAGCACCTTGGCCAGCCAACTCATGACCTCTCCCCAGATCCCTCCGAGCAGGGAGTCGCGGTGAAAAATCGTCAAGGCCGCGATCACGGCCGTTGCGGCCGCCAGGGTCCGGGAGGGAGTCAGGCTCAGGCAGCCATGGAAGACCGGAAGCAGGTAGAGGACCCAGAAGTACGAGCGCGCCCCGCCGGAATAGTGGAGGATGAGGGTGAGCCAGAGGATGTTGAGGGAGGTCGCGACGGCCATGCGGCGGCCTTCGGCGAGGGTCTTGGGGAAGAGGGAGAGGGTGAGGAAATTTCCGAGCAGTAGGCCCAGGAAGGCCCAGAGGATGTCCGGGTAGGCCACGTCCGGGTACTCCCGGCCGAGCAGGGCCGCGGCGACCATGAAGATGGCGAATACCGCCGTGTCCGCCGCGGGAGGAAGGACCGGCCTGTGCGCCATAGGGCATAGTCTAGCCAATTTGGATTTCGTAGAATCACCGCCGTGCCTCGGGCTTGGATCATCGGCCTTGGAGCGGCCGCCGCCGCCGCGACCCTGCTGGTCGCGCTGCGCGACGTCTTGTTCCCGATCTTTTTGGCCTTCGGGCTGGCCTACGCCCTCGACCCGATCGCGGATTGGTTGGAAAAGCGCGGCGTGCCCCGAACTCTGGCCGTCGGCGGACTCATGGGCGCGGCGGCCGGGGTGATGCTCCTGTTGGCCCTGCTCATCCTGCCGGGCCTCGTCGCCCAAGCCGCGGAGCTCTCCCGCCACCTTCCGGACTATCTGGAACTCGCGGCCGCGCGCGCCTCGGAGTGGGCCGGCCGGTGGGGCCTTCCCGTCCCCCACACCCAGGCCGAGATGGTGCAGAGACTTAAAGAGTGGCTGAGGGGAGTCTCCTGGGGCGCCCTTTTGCCCGTCGGCCGGTTCGTCGGCCGGTTTTTCTCCAGCGCCGCCGGGATGCTGGTGGGGGCGCTCAACCTGGTCGTGGTCCCGGTGGTTTTCTTCTACTTTCTGCGCGATATCTCCCTGATTCGGCGCGCGACCATCCGGCTGGCCCCGGTCCGTCTCCAGAAGGAATTCACCCGCCGTCTGGACCAGGCGGACCGGGTCTTCAGCGGCTACATGCGGGGCCAACTCTTCGTGGCGCTGGTCCTGGCCGCCCTCTATTCGGGAGGTCTAGGCATTGCGGGCGTGCGCTTCGGGGTGGTCATCGGAGCCGTGTCGGGGCTGCTCAACATCGTGCCCTACGTCGGGGTCCTTGCCGGCATGGGTCTCTCGCTGGTCATGGTCGCGGTGGATGGGCAGGGAATGCCGGGCTTGGCCGGGGTCCTCATCGTATTCGGCATCGCCCAATTTCTGGAGGGATTCGTCATCACCCCGCGCCTGGTCGGGGACCGCGTGGGCCTGGGCACCGTCGAGACGATCGTGGCCCTCATGGTGGGGGGAGAGATGGGAGGCCTGGCCGGGCTTGTTCTGGCCATCCCGGTCGCGGGCTGCTTGAAGACCTACATTCTCGATGGGCTGGCGGCGTACCGCCGCTCCCAGGCGTATCAAGCCCGAATTGCTACAATCGCAATGTCCAAAGAGGAGATGCCATGAAGACTATTCCCGTGCTCGCCGTGTCCCTGTCCCTGGCCGGCTGCGTGAGCTCCGCCAAGCACAGGGCCCTCGATGATCAGCGCCGCTCCGAATCCGAGCGCGCCGCGACCTTGGAACGGGAGATCGCGGCCACGCGCAGTTCCCTGGGTTCGACGATCGCCGAACAGAGCGCGGCGTCGCGCTCACTGCAGACCCAGCTCGCCGAGGCCGGAGCCCAGGTCAAGTCCGGGGCTGAACAAATCGCCTCGCTCAAGACCCAGATCGGGCGGCTCGAGGAATCGATCAAGGTTTCGCGGGCGGCTCTCGAGGCGAATAAAGACGAGCTCACGGCGAAAGTATCCGAACTCATAAAGGAAAAGGACGGGCTTAGCTCGCGCCTGGCCAAGACCGAGGCGAACCTGGCGGGGCTGAAAGCCGCGAAGGAGTCCGAGGGCGCCGAACTGCGCCGCCAGCTCGACGTCGTGCTCGCGGAGAAGAGGGCCGTCGAGAAGGCCAAGGAGGAGGAGCTTTTGCGCGCGCGGCAAAACCATGAACAGCTCACCGCGAGCCTCAAATCCGAAATCGAGACCGGGGAGATCAAGATCACCGAACTCAAGGGCAAACTCACCCTCAACCTGGTCGACCGGATTCTCTTTGACTCCGGCGAGGCCACGGTGAAGCCCGACGGACGCAAGGTTCTCGGCCGCATCGCCGGCGTTCTCAACGGGGTCCAGGGCAAGGACATCCGCATCGAGGGCCACACCGACAACGTTCCCATCGGCGGGGACCTCAAGGACCGCTACGCCAGCAATTGGGAACTTTCCACGGCGCGGGCGACGGCGGTGGCCCGCTATCTGCAGGACCACGCCAAGCTCGATCCCCGCCGCCTGGTCGCCACGGGCCTGGGGGAGTTTCGTCCCGTGGCGCCCAACGACAAGGCCGAGAGCCGGGCCCTCAACCGTCGCATCGAGATCGTCCTCGTCCCGCGTGAGTAGGCCGGCCGTCGCGGTGATCGGCGCCTCCAGCCACCCCGTCCAGTTCGGCAACAGGAATGCGGGCGGCTAGCCGATGGGTCGTACCTGCAGCGGCGGCTGGGCTCGTGTCTTGTGTCGGGATGCTCGCGTGGGGGGCGGCGCACCCGCTTGACCCGCTGTCGGCCGCGGAGATCGGGTCCGCGGTGCGCCTGGCCAAGGCCGCCCCGGGATTCCCGGAGGGGGCTTTGTTTCCCCTGGTGGCCCTGCACGAGCCGCAGAAGGCCGCGGTCGCCGCCGGGGCGGCGCCTCCCCGCATCGCTTTCGTGGTGGCCCTGGGCAAGGATGGTAAAACCTTTGAAGCCCTCGCGGACCTGACCGCGGGGCGGCTCATCCACTCGGGGCCGGGCGCCGGGGGCCAGCCCCCGGTGCTGGCCGAGGAGTTCAAGCGCGTGCCCGAGATCGTGCGCGCCGACCCGAGATGGCGCCGGGCCATGGAGCGGCGCGGTTATGAGAATTTCGATGCGATCCTCATCGACCCCTGGGCGTCCGGCCCCCTGCGCCATCCCGGGATCAAACCGGGCCAGCGGGTCTTGCGGGCCCTGTCCTATGTCAAGGGGACTTCCTCCAATATTTACGCGCGTCCCATCGAAGGGGTGGCCGCCCTCGTGAACATGAGCGAGGGACGGGTCGTGGATTTCACGGACGGCGGCATCATCCCGGTATCCCGCGAGGACGGGGCGATCGATGCGGCCGCCACCGGGCCGCGACGAACGGTCAAGCCCCTGCGCATCCACCAGCCCGAGGGCGTGGGCTTTGAGGTGAAGGGCCAAGAGATCCGCTGGCAGAACTGGTCCTTTCGAGTCAGCCTGCATCCGCGGGAAGGGCCGATCCTTCATCAAGTCACCTATTGGGACAAAGGCCAACCGCGCTCCGTGCTGTACCGGGCCTCGCTCTCGGAGATGGCGGTGCCCTACGGCGATCCGGACGCGGGCTGGCAGTGGCGCAGCGCCTTCGACGTGGGAGAGTACGGAATCGGCCGGCTTTCGAGTCCCCAAGATGTGGGCCGTGACGCGCCCGAGAACGCGGTCCTGCTCGACGCGGTGTTCGCGGATGATTTCGGCGTTCCTTATGTCTCCAGCCGGGCCCTGTCGGTCTACGAGCGCGACGGGGGCGTGCTGTGGAAGCACTTCGACTCCACCAGCGGCATCAACGAATCGCGCCGCGCGCGGGAGTTGGTGGTGGCCAATTTCGCGGCGGTGAGCAACTACGACTACGGGCTCAAGTGGATCTTCCGGCAGGACGGGTCGCTGGAATTCGAGGCCGACCTGACGGGGATCATGCTCGCCAAGGGCGTGCCCGCGCTTCCCATTGATGGAGGCGCAGGGACTCTGGGGCATGACGCCTCCGGTTCCGGCGAGTCGCACGCCCATGGGGTGGCCCCTAACGTGGTCGCCCCCCACCATCAGCACTTCTTCTGCTTCCGGCTGGACCTGGACGTGGACGGACCCGCCAACCGCCTCATCGAGGTCGACGTCCGGAGTCTCGAGGCGGAGCGCAACCCGGCGGGCAACGGCATCGTCATGGAGGAGCGGGTTCTAAAAGACGAGCGCCAGGCGCGCCGTAGTCTGGACCTGTCGAAGCATCGGCGCTGGAAGATCGCCAGCGCCAAGAATCGAAATTCCTTGGGACAGGCCACGTCCTTCCTGTTGTCTCCCGGCGAGAACTCGCTGGCCTACGCCCTTCCGGGTTCGTCCATCAGGCGCCGCGCCGGGTTTCTAGACCATCACGTGTGGGGGACGCGGGAGCGGGGCTCGGAGCTCTATGCCTCGGGCTACTACCCCAACCAGAACGACGGAGGGGAGGGGCTCCCGCTCTGGTCGGGAACGGAGAGCCTAGACGGAGAAGATCTTGTGGTGTGGTACGTGCTCGGCGTGACCCACGTCCCGCGGCCCGAGGAATGGCCGGTGATGCCGACGACCAACGTCGGCTTCAAGCTCCTGCCCGCCGGTTTTTTCGCCCGCAACCCGGCCCTCGACGCCCCGTAATGCTGCCGCTCCGGGACAACATCCCTTCTTCGCGATTGCCGTTGGTCAACGTCGCGCTTATCGTCGTCAACGTCCTGGCTTTTTTTTATGAGCTGTCCCTGGGTCCCAAGCTTGAGGCCGCTCTGTATTATTACGGCCTTGTCCCTCTGAAATATTCGGCCCCGGCGCGATTTCCGGGCCTCGAACTCGGCGACCTTGTCGCGCCGTTTCTGAGCTGCATGTTCCTGCACGGGGGCTGGATGCACCTTCTCTCCAACATGTGGACGCTCTGGATCTTCGGCGACAACGTCGAGGATCGCCTCGGCCACGCCAAGTATCTCGCGTTTTATCTCCTCTGCGGCCTGGCGGCATCGGGGACGCAGTTGATCGCCAGCTGGGGATCCGGGGTGCCGACCATCGGCGCCTCCGGCGCCGTGGCGGGCGTCATGGGCGCCTACTTCCTGCTCTACCCGCATGCCCGCGTGCTGACCTTGGTCCCGGTCTTTGGTTTCCTGCGGGTGATCGAGATCCCGGCGACCCTGTTTCTCGGCTTTTGGTTCCTCTCGCAATTTTTCTCGGGGGTGGCCTCGCTCTCCCACGCCGGCCGGGTCGGCGGCATCGCCTGGTGGGCGCACATCGGTGGATTCGCGGCGGGCATGGGCCTGAAATACGGGATGTTGGGCCGTCGCCGGAGCGCGGGGCGGGCATGACGGCCGCCCCGCGGCAACTCGGCCTGCTCGACGTCTCCTGCATCGGGATCAACGCGATCGTGGGCTCGAGCATTTTCCTGTTCCCCGGGAGGCTCGCGGAATTGCTGGGA
>CAYJXJ010000209.1:0-7327 GCA_964374095.1 uncultured Elusimicrobia bacterium
GGCAGCCGCGATTCTTCCGGGAGAGCCGTAACCATTGGTGAAGCCGGCGGTGGCGACGGTGATGAAGAAGGTGTTGGGGCTGGCCAGTTGGGCGGTCTTCAACGTGGGATTGAGCAGTTGGACTTTATAAGGGGTGGCGTTTGAGACCGGCGCCACGTCGGCGATCTTCATGCGCATGGTGGCGGAGCTGAAGGCCGTCGGGCCCGCCAAGGGCTCGCCCGCGGTCTTTAAGCCTAGGGTGATGGGGATCGTGACCGAGGCGATGTTCACGTCCAAGGCGTCGAGGACCCGGATGATGGTCTTGCCTCCGCCCTGGGCGGACCAGTCCATGAAATTGCTCCCCTCCACGTAGATGTCCCGGTAGATGTCGGCGGTGCCGGTGTTGGCCGGGAAAGCCGCGCCCGAGGTGTTGAGGTCCTGGGAGTCGGGGTCGGCCACCATGGTGAGGGTGGGGTTGGGAATGGTCAGGGCCGCGGCGCGGGTGCTCTCGCGCATGTCCGCGTTGTGAATCAAAAGATCGTAGGGCCCGCCGGTGAAGGTGGAGATCGCCTGGACCACCAGAGAGAGCTTGATGGTGTTGGCGTCCAGGAAGACCGTGGTGGTGACGACGATGTCGCTGGTCGGAACCCCGTTGTAAAGGAGCCAGGCCGTGGGCGCCTTGTTGTAGTGCTCCGGCAGGCGCCGCGCGTTCAGGGAGCCGCTCGTCGTGGTGATGATGAGGTCATAGCTATTATGCGTCCACGGCGCGGTCGCCGGGGAAGAGGTGATCGTGATATTGCCGCCGCCGATGCTGGGCGCCGAGTAGGTCGAGACCGGGATGAAGTCGTACTTGAGCCCGTTGTTCTCGTAGAGCACGGGGATGGCGGCCGGGGCCGTGCTGTAGAGCGGGGTCTGGGGGTAGCTGCCGGCGGTCTTCCAATCCAAGGTGTAGAACCAGGACACGGCGCCCGTGGTGTAGGTGAAGGCGTAGTTGATGGTGTTGTAGGTCGACTGCCAGACCGCGTAAAGCCTTTGCGCCGGCTGGCCGTAGCCGTCGTTCAATCCCGGGTACCTGACCAAGGTCAGCGAGGGGCTGCGCAGGGCATTCACGGCGTCGCCGGCGGTGTCTATGGCCGCGGCCGCGCTCCAGGGCCCGGTCGTTCCGGTGCTGCGGCGAATCAGTTGGAGGTCGCCCACGCTGTCCACGTAGGCCAGGTAGGCCATGTAGGGGTGCGTCCCGCCCGTGACGGACCAGCCGTCCGCGTCCGAGATTACGGTGCCGTTGCGGACGGCCGGAGCGGTCTCCGAGGTGTCGGCGCCGGCGGTGTTCCTGTACACGGCCAGATTGTCTCCGCTTTGGGTGGTGTTGCGGACCGCGATGAGGACGGTGGTGCCCGCCAGGGGAAGCACGCCCGCGAGGTTCTGCGTGCCGTTGGCCCCGGTGTTGTTCTCACTCCCAATGATGGCCGTGGCGCCGTCGCTGGCGTTGATCTCGTTTCCGGCCAGCAAGGTGATGCCGGTGCGCGCATTGCGGGAGGGACCCACCTTGCCGACGGACTTGCCTCCCACGACCACTACGAGCTGGTTGCTCTGGCGCAGCGCGATGCCGCCGACGGCGTCCTTCATGGTGGTGAAAGTGGCGTTGGTCGGAGTGCGTATCTGCGCGCCGCCGAAGGTGATGGTCCCGTTGGAGTTCAAGGTCCCGCGGATCAAGGTCAGCCCTCCGCCGTCGGCGTCCTGCGGGGCGATGGCGTAGACCTCGCCGCTGGGCTCGTCGTACCAGACGCTGCCGGACTTGCCGACCACGACGCCCTGAAAGACCTCGGTCTCCGGGCCCAGGACCCCGTCCTTCCAGGTGCGGTAGGCGAGCGTGAAGCCGAGGTTGACGCTGTTGTAGAAGAACCAGTGGCGGTCGAAGCCCCGGTGGTAGACCACCTTGCGGGTGCCGGCGTAGCGGCTCTGGCTGCCGCCGTCGATGACGCGCTCGAAGGCGCCCGCCGGCACGGCCGCCCAGAGCAGGGCCGCCAGCGTACCGATGAGAGGGGCCCTCCGGCGCCGTCTCGAATCGGCGGCCGCGATCGCCATCAGCGCCGTCTCCGGTTCATCTCATCCACCGTTCGCGCCACCTGGTCGCGCATGCCGGGGTCGAGGGCGATGGCCTGGCGGAAGCTGTCGGCGGCCTCGGAGGCCAGCCCCATCGCGTAGAAAGCCCGGCCCAGCTCGTGGTGCACGCCGGGCTCATCCGGCGCGCGCCGGAGGGCCTCATCGAGCACGACCAGCGCGGCCGGCGGCACGCCGCGAAGCACATGGGCCCGCCCTTCCTCCAGGTAGGCGGCGATCAGCCCCGGCTCGGCCTTGCGGGCCCGCGCGAAGAGCTTGGCCGCCTCCTCCACCCTCCCCTCCGCAAGCGTCACCCGGCCCGCCTGAAGGAGGGCGCGGCCCGAGCCCGGCGCGGCCCTCAGGGCCTCCTCGGCGCGGCGGCGCGCGCCCTTGATATCGTTGCCCCTCAGCCGGCAATAGCTCAGCGCCAGCAGAACGTCCACGCCCCCGCCCTTGGCCCGCGAGGCCTCGAAGGCCGCCTCGGCCTCAGCGAGATTTCCCTCCCGCACCGCCGCCTCTCCGATCCAGAATAGCCGCCGTCCCGCGGCGGGCAGGAGGTCCGCCTCCGCCCGCGCCGAAGCGAAGGCGCCGCGCCGCAGGAAGCCCTCGATGAGGCCCTCCCGGTCCTTGAGGCCCGCCACCAAGGGCGACACCGGCCGCCCCAGCCGCGCCAGCTCCCGGGCGTTCTCCTCCGCGCTGCGGGTGGCGTAGAGGCTGCGCGGGGCGGCGAACTCGATGCGCGGCCGGTCGTCGGTATTGAGGGGACCCGGCGGCGCGAATCTTGCGAGCGCCCCGGCGTCCATCAAGAATCGGGCCAGCAGCTGCTGCCCGTCCCGGATCCCGAGCCGCCTGACATCCTCGTCCTTGGCCGCCTCCTCGACGCGCTCATGGTCCATGCGGGCTCCGGCCGGGATCGCCATGAAGAGCACGTCGTAGGGGTTCGGACGCCACAAGGAGAGGCCCGGGAACACGCTCAGCGCCGTCCGGACGACGGTCCGAAACGATTCCAGGGGAAGCTCGTAGGTCTGCATCCAGAAGCAGAACACCCCTCCCGGGGCCAGGCGGGACTTCACGAGCTCGAAATACTCCCGGGTAAAGAGCGCCGAGGAGCCGGCCACCCAGGGGTTGGAGGGCACGGAGATGATGACGTCATAGGGCTTGCGGGTTGTCAGCAGGTGGTTGCGGCCGTCCCGCCAGATCAGCCGGACGCGGGGATCCTTGAGCGGGTCGCCGTTGAAGGCGGTGAAGAAGCGGGAGGCCTCGGCCATGGCGGGCTCGATCTCGACGACGTCCACCTCCGCGACCGGGTGGCGCAGGACCGAGCCCAAGGTCACGCCGCTGGCCAGGCCTACCACGAGGACCCTCTTGGCCCCGGGCGCGAAGATCAGCGGCAGGCGCGCGGAGAGCACCTGGGTCTGCATGTCCGTGGCCATGAGGGTGGAGGCGTCGGCCTTCCCGTCGATAGCCAGGCCCAGGACCCCCGCGGGGTCCTTGGTCACCGACACGGTGAAATGGGCCCCCTCGCGGTAGTAGAGCAGTTCGTTGGACTCGAACCACTCCTTCCACGCCGCCGTGCCGCGGCGGGAATCCAGCCCGTCCTTGGCCATCTCCGGGGCGTAGCGGTAGACCCCCGACGCCAGGACGCTCTTGTTCCAGGAGGGGACCGCGATCGCGTAGGGGATGGCGAAAAAGACCAGCCCCGTGGCCACCGCGCCGCGCCAGACCCGCGGGCCCCGCATGCCGAATGCCAGGAGCAGGACGGCGAGAGTGATGTTGACCATCGCGACGGCGATCAGCGTCCCTTGCTGGCCGAGCCATGGGATGAGGGCCGCCGCGGCCAGCAGCGAGCCCACCACCGCGCCCACGGTGTTGGCCCCGTAGAGTTCTCCCACCTGGGAACCGGCATCCCCGGCCCGGCGGGACCGCCACGCCGCCGCAAAGGGCAAGCCCGCCCCGCAGAGGGCCGCCGGAACGAATACCACCGCCAGAACCAGCCCGAATTGGGCGGCCTCAAAGGCCGCGAAGGTCTCGTGGAAGGCGCGAAAAAGCCGCAGGAAGGCCAGGGGCAAGGCGCCGAAGGCCGGGATCAGCAGCAGCGCCGAGACCCCGGCCCCGGCGGAAAGCAGGGCCAGAACCGCGACGCAGCCCGCGTCGCCGGCCGGCACGTCCCGGCGCTGGAGCTGCCCGGCGGCCCAAGGTCCCAACCGCCCGGCCAGCCACCCGCCCGCGCCCACCCCGGCAAGGCATCCCGCGACCATGAGCGCGAAGGCGTAGACCGACGAGCCCAGGGTCAGGGCGAGCACCCGCGACCAGGCCACTTCGTAGGCCAGCGCGGTCAGCCCCAGGACCGCGCAGGCCGCCAGGATCGGGACGGACGCCCTGGGCTCGGCCATCGGCGGCCGCGGCGGGGCGGGGACGATCTCGGGCACGGACCGGCCCATGGCCCAGGCGCAGGCCGCGGCCGCCAGGTTCAGAACGGCGGCGGCGATCAGCGCGCCCCGGACTCCCAGGGCTGGGATGAGGACAAAGGGCGCGGCCAAGACTCCGAGAACGGCGCCCAAGACGTTGGCCGCGTAGAGCCGGGCCACCTCCCCGCCGTCCGCCGACCGCGAGGCGGCATGGCGGGCCAGGACGGGCAAGGTGCCGCCCATGAGCGCGGTTGGAATCCCCAGCATCGCCGCGGCCAGCAGGAAGCGCGCCGCGATGAGGGCGGCGCCGTCGGACTCCCGTCCGCCCTGCAGCGCGACATAGGCGGTCTGAAGAGCCCCAACCAGCCACGGGGTGGCCAGGGCGTAAAGACCGACCGCCGCCTCCATCCCGGCGTAGAGTTTCAGGGGCGAAGGGCTCCTGTCGGCGGCTCTGCCCAACCCCCAGCTCCCGATGGCCATGCCGCCCATGAAGGCGCACAACACGGCGCTGACCGCGTCGGTGGTATTGCCGAAAACCAAGCCCAGCAGCCGCACCCAAACCACCTGGTAGACCAGGGCGCAGGCCCCGGTGGCGGCGAAGATCACCCGGAGGCGGGTCTTCATCGCGCAGCCCCCGGCGGGACCCAGACCAAAGCGCGCCGGAGCGTCGCGCTAGCGAAGCGCGCGCGCGCGTGATAAACGGTCTTTAGAGACGAAGTTCGGCGGATCACTCGGCTCCTGTCAACCCCGATTCAGACGGACGAAGGCCCTTCCACGGCGACGGCACGGGCCGGGCGTGAAGCCCGGCGGGGGTCAGGCAGGGTTCAACAGCGGAGGACCAGGAGGGAACGGATTTGAAAATCGAGGGGCCGGCTTCGCCGGCCCCGGCGGAACGGCAGGCACGTCGAAAGAACGAAAAAGATGACGACCAGCAACGGCAACTGCGGCGGGCGCGAGGCGCCCGCCGCGGCTGGGGCACGCGGCCCCGGCCGCGGCGGAGGCGCTCGCAGGGCCAGGGTCCAGCCCGCGAAGACCTCGAGAACCTGGACCACGCGCCGGGCTTCGGGCAGGGGCGAGAGCGCGGTCTCGGCCGCGGCCTGCGCGGCGGCGGCCTTGAGTTGGCGCTCGATAATCCGGCCCGACACCGGCCGGTTCATCTCATCGCGGACATCGAGCTTCCAGCGGTTTCGCAGCGCTGACCAGGGGCTGACTCCCTGGGCCTCCAGTCCGATCTCTCCCTCCGCGGCCGCGATATCCGGACACGCGAAGCGCCCCAAGCAAAGGGCCATCAGCACGCCAGGCACTGCGATCCGCTTGGTTCTCAAAGTCCTCGGCGCCTCGGACAACTTAACATTCCCATGTTACAACGGTCTTTCAGAATTGGGGGGACAGGGGCTCGGCGGCCCCCGCCCGGCGCTTCCACGTCCGCTGGCTCGGCGAACATTTTCCCCCAAAAAACAGGCCCGGCCCCACCAACTATCTTACCCCTCTATCCCGAAGATAGCTAGCTAGGCCGGGCGAAAACGCTCCAGTCACTCTTCGGCGGCCTGGCGACCTCTCTTGAGGCCCTCGGCTTTGCGCCCCCCCCTCGCGGAGGGTTTGCCGGTTCGGACCGACTGACAATGAAAGTATAGCAGATGGCGGGAGCTTGTCAAGGCCCAGGCCCTTGACAGGTCAAGCCTCGTCGGCCGTCGAGAATCCGACGGCGGGAAGGGGCCGCGCCGCGCCGGCGGGTCACTCCACGGGGCGGCAGCGTTTCCACTTTTCGAGGAGCTTCTTTGCCCGGTTGCGGTCGCGTCATCCGCGAGCAACGCCAGGCTTATCCCCGTCAACGCGCCGAGGCGATTCGCGCCAAAACCAATCCCACGTCGGATCCGATCATCCCCCCCCCGTACCATCGACAGCACGGGGTCCCGGGAGCAGCGCTCTGACGGTTCCCGGTCCCGTGGAGCTCGTCAACGCGGTGGCAAACAGGCCCGCGGTATTGCAAGCGCCATCAGCCTGGGCCAGCCCGGCGGTCCCACTCGAACCCAGACAATCCCCCCGGCTGACCGCGCCGGCAACGTTGACCGTGACAATGCCCGCTATTGCCACCTTGATCTGGGCGCCGGCGGCGCCGCCGGTGACCACCACTCCCGCGACCTTGGGATCAGAAACCGTGATTGTCGTCGTAACCGAGTCGTCGTTGGCCGAGTCAACCACAACGAGATCTCCCGCGGCGAGCGCCCCGCCCGAGCCGTTGGCCAGCTCTACGACCAAAGCGCCCTGGGCAATCGATAGGGTGCCAACGACCTTCACATCATTGCTGAAAGTCTTGGAGGAAACGAAGGTGTTGCCCTCCGCATTGCCCGCCGTCGCCGCGTAGGACGCGCTGGAGGCGTAGAATGCGAAGGCCGAGGCGCCCAAGGCCTCCTGGGGCTTGAGGGCGGTCCCGGCCACGCACACGTCGATGTAGAAGGTGGTGTTGGCCAATCCCCAGTTGAGATTGAGAAAGGCCGGGTCCTGCGCCGCCCCGTCGGCCTGCAGGCCCAGCTTATAGCTGAAAAGGCCGTTGGTCGTCGGGACATTGGTCGAGCCCGAGGTCCAGAAGAGGTTGGCGTCGGCCGCGGTCCCGCAGGCGATGGTCGCGGCGTTCTTGACGATGCGAAACTCCATGGCCACCGGGCCGTTGGTCGGCACGCCGCTTTGCAGGTAGCGGCCCTGATAGGTGACGAAGTTCGGGAAGGCCCCGGCCGACGGCGCGGCGAGGGCAAGCATGGCCCCCGCGATCCGGCATACCCCCCCGCTCGTTTTCATCGCTTCGGATCGGCATTATACACAAAAGCGGTCCGACTCCCCCC
>CAYJXJ010000210.1:0-7320 GCA_964374095.1 uncultured Elusimicrobia bacterium
GCGCTCGGTCACCGACACCAGCATGATGTTCATAATGCCGATGCCTCCGACCAACAGCGAGATCGCCGCGATGGAGGCCAGGAGCCAGGACATGGTGCGGCTGGTCTCGGAAAGCGCGGCCTGGAGCTCGGCCATGTTGCGGATGTCGAAGGTGTCGTGGAGGGAGGGCGGCAGGCGGTGGCGGCGGATGACGAGCTCGCGCACCGCGTCTTGGGCGGGGGCCATATCCGCGGGAGAGTCCACTTCGATGTCGATGGAGTCTACGTGGTCTTTTCCCAGGAGGCGGCGCATGGCGGTGGTCAGGGGAATGGCGATCACGTCGTCCTGGTCGCGCCAGGCCGTGGCGCCCTTCTCCGGCATGATCCCGATCACCTGGAAGTTGACCCTGTCGATCTTGATGAACTCGCCGATGGGATTGTCCTGGCCGAAGAGCTCCCGCACCGGGGTCATGCCGAGCACGGCGACTCGGGCGCGCTGACGGTCCTCGAGGTCCGTGAAGAACCGGCCGGCCACGGGGACGGCGGCGCGCATCGCGGCGTAGTCCGGCGTCGTGCCCAGGACCTGCGTGCTCCAGTTTTTTCCTCCGAAGGCCGCTTGGCCGCGGCCCTGCACCGACGCCGCGACCTTGGAGACTCCCGGCACGGATTTTAGTATGTCCTGGGCGTCCTCGAGAGTAAAGCGCGTGACGCTGCCCGCCTCCATGGCCACTCCCTGGACGCGGCGCGAGCCCGCGCGCAGCACGAGGAGGTTGGAGCCCATGGAAGCCAGACGCGCCGCGATGGACTCCCTGGCGCCGACGCCCAGGGCCAGCATCGCGATCACCGCGGCCACGCCGATGAGTATCCCAAGCATGGAGAGCCCGGAGCGCAGCTTGTTGGCCAGCAAGGCCCGGGCCGCCTGGCGGAAATGCGCGGCCGCGTCGCGCAAGTCGAAGGCGGCGGCGTGGATGGAGGGGAGGGCGGTCTTGGCCTGGACGCGCCCCTTGACCCCGCCTCCCGATTCCACGGGAGTCCGCTCATCGGATTGTATGACGCCGTCGCGCATGCGGATGGCGCGCCGGGCGTACTTGGCGATCTCGGCCTCGTGGGTGACGAGGATGATGGTGATGCCGCGGGCGTTCAACTCGCTCAAGAGCCCCATGATTTCGCTTTCGCTTTGGGAGTCGAGGTTTCCGGTGGGCTCATCGGCGAGTATGATCTTGGGATCGTTGACGAGGGCGCGGGCGATGGCCACGCGCTGCTGCTGGCCGCCCGAGAGTTCGTTGGGTTTGTGGCCCGCCCGCGAGCCCAGTCCGACTTCCTCCAGCAGGCGCTTGGGGCGGGCGGGATCGGCGCCGTTGGCGGAGTAGAGGAGCGGCAGAGCCACGTTCTCGAGAGCCGAGGTGCGCGGCAGGAGGTTGAACTGCTGGAAGACGAAGCCGATCGTCTTGCCGCGCAGGGCCGCGAGTTCGTCCTCGCCGAGCTTGGAGACGTCGCGGCCCATCAACTCGTAGCTCCCCGCGTCCGGCGCGTCAAGCAGTCCCAGCACGTGCATGAGAGTGGACTTGCCCGAGCCCGAGGGCCCCATGATGGCGATGAATTCTCCCGGTTCGATGGCAAGGCTCACGCTGCGCAGGGCCGGCACCGCCACGTCGCCCATGGTATAGGTCTTGCGCAGGGCGGAGATGCGGATCATCGGTCGGTTTCTCCGCGGGAGACATGCCACCTCCACCGATGGAGGTGAGCGCCGCCCGAACTGTACGGGCGTAGAGTTGTTCGTCTGCCAAGCCCCTTGGCGGCGCTCATTGCCCGCCCCTCTGTACGGAGCCCCGGCCGCCGCCTTCGCCGCGTCCCGAGCGTCCTTCCCCGCGCGGGCGCCGGCTGCCGAAGGGAGAGAAGGGACTGCTCGCGGCCGCGCCCTTGGGCAGGCGGAAGGCGCGCACGAGCACCGTGTCGCCCTCCGAAAGTCCGGAGACCACCTCCACGCGCTTGCCGTCCGAGGCGAGGGTCTTCACCTCGTGGGGCCGGGGACGACCCTTTCCCTCCGGGTCGGGGACGAGAACCACGGTTCGTCCCTCCTCCTCCCGCACCGCATCGGCGGGAAGGAGCAAGACCCCACGCTTTCGCGACACGTGGAAGGTGACGTTGGCGGTCATCCCGGATTTCATGAAGTCGGGGACGCGTTGGGGCATGACCTCCACCTGATAGATCGTCACGTTGTTGATGGTCCTGGCCTCGAAGGCCACGTGGTCCACCCGCGAGGCGATGGTCGACTGCGGGTAGGCGTCGAGCACGATCTCGGCCTCCTGGCCGACGTTGACCCTGCCGATGTCGGTCTCATCCACCTGGGCTTTGACGATGAGGCGGTCCGACAGGACCAGCACCGCGTCTCCCGAGGTCACGCTCTGCCCGGGCTCCATGTTGCGGGAGATGACGAGGCCGCCGAGGGGCGCGACCAAGGGAGCGGCTTTGTAAAGGTCTTCCCAATGCGTGAGCTCCTCCGGACCCTTGGCCCGCGCCGCGTCCAAGAGCGCCGCTCTTTCCGTCGAGCTCATCCAGGCCAGGATCTGGCCTTTCTTCACGAATTGGCCCTCGCGGACGAGGATGTCCTCGACCCGGCCGGCGATGGGCGGCTTGATCTGGACGCGATTCTGCGGCTGAACCGCGCCCGTGGCCAGCACCGTAACGGCGAGGTCTCCGCGCTTGACCTTGACTTCCCGGAAATCCGGCCGATCGCCCTTGGCCCCCTGGCGCCAGGCGAAGGCTCCTCCGGACCCGATGACGGCGACGGCGAGGGCGAGCTTCCACTGAGATTTCATTTAATCAATCCTTTGCCCTGGGTTTTCTCCCACTGCGCCTCGGCCAGAACGGCGTCCCGCAGGGAGGCGAGGTGGGCCTTCTGCGCCGCGATCAGGTCGTTCTCGATGAGGTCCCAGTCCTCGAAGGAGAGCAGGCCCGAGGTGTATTGCCCGCGGGCGATCTCGGAGCGGACCTGGGCCGCCTCCAGGAATTCGCGCTGGACCTCGGTGCGCTCGGTGGCGTCCTCGGTGGAGGCGTAGGCCTCCTCGAGCGACAGCCGCGCCTCGTGGCGGGCCGCGCGCGCGTTGGCCGCCACGCGAGTTTCCTCGGCCCGCGCGCCTTTGACGTCCAAGACGTTGCGGCCTCCGGCGAAGAGGGGGATGGAGAGGCTCACCCCGGCCGACCAGCGATGAGACTCCCAGTCCATGCCGCGCCGGGATGTGGCGGCGTTGGCCGAGATGCCGGGGAAGAGTTCGCCCTTGGCGATGGTCAGGCCCGCCGAGGCCGCGCGGCTTTGCGCCTGGGATTGGAGGACGGCCGGGGTGCGGGCCGAGAGGGCCTCGATGTCGGGAGGGGCCTCGCGTCCGAGCGTCTTAAGAGTCCCGGTGGCCTCCAGTACGGATGATTCGGCGCGGCCCAGAGTTTTTGCCAGGCCGCGCTGGGCCACCCGCACGGCGCGGCGGGCCTGGGACACCTCGAACTTGGCCGAGGTGTGGGAGGCCTTGCTGCGCAGGAAGGAGCCCTTGTGCTCGCGCCCCGCCTCATAGCGGAGCTCCACCAGGCGCACGTTCTCCTCGCGCCGCTTGGCGATGGCCGCGGTGAGGCTCACCTGCTCCTGGGCGAACAAGAGCCGCGCGAAGGAGGATTTGAGCTCCGCGCTGACGTTGGCCCGGACCGACTGAAGGCTCGCCTCGGAAGCCATGAGCTCAGCCGAACTGCGGTCATAGCCCGCCTTATCCTTGAGTCCGCTGAACACGCTCTGGCTGGCGGAGAGGCCCGTCGAGTAGTCCCCCGAGACGTTCGTGTCCGAGCCGGAACGCGTGTAGCCCGCGTCTCCCGAGACCCGCGGCAGGAAGGGGGCCAGGCTCGCCTGTTTCTGCGCCCGCGCCTTGGCGGTCGCGGCCTCGGCGGCGGCCAGGCTCGGGTTGTTGTTCGCCGCTTCGGCCAAGCACTCCTGAAACGTCAGTCCCCAGATGGGGCCGTCCATTAAAGAGATGAAAGAGATGGCGGCGGCGACGCGCCACATCGGCCTCAAAGTCTGGGGACCTTGCCGTGGCGCTTTTCCCACCGGGCGGCCCATTCGGCCTCGAGTTTCTCGAATTTGGGAAGCTGATCCTGCGTCAGAATTTTGCGGATGTCTTCTTTGGCCGACCGGCGGATCTCCTCGAAGCGGGGGTGGGCTTCGGTTCGCAGGGCGTCGAGCTTCCGGCGTTTGGTTTCGAGGATGGCCGAAACCTTCGGCTTCTGCTGGTCGGACAAGTCAAGCGCGCGGTTGAAGCGCTCGACCATCCGCGCGTGGCGCGCCTGCGGGTCCCGGGGGTGGTGGCGCCAGTGGGCCCAGCGCCCGAGGGCGGCCCCGAGGACCAGGCCGAGCGCGAGCGCGGGCAGGGCTTGTCTCCAGTCGAATTTCACTTGCCCTCCATCACGGCGCCGAGCACGTCGTCGGCATCGGGCGCCCGGGGCGCGAGCGCGGCGATCGCCCCGCTCTCCGCCCAATCCTCGAGGAGCACCGCCTCGGCCGACACCGGTTCCGGCCCCGACCATGCCAGTATGATGACCAGGCCGGCGGCCGCCAAGCCCAGGGCCGGCGTGAGCCACGGCGGGAACCACGGCGTGGGCGAAGGCTCCGGCTCGGGAATGTGGGTCATGACCCTCCGGACGAAGGCTTCGTCGGGAGCGATCTCGGGCGGCCGTAGGATCGCGGCGGTGATGCGCCGCCAGGTCTCGCATTCCCGCCGGCATTCGGCGCAGTCGGCCAGGTGCGACTCGACCTCGCGGCGCTCCTCGGAGGGAAGCTCGCCGTCGAGGAAGGCGTCGAGTTTGGCTTGGGTCCCGGAGTGGGTCATCGCTGATTAGACGATGTGGGGGGCGGGAGAGTGTCGCAGGGGAAGAGGGCTCGCGATGTAGTAACATGAACCGGCGCATTCCGGCGCAATGTCCCGGTCATATTATTCCGACTCGATCGAAACTTTTCGGGCCACTTCCCCGGATACGATCCTCGGGAGGCTGGTCCGGGCCGAGGGCATGCCCGTGGAACCGTCCCAGCGCGACGCCTGGCTGGAAGAGATTCGTATCCTTAAGGAAGTCCTCGCTTCTCACGTCGGGGCGATCTACTTCGAGTATTCCATCCCGCGCATGGGCCGCCGGATCGATGTGGTCCTTCTTATCGGCCCGGCCATCTTCGTTCTTGAATTTAAGGTGGGAGAAGATGAATTTCAGTCTCATGCCTTCGACCAAGTGTGCGACTATGCCCTGGACCTGAAGAATTTTCACGAAACGAGTCACTCGCCGTTGATCGCCCCGATCCTAATTGCCACCGAGGCTCCCGAGGAGCGCGGCGCGATTATCGCCACGCCGCACAATGACAACCTCCTTTGTCCGATCCGCGCCAACTCTGATAACCTAGGCGAGGTCATCGAGCAGGTTTTACGTTTCAGCAGAGGCCCTAGTATTGATCCCCCAAGCTGGGAGAAGGGCCGCTACAGCCCGACCCCCACCATCGTTGAGGCGGCGATGGCGCTCTACGCTGGACATTCCGTCAAGGATATTTCACGCAGCGACGCGGGTGCAGTCAATCTGAGCGAGACCTCCGATGTCATTTCCGAGATAATCGCATCGGCAAGACTACGGTCCCGCAAGGCCATTTGCTTCGTGACCGGAGTCCCGGGAGCCGGGAAGACCTTGGTGGGGCTGAACATCGCCACCCAACACATCGATAAGGATGCCGAGTTATACAGCGTCTTTCTGTCCGGGAACGGACCGCTCGTAGATATTCTGCGAGAGGCTCTGACCAGAGACAAGGTGCAGCGGGAGAGAGCCCGTGGTAAAAAGGTCAAGAAGGGCGCGGTGTTGAGTGAAGTGAAGCTGTTCATCCAGAATGTTCATCACTTCCGCGACGAGTGCCTTGTCGATGGGAACCGCCCCCCGATAGAGCATGTTGCCCTATTCGATGAAGCGCAGAGGGCCTGGGACTTGAGGCAAACCTCCAACTTCATGCGTCGGAAAAAGGGGCACGCGAACTTCAATCGATCCGAACCGGAGTTTCTCATCTCTTGTCTCGACAAGCACCCGGATTGGGCTGTGGTGGTCTGTCTCGTGGGAGGAGGTCAGGAAATCAACACGGGGGAGTCGGGGATTGGAGAGTGGATCGAGTCGCTGGAGCGGTCCTACAAGGGCTGGGACATTCACATTTCATCCCGCCTGTCGGACAGCGAATATGGTGCCGGAAGGGTCCTTGAGGCTCTGAAGTCTCGTTCGAATGTATTCCATCGGGACAATCTGCACCTTTCGGTGTCGATGCGGTCCTTCCGCGCGGAGCATGTCTCGCTCTTGGTAAAGCAGTTGCTGGACCTTGAGGCGGAAGCGGCGCGCGCCACCCTATCCAAAGTGAGTGGGACCTACCCCATCGTCCTGACGCGCGATCTTGTCGGGGCGAAAAAATGGCTCAAAGAGCATGCGCGCGGCTCCGAGCGGTTCGGGATCGTCGCCTCCTCGCAGGCGGAGAGACTCAAGCCTCACGCAATCGATGTGAAGTCGCCGATGGATCCGGTGCACTGGTTCCTTGATGGTAAGGAGGACATTCGTTCGTCCTACTACCTCGAGGATGTTGCGACGGAGTTCCATATTCAGGGACTGGAGCTGGATTGGGCGTGCGTTACCTGGGACGGGGACCTTAGATATACCCCGGCCGGTTGGGAGCATCGGTTCTTTCGCGGAGACCGTTGGAACAAAATTCGCCAATTGCAACGGCGGACTTATTTGAAAAACGCCTATCGCGTCCTCTTGACCCGGGCTCGGCAGGGAATGGTAATCGTGGTCCCTCCCGGGGAGCGTGGAGACCCGACGCGGAGAATGGAATTCTACGATCCGACCTTCGAGTACTTGAAGGGACTCGGTATCCCAGTTCTTTAGCCCGACGGGCGGGGGACTGGCGAGCGCCGCCTCTTCGCCACAAGTCTTCTTCGTGATTTCAAGAACTGGATGAGAATCACCGCGAAATTTCTCGGCCCCTAATGATAGGCTACTGCGGTTTCGATCCCAGCGCCGTGAGGTTTTCTCTCATGACCATTAAATCCGCTCTTCTCGTTTTTCTCATGATAGTCTCCAGGCCGCTTCGCGCGGTCGATGCATCTCCGGCGGGTGAGAATGCGGATGTTGTCTCCCAAGTCCTCCAGAACTGCCCAGCGGAGGCGCGAAGAGTTTTCCTGGGAAGTATCGAGTTCGTTGGGGACAAGGCCGCGAGCCTTGGCTATGCGTCAATCGAGAACTGCCTAGTGTAGTGGCCCATAAATAGCTTGACAGTAGCCCTCGACGTAGGCTATGC
>CAYJXJ010000211.1:0-7266 GCA_964374095.1 uncultured Elusimicrobia bacterium
GGCAGGCTTGCCGCCTGCGGCGGCGCGACGGCAGATTCAAGCCGAAATGGAATCCATCGTAGAGAGAGAGGCGGCCGAGGCGCTGCCGTGCCTGACCGCCCACCAGGAGGGAGTCATGAAGCTGGCACCGTTCGTGAAGTTCCGTGAGGAGAAGTTCGGCGCCGTCCTTTTCGAGACGCGGGCGGAGAAGGTCTATACCTTGAACCCGACCGCCGCCGCGGTCGTCCGGGAGGTTTTGGCCGGAGCGACGCGCGCCGATCTGGGGCAGCGGCTCAAGGCTCGGTTCGAGGACGCCTCCGGCCGGCTCGAGGCCGAGGCCGCGGGCGTGCTTGAAGATCTTAAGGCCAAGGGCCTCATCGCGGAGTAGGCCGTGGCCCAGACCGCGACCCTGGCGTTCGATGCGTCGACGCAGGATCTCGGCGCGCCCCTCTACGTCGCCTGGCAGATCACCAACGAATGCAATCTGGCCTGCCTGCACTGCATCGAGGAGTCCGGTCCCGGCAAGGCCTTCAAGGACGAGCTGGGGCGCGAGGAGATAGTCGCGGTCCTCGATCAACTGGTGAAGGAGGCGGTGCCCTACGTCTCCTTCTCCGGGGGCGAGCCGATGGTCCATCCCCATTTCTTCGAGATGGTGGAGCGCCTCTCCGGCACCGGCGTGGCGCTCAAGATCGAGACCAACGGACATTACCTCACGGCGGAAACGTGCCGTCGGCTCAAGGAGTTCGGGGTGAAGGCCGTCCAGGTGAGTCTCGATGGCGCCAGCCCGGCCGCATTCAACAAGATGCGCGTGCACGGGCGGCTGGAGCGGGCGCTCGAAGGGCTACGCCATCTCAAGGAAGCGGGCGTTCCTATCGAAATCAACTTCGTCCCCGCGCGCTTCAGCATCGGGGAAGTCGGTCAAGTGGTCGACATGGCCTATGAAGCGGGGGCCTATAGTTTTTATACGGGTCCCCTCATGTACACGGGCAATGCCGTTCGTTCCTGGCACATCACCGGACCGAGCCAGGATCAGTACCCTCCCTATTTCGAGACCCTCCGCGCCAAGGTCAAGGAATATGAAGGCCGGATGCGCGTGTACTTCCATGAGATGGGCATCATCGAGGAGGTCAAATACCGCCTCGAAAATCCCGCCGCCCTCTTCATCATCCTGCCTAACGGCAAGGCCAAGCTGATCAACGCCCTTCCCTTCATTTGCGGCGATTTGCGCCGTCAGACGCTCCGGCAGGTTTGGATCCGGTTCCTGGAAGCGTGGAAGAGGCCGGAAGTGGCCGACTTCGCCGCCCGGCTTGAGAAGGACCCCGGCGTCATCTCGGAATTGCACAAGTGGGTAGATTTGTGAGCACGGCCACAGCCGCGGCAGAGGGTTTCGCGCCGAGGACGCGCGCTCCTCTGCCGCTTAAGATTTTAGGTGCCATCCGTTACCGTTTCTTTCTGTATGCCGGTCTTTTGCCGTACCTGCTGGGAGCCGCGTGGGCTTACGGCCAGGAAGGAATTTTACGGCCCGGAGTGTTCTGGGCGGGTCTTTTTGGCATACTCCTGGCCGTGGTTGGGGTCGAGTCCTTCAACGAGTACTTCGACGCCCGCATGGGCACGGACCGAGTCTTCAACCCATCGGACGACGAGTATATCCCGGAATGGATGTTGTGGGTGGGGGTTGCGTCATTCGGCCTCGCGGCGGCAACGGGGTTTTGGCTCGCGGTCGAGGGCGGCTGGCCGATCGTCCTCTACACCCTGCTGGGGGGCGCGGCCGCGGTCTTCTACGTCGGGCCGCCGTTTCGCTGGGCCTACCGGGGCCTGGGGGAGGCCGCCATCGCCCTGTCCTATGGCCCATGGATGACCCTGGGGAGCCTGCACCTGCACACCCGCGGCTTCTCTTGGGGGTGCCTGGCGGTCTCGCTGGTGCCGGGCCTGCTCATCATGTCCCTGGCGGTGGTCAACGAAATCCCGGATTTCTATCAGGACCGGCTGGTGGGCAAGCGGAATCTGGTGGTTCGGCTCGGACGGCGCGGCGGCGTGACCCTCTACGCGGGACTGGCGCTGGCGGGGCTCATCGTCGCGGCGGTCGGCGCGGTCGCCGGCCTCTTTCCGTCCACGGCGGTCTTCGCGACGCTGGCCGGGCTTCCGCTGTGGGCCGCGAGCGTCCATTCCGCCCGTCAGACCTGGGATACTCCCCGGCATTTCCTGCCCGCGGTGCGAAATATCGTTCTCTGCTATGCGGTCGCGACCGGCGTCCTGGCTCTCACGGTGGTCGGAGGGCGATGAGGGCCGGCACTCTGTCCGCGCCGGCCCTCGTCTCCTGGCAGCTTACCCGGGACTGCGACCTGGCATGCCTGCATTGCTGCACGGAGTCAGCCCCCGGGAGGGCCATGCCGGGGGAGCTCGACCGTGGCCAGGCTTTGCGCCTGGCCGCTGAAATTGTCGCCCAAGCCGTTCCCTATGTGATGTTGTGCGGGGGTGAGCCGACCATCGTCCCCCATTTTTGGGACGTGGCCGAGGCCCTGGGCCGGGGCGGCGTGTGGCTCAAGATCGAGACCAACGGTCAAACGATGGATGAGGAAGGGGTCGCAAGACTCTCGCGCCTCCCCGTGCGTTCGGTGCAAGTCTCGCTCGATGGGGCGAGCCAGAAGACTTACGGGCGGATGCGGCCGGGAGGGTCGTTTGAGGCCGCCGTTTCGACCTGCCGCCTCTTGCGGGAGGCCGGCCTGCCGCTGGAGATCACCTTCGCCCCCACACGCCTTAATATCGGGGAAGCCACGGCCGTGATCGACCTGGCGCTGGAGTTGGGGGCATTTCGTTTCAACACCGGCCGCCTGATGCGGATTGGCACCGCCGCGGGGCTGTGGGACAGGCTCGAGCCTTCGGAGGAGGAGTACTCCGAATTCCTCGCCATGCTCTCGGCCCGCGAGGCCGAACTGGCCGGCCTCCTCGAACTGGCTTTCCGCCCTTTCCAGCTCGGGGACCAAGCGCGGGAAGCCCTGGCCCAGCCCCCCGCCACCCTCTTGATCTTGCCCGATGGCCGCGTGAAAGTTTCGGCAGCCTTGCCCGTCGTCTGCGCCGATCTCAAAACGATGGGCCTGGCGGAGGCCTGGAAGCGCTACCTCGCGGCCTGGGACGATCCCCGCGTGAGGCGGGACGTTTCCCGGGCCGCCGACGTCTCGGAACTCCTGGCCGGGGCCAACCGGCTAAGCGTTCTGGAGGATTTGCCGGCGGTGGTCTAGCTGGCGATGAAGGAGAACCATGGACGACCACAAGACCGTGACGGATGCCAAGGCGAAGGCCGAGAAGCTTGCCTGGGAGACTCCCGTCGTTGAGGAAGTTTCCGAGCGGGTGATGGCCCAGCCCTACATTCGTTTCACGTGACGCACCGGAGGGGGGCGTCCCGAAAGGGGACAGTCCCTTCCTATGAATCATAGGGATGGGGCGTTGGTGGGAGACTACCGCGCCCCCCTCTTTCTCGCCTGGCAGATCACCAACCGCTGCACCGGACGCTGTCTCCATTGCTGCGAGGAGTCCGGCCCGGAGAAGGCCTGGTCCCGGGAGTTGTCAAAGGAGGAGGCGCTCGACGTCGCCCGGCAAACCGTCGAGCTCGGTATTCCCTATGCCGCCTTCGGCGGGGGAGAGCCCATGGAAGTCCCGCATATCTGGGAGGTCTTCCAAGCCTTGCGTCGCGGCGGGGTCGAAATCAAGATCGAGACCAACGGCCTGGCGATCGATGAGGGCGTCGCCGACCGTCTGGCGGGCCTGGAGATTTCCTGCATCCAAATCAGTCTCGACGGCCCCACCGCCGCGGTCCACGAGCGAGTGAGGCCCGACGGCCCATTCGGCGGCGCCTTGGCGGCTCTGCGGCGATTGGCCCGCCGGGGCTTGGCCCCGGAAGCCGTGTTCGTCCCGACGCGACTCAATCTCGCGAGCATCGTCGACACCCTGGATCTCGCCGCTGAAGCTGGGGCGAGGACCTTCGTGACCGGTCCGCTCATGCGGCTGGGGCGGGCCTGGCAGTCCTGGGAGAGCCTAGCTCCCTCGCCGGAGGAATGGACGCGGGCCTTGGCGGAGCTCAAGGACCGGGCGCAAGTCCATGCCGCGGCGCTGCGGCTGGCGGTGTATCCCTGGGACATCCAGCATGAGATCCGGACCCGCCTCGAGAGTCCCCAGGCCATGGTGTTGGTGGTTCCGGACGGCAAGGTCAAGCTCCTCAACGCCCTGCCTTTCGCGGCCGGCGACCTCCGCCGCCAAACTCTGGAGCACGCCTGGCACGCTGTGGTCCGCGCCTGGGGGGAACCCTCGGTGCGCGACTTCGCCGAACGCGCCGCCCAGGACCCGGGGCTCCTGCGCCACGCCAACGAATGCTGGGACGTGTTCCCGGCCGGCGTTTCCGCGGCTTAGAGTGCCCTGAGTTGGTGCCAGGAATGAAGAACTCCGCCCGGGCGGAGTTCTAGTCCCAAGTGCCCCGGCCCGCGGCGACGGTAGGGGCCATCAGCACGGGAGGCGCCGCCCGCGCCCGGGGGATACGGGCCGGCGCGGGAGCGCCCAGAAGCAAGAGAGCCGCCGATAACCGCATCATGGGCAGGGCTTGCCCCAATCCGAACCCCTCACCCGGCGGTGGGGGCGGGTTCCCGGCAGGGTCATGTTGAGAGCCCAACGCGAGATGATGTAGTTTCGCACCGGGGATTCGTGGTCCTTGGGGCCGGGGCCGGGATCGGCCGCGTTGGGGTGCGTGTGGGCGATGGCGATGGTCACGCCCCGGAGTATGGGGATCGTGAGCTTCATACGTTCGCGGGTCATGGGCGCGAAGACGATTTCCAGTCGGTCCTCAATTCGATCGATCCGGAAACCGGCTTCGTACTCCTGGGTGCCGTAGCCCGCCATCTCCCAGGCTTTCTTGAAGGCGTCAATGACTTGAGGATCGCAGTGCGGGCTTTCCTCCGGGGGGGCCAAGGTCGCGGAGGGCAGGAGGGGACCGCCTGCGTTTCCAATTATTGGAGGCGCAGGTCCCGGGACCAGGGTCTTGAACTCGACGAGGACTCCCGCGCATTGCCTAGCCACCCTGGCCCCGGTTGCCCAACTGACGGAGCCCAGGACCAGCAAGAGGGAGGCGGTCGCGCTCATGGCGTCCTTGATTATCCCACGTCCAGGCCGCCGACGGATGGGTCCATCAGCCCCAAATTGAGGGGGCTTTGAGCCTATGCCAACTTGCGACAGCGGGGGTTATCGGGCTTTCCGGCCGTCGAGCAGCCGGTCGATCTCCCGGAAGAGGCCCGCCAGGTCCGTGCCCTTGGAGAGGAATGAGTCGGCTCCCGAGTCGCGGTAGCGGGAGGCCGTCTTCGAGCCGGTGAAGGCGGTGAGAATGATCACGCGCGCGGTGGGATGAGACCGGCGGAGCACGGGCAAAACCTGGGAGCCCGTCATGCCGGGCAGGTCCCGATCGAGGATCACGATCTGGGGATCGCAGGTTTTGGCGATTCTCAGTCCGGATGGTCCGTCCGCGGCGGCCCAGACTTCGTGGCCGCGTTGGGAGAGGACCTCCTTAAGGGAGTCCCGCATGACGCCGTGGTCGTCGATGATGAGGATGCGGGCCACGCTAGCGCCGCCGTGACCGGGCGGTCCGCGCCCGAGTTTGTGGAGCGGTCTCTGCCGCCGGTATGATGAAATGAAACGTCGCCCCGCCTCCAGAAGTCGCCTCGTGCCAGATGCGGCCCCCGTGGCCCCTGACAAGCTCCCGGCACAGCACGAGGCCCAGGCCCAGGCCCCGCTCGCCGCCGTGTTCCGGCCTGCGGGGCGGGGCCCCGCGCTCAAAGATCAGCTGCCCTAACGCGGAGTCGACGCCGCAGCCGGTGTCCGAAACGGTGACCTGCAGGCCGGACCGATCGGGGGTCGGGTGGGCGGAGAGGCGGACCGTGCCTCCCGACGGGGTGAACTTGATGGCGTTGCCCAGGAGGTTGACGAGTATCTGGCGCAGGCGCGCGGGATCGCAGTTCACCTCCGGAATACCGCGCGGTTGCTGAAACTCGAGGCCGATGGACTTGGACTCGGCGCTCGGCCGCATCATCCCCGCGATCTCGGCTAAGAGCGGGCCGGCCCGCTGGCGGCGGGGACTCACCTTGATCCCGCCGGCCTCGGCGCGCGCGGCCTCGATCAAGTCCTCGGTCATCCGGAAGGCGTGGTTGGCCCCGGAGTGGGCGGCCCGGAGCAGGGCCCGGGCTTGAACTCCCCCCAGGCCCTCCGCGTTCTCCAACAAGGGCTGGAGGGCGAAGCATACCGCGGAGATTGGGGTGCGCAACTCGTGGCTGACGTTGTGGATATATTCCTGGCGAAGCCTTTGAACCTCCCGGCGCTGAGACACGTCGCGCAGCACCATGACGCCGCCGCGGAGCAGACCCTGACGGTCCCGCAAGGGCTTCGCCGCGGCCGCCAGCCAGAGATCGGGGCCGGAGGTCCGGTGGAGCCGTAATTCCCGCTCGCCGATCTCGAAGCCCGTGATCGCCGCCAGCAACGGCAGCTCGGCGTATGCCGTTTCCGAGGAATGTTCTCCTTGGAAGAGGCCCAATCGTTGGGGCCATTCCGACAGCGGCAGCCCAATCGCTTCGGTCCCGAGGAGCCTCGCGGCGGCAGGGTTGAGGAGCACCACCTGGCCCTGGGGGTCGGCCACGACCAGACCTTCGGAGACGCTCTCAAGCACGGCCACCATGGTCTCCTTTTGATGATGGAGTTCGGCCTCGCTCTCGCGCAGGAGGGTCACCGCGCGTCCGATTTCTCCCCGATTGAGCTCGAGTTCGGCGATGGCCGCCAGATCCTGGAGCGTTCGGATCTGGTCGGGGTCGGGCTGTCGGGGTTTGAGGTCGATGACGCACAGGGTTCCCAGACGATAACCGTCGAGCGAACGCAGGGGGCACCCGGCGTAGAAACGGACGCGGGGTTCCGCCGCGACGAGGGGATTATCGGCGAAGCGGGGGTCCTCGGAAAGGTTAGGGACCACCATCACGTCCTCCCGGTCCGCGATGGCGTGGGCGCAGAACGAGATGTCGCGCGGCGTCTGCGTCATGGGGACTCCCGGGTGAGACTTGAACCACTGGCGGTCGCTGTCGATGAGAGTGATGAGAGCCACGGGGACCTGAAAGAGGCGCTGGGAGAGCCGGGTAATGCGGTCGAAGCGCTCCTCCGGAGGGGTGTCGAGGACCTTGAGTGCCCTGAGGGCCCCAAGTGGATGCTAGCATATGGGGTCACATCCTAACATCTGATTCCGCTGAAGAACCCCCTCGTTTCATGTCG
>CAYJXJ010000212.1:0-7194 GCA_964374095.1 uncultured Elusimicrobia bacterium
GGGTGCCGGTGGACTCCGCCCGGGCGGAGTTCTGCATGCCTGGCACCGAGAGCCGTATTGACATAACCTGGAACTTGCATTATCCTTAGGTGGTGAAGTTCTTGCGTTCCGGGCTGTTTCTCAAGTTCTTCGCGGTCATGGGCGCGTTGGCCTTGATCCCGGCGTTCTTTATCGCCCATTACATCTCCAAGGAAGGGCTCATCGGGCTCGAGACCTCCGCGCTGGAACTGAACTTGAGGTTGGCCGAGCGATCGTCGGTCGCCGTGAACCGCCACATCCTGGACAGCGATCGGCGTTTCCAGTACGTCCTGCGCATACTCCGGACCGGCCTGGAGTGGCGCGACAAGGAGCGGCTCATCCAGGAGTTCATCAACTCGCACCCCGACCTCATCGAGTTCTCGATCCTAAGCCCCGCGGGCGCGGAGCAGAGCAAGATCTACACCGGGGACTCGCCGAATCTGGCTATGGTCGATCGCGCCCAGGAGGAGGGTTTCAAGCGGTTCCAGGCCGCCAAGACTCCCACCAGACTGATCTCCCCCGAGGCCGAGACGTTGGAGCTCTACAATCCGATGGGCAACGGAATCTCCATCCGTCTCCTCGTTTCCATCAAGGAGTTGGCCAAGAGCCTCAGGCAGGACGACGCCGGCGGCTCGGGATTCGCGATACTCGTTGATTCCGCGGGCCGGCCCCTGATCTATCCGCGCGAGGAGGTGCTGTCCGAGGAAAGGCGGC
The DNA here is from genome assembly GCA_964374095.1 of uncultured Elusimicrobia bacterium. GTDB lineage: Bacteria > Elusimicrobiota > Elusimicrobia > UBA1565 > UBA9628 > CAYJXJ01. The sequence continues at coordinate 733 of CAYJXJ010000212.1, forward strand.
GGACGGTCCCGACCTGGGATATCGTCCGGACCGGGCTGAAGGCCCCCGCGATCGGCTCCAAGACGGACCGGCAGGGGGGCAAGCTCGTCATCGGGGCCTACGCCCGCGTGCCGGCGATCGACGGGGCGGTGGTCACCCAGGAGCTCGTCCCCGGCGTCCTCGAGGCAACGAAGAAGTTCGCGTGGCGGATGGTGGCCGGCGCGGTCCTCCTTTCCCTGGTCGGGGCGACCCTGCTGGCCCGGCGCCTGACGTCTCCGCTCCTCGCGCTGAGCCGGGCCGCGGAGGCGGTCTCGCGGGGCGACTTCTCGACGAAAGTGGAAGTCGCCACCCGCGACGAACTGCAGGACCTGGCCGACATCTTCAACCGGATGACCGACAAGCTCCGGGAGTACTCCGATCTTCAGGTGGATCGCGTGCTGGCCGAGCAGAAGAAGACCGAGGCCATCCTCTTCTCGATCAACGACGGCATCGTCATGACCGACAAGGAGGGGCGCATTCGGCTGGCCAACCGCCGCGCCCTGGAGTTCTTCGGGGTGGATGCCGGGGCCGTTCTCGAGGGAAAGACCTGGGACGAGGCGATCCCGGATGCCAAGCTCCGCGCGGCCGTGCAGGAGGTCGCGGGCAACCCCAAGCCCGAAGTCTTCCGCGAGATGAACTTGTCCACCGAGAAATCCCACCGCTTCGTGCGGATCGCGGCCCGTACGCTCTTTTCGCCTTCAAAGGAAGAGCTGGGGGTCGTGACGGCGCTGCGCGACGTCACCTTGGAGAAGGAACTCGAGAAAATGAAGGAGGAGTTCCTCCACTATATCACCCACGACCTGCGAAACCCGCTGGGATCGGCCATGGGCTTCATCGAGGTCCTGCTCAAGGGGCTTGCCGGCGTGCTCAACCCCGAACAGCACAACATGGTCTCCTCCATCCAACGCTCCATGAGCCGCCTCATGGGGCTGATCAACAACATCCTCGACATCGCCAAGATGGAGTCCGGCCGCATCCGCCTGCAGCTTCAGCCCGTCTCGGTGGCGGGCGTGGCGTGCCGCTCGATGACCATCCTCGAGTCCTTGTCGCAGCAGAAGAAGATCCCGGTCACCGTGGAGGCGGCGGAGGAATATTCCATCGACGCCGACGGGGATTTACTGGAGCGGGTGTTCACCAACCTCTTGGGCAACGCCATCAAATACACCCCCCCGGGCGGCAAGATCACCATTTCGATCGTCGATGAGGCCGCCGGCCTCAAGTGCTGCGTGGCCGACACCGGGGAGGGCATCCCGGAGTCCTACCTCGGCCGCGTCTTCGACAAGTTCGAGCAGGTGACGGGCCAGCGCAAGGGGGGCACGGGGTTGGGGCTGACCATCGCCCGCTATTTCGTCGAGGCTCACCGGGGGAAGATCTGGGTCGAGTCGGAGTTGGGCAAGGGCTCGCAATTCTATTTCACCATCCCCAAGACCCTCGCCCTGGACCCGAAGGGCGCCGTGGTGGTCACGGAGAAGGTGGCTTGAGTGCGGTCCCCGCGGCGGTGGACGGCCGCGGTCCTGGCCGGCGTGTTGTGCTTCGCGGCTGAGGCCGCCGAGCCGGCCTTCCAGGAGGTGGTGGTCAAACCGGGCGATACCCTTTGGGCCATCGCCAACGCCTACCTGAAAGACCCCGCCCGATGGGATGAGCTGCTCAAGTACAACAATCAGCTTGCGTCCCGCGATCCGACGGTGGCATTGACCGGGATGACCCTCCGGGTCCCGGTCGGGATGATCAAGGAGGATCTCCGGACCGCGTGGCTCTATGACCGGCATAACAAGGTCCTCTACCGCCGCCGCGGGGTGGGGGATTGGAAGGCGACGGGGTCGGACATGGACCTGTTTGGCAACGACGCGGTGCGCACTCTCGACTCTTCTCGGGCCAAGGTGCGGTTCCTGAACAAGGACTTGTTGAGCCTCGATCCCAATTCCATGGCCGTATTCAAGCCCGACGACAAGGACTACGACGTGGAGCTCAAGGCCGGCGGGCTGTTCGTCGGAAGCCGCAGCAAGGTCGCCACGCCCTCGACGGTGATCACCCCGCGCGGCCAGGACTCCAAGTACTCGGCCAAGGTGCGGCCCGACCTTTCCACCCTCGTCGAGGTATACACGGGCAAGGTGGGCGTGGAGGCGGCCGGCAAGACCGTGGACGTCGGCGCCGGCATGGCCACCGAGGTCAAAATCGGCCTGGCCCCGGGCGTGCCCATGGCGATCCCGGACATGCCCGACTTCCAAGCGCGCGCCGCCGATTTCGACGCGGCCTTTCGCAAGACCCGCGCCCCGATCGCGGCTCCCCCCGCGCCTGCCGCGCGCCGCCCGGGCGGCGCCTCCGATCTCGGCGCCAACCGCTCGGATTTGAAGAGCCTGAAGGTCGGCGTCCCGGTGTCGGCCTACCACATCCAGGTCTCGCGAACGGAGGATTTCGCCGCCGTGGTGCTGGATCGCGTCTTTGACGCGGACCCGGGCGTCGACTTCAAGGCCGCGGGCTTGCCGCCGGGTCAGTATTGGGTGCGCGTGGCCGCCATCGACCTGCTGGGGGCCAAGGGGACATTCTCGGCGCCCAAGTTCTACACGTGGACGGGCGCCGCGAGGGCCCCCGAGGCCGGCCGTAATCCGGCCCGTTAGTCCTAGGGATGGTTGGGCGAGCCGGGCAAGCTCCCGATCTCCGCGTCCGAGTTTGACTTCGTATTTTAGCAGGCCCGCGGCTAGGGCGCGCGGACCGCGGGGAGCGCCGCTTCCGTTCCGGCGGCCTTGGAGGCCCGCCGCTGGGCGTCGATAGTCCCCAGCAGTCCCCGGACGTTCCGGCGTCCATCGGCTTCGGGTCGCACCGACGTCGCGGCGACGAGGTAGCCCCACTTGGCGGGGTTGCCGCGCAGGAGAGCCCGGGGCAGCCGCACCGCGATTTCGCGCCTTTCGACGTCGGCGGCGGGCTCGCCTCGCTCGGCGAGGATCGGCTCCCCCGAGGCGCCCAGCCGGTGCAGCCAGAACCCCCAGCCGGAGACCGTGAGCGCCGCTTCCCACGCGTCATCGGTGGCTATGGAGGCGGAGGCGCTTTCGAGCATCCGGGTGGAACCGGCCCCCACCACGTGATTGAGATCGATGTAGGTATGGACGAGGGGCTGGCCGAACCCCCGCGGGGCCTGCGGGTCGGCCGGCAAGGAGCCGAGCCGGTAGATGAAGCGGATCTCCTGTTCGTCCCATTCCACCCGGAATTGCTCGATGGCGTATGGCTCGGAGGTTCCGGTGGACTTGGGGACCTTTGGGTTGCCGAAGCTGACCCAGTTCGATCCTTGGCGGACGCGCACGCCGCCGCGCGCGGAAGCGGGCGCCTGGGCGCTCTCGGTCGCTCCCCCGCCGAAGCTTGAGAGGAGGCGGTCCGGGGAAGGCTGGCCTACATGCCGGTAGACGTCGCCGAGATGCCGGCGCAATTCGCCCTCGGCCTCCAGGGCTCGCTCCGGGGACGCCAGCCCGAGATAGAGGCGTCTGGCCTGCGCCGCGTGGAGAGCGGAGGTGGCCGCCTCCAGGGCGGCTAATTGCGCGGAACCCGATTGCTGGTAGGCGGCCAGCGCCCGCGCGGCCTCCCCGTAGCTCTGCCAGGCGGAGCTTTGGGCGGGAGTGCGCGACAGCGGGTCCCCGGACCCGTTCCATTGCGGCCATGGCTCGGAGGGAACGCCGGCGGGCGTGCCCTGCCGGTCCCGGACGCTCCGGGATACGCTCCGGAACCGCTTCAGGACCTTGCGGCTGTCGGCGGAGGAGGCGAAACGGAGGAACGCTCCCTCGGGGACGAGCCGGTCGTTCTCGTCGAGCAGCACGGCCGCCGTCGAAGTTTCCTCGCCGCCGAAATCGCCGCGCTCGAGCTCCCGGCCGCGCACCCTCACGCCCCGGCAGGGGACCAAAGCCACCTCGCCGCGAATCGCCCAAAGTTCCGGCGCCGGGTAATCGCCGATGGCGGTCCAACGCAGTCCCGCCGCCGTGAGGGCCGGAAGGATCGCGGGCGACATCTCGCCTCCGCCGGGCAGGAATCCCTCCGGTGAGGCGCCCCACACGGCGCGGTGCCGGTCGCGCGCCGCGGCCAGGAGCGCGCGGGGGTCCTCGGGCCGCGGGGCCCCGGGAAAGGAGTGGATCAAGGGGAGGGGGGGGTCGCCGGGCAGCCTGAGGCCGATCTCAAGCCTGCCCTCGCGCTGGAAGGTCGCCAACTTTCCGCGCACGGCGGCGGACATCGCCGGGGTTAGGCCCACGGTCAGGCCCAGGTCGTCATGGCGCTCGAGTATGCGCTCCAGCCCCTCCCAGTCTGAGAACGATTCGGCGGGAATCCAGATCAATGCCGCGGGCTTTTCCTTGGCGAAGAGCGACCAGGCGCCCGCGGGGGCGGGGGCGAGGGCCAGCGCGGCGGCGGCCAGGAGCCGCGTCATGGTTCTCCTCCTGTATCCTTCGGAATCGAACCATTCCCTTCGGTCATGGTTCTCCTCCTGTATCCTTCGGAATCGAACCATTCCCTTCGGTCATGGAACGCGCCGGAGCGAGGCGGGCCGGCCTTTGGATCCCTCGACCTGCGGCTGTGAGGGATCGAGCTGCGGCTGTCCATCGACGAGGAAACGATAGCGGTAGGTCCCCGCCGGCAGCGGCACGGTGATCTCCCAAAGCCCCGAACCGGCGGGTCTGAGGGGGACGGGGCTCTTCTCCCAGTGCGTGAAATCCGCCGCCAATTCGACGCGGCCGGCCGAGGGAGCGCGCAGGCTGAATTCGACGAAGTGGAGGCCCTCTTCCTCACCAGCCAGTTCCGGGTGGATTCGATCGGGGTGCGCGAGGCTCCGGGTGACCGTGGGACGCACGACCGCGGCATCGGTGTTCTCGATCATCCTCCAGTAGTCCGTTAAAGTCTCGAGCACCGTGATCGAGGGGATGGAGAGCAGCGCCAGGCTTGCCGCGAACAAGGTCCAGAAGGCCGATTTGGTTCGGGGGATCATCGGGCCACCGTGAGGTGCCGGGTGTTCGGTTTTGCGCTCACGTTTCACCATCATACAAAACCGAACACCCGGCGCTTCCAAATAACTGGAAGGGGTGCGCTGAAAGATTCTGGCAGCCCGGAGCGCGACAATCCAGCCCCCCAACGGGAAAGAGGGCGTCTCGCCGGGGAAACGATGCGCCGGCGTTCAAGAACGCGACCCGTAGGCCACTGCGTCCGGACGCAGCGGCTCACGGCGGGGCAAGCCGCCTCGGGCCGAATCGTCGGCGGGCCAGTCTCAGATTGTGGGGCCGGCACAAAAGCCGAATATTGGCCGCGTCGTCGGACTTGCCGCCGAGCGCCCATGGGATCACATGGTCGAATTGCAGCCAATCCCCGCTTTCGCAACGGCGTCCGTCCGGGGCCATGTAGGCGCAGCGCCCGCCGTCGCGCCTCCAGACCTCGGACTTGACCGCCGCGGGTATGCGGCGGGAGCGCGGCCGGCCCCCGGGCTTCGCGCCGTCCCTCGGCGCGGATGGGGCCGCCGTCCCCGTAGCATTCCAATCAATCACAGGCAGGGACTGTCCCGCGGCGCGGGTCGGAGGGCGGCCGAGCCCGCCTTCCGGAGGGGGCGGCGGCCGGCGTTTCGCCGCCAGCCGGTCCGGATCGATGCGGTCCAGGAGCTTGCCCACGGCCTCCTTGAGGAGGTCCTCCAGGCGCCCCGACGGAAACTTGTGGCGGCGCAGGCGGCGCAGCCGCTCGACCATGGCGAGAAACTCATCATCGGCGGTGAATGCCAGCCGGATTCTCGAAGGCGGCGGCAGAATCTGGATCCCGCCGGAGCCGGGAGTCTCCGGAGCGCGGGAAGCCGGATCCGGGGGCGAGGCGGCGCTCGCGGGCGGCGGGAGGGGGACCGGCAGGCGGCGGATCATGTCGCGCTCGGGCGCGCCGGCCGCGCCGCCCAGGCTTGAAACGAGCGCCAGCACTTCGCGCTTGCACGCTCCGGAAGCCTCCGTCAGCAGCCGGTCGCAGTTGTCGGCATCCAGATAGGGATAGAGCCGCATGACGGCGTCGAGGTGGAGCGCCCCGGACCTGAGGTCGGCCAGCACCCTCGGGAACTTCCGCGCCGCCCGGGCGGCGCGGATGCGCAGGAATGCCGCGGCCTGCGAATACCGCAGTCTGCCGGTGCAGTAGTCAAAGAGCGACGCATAGCCGCTGTCGAGCGCGATTTCCCGCCTGTCGGCCTCGGCCAGGTGTGCGACGATCTCGGCGACGTTCTCGCGCTCCTGGGATGCCAGGGCCTCCAGGCGGGCCGCCAACGCCGCATCGGTCAAGGGACTCAGGCTCATGCCATCGATACGAGCGACCCCCCCAAAAAGTTCCCGAAATAATACGCCCCCGGCGCTCTCCACGGGGGAGGGGGGCGATCGGACTTGGGCCGCCGTGAGCACCTGATAATCATCTAGAGGTTCCCTGCCAGAGGTGGTATCGTCTGTTTGGCAACGG
>CAYJXJ010000213.1:0-7176 GCA_964374095.1 uncultured Elusimicrobia bacterium
CAGGTGCTTTGTTTTCCAGCACTTTACTCACCCACACCTTCGTGCCATGAGCCCGAAATCCGCTGGTTTCAGATCATTCCGGACGTGTCCCGGATGTACAAGAATGCGAACCACCCGTGGGAGGCGGATCCGTACCAATGGGTCGGACTGGCCAAGATCCGCTATGACCGTCAGGAACTCGAACGCCTCCGCGGCCGATGGGAGTTCGAGCTATTCCAGGCCGGGCGGCGCGGGGCCGAGGGGGACTGGGCCGCGCGCTACGACAGCCGGTCGGTCCCGTCGACGTACTACCATCCCGATGTCGGCAGCTTTTGGTTCTCCGCCGAAGCCAAAAGATCCGATGGCACGGTGCTCAGATCCCCCGGCGCCGATGAATCGGACGCGCATGGCCTATCCGTTCGCGTCCAACGGGTCTCGGTGCGCGACGGCCCCGGGTTTCTGGGCTACGTGACCTCATTCTTCAACGTGCCGGGACTCTTCGGCTCCATCCCGAGACAGAGCAACAACTATATCGGGGCCGACTGCGCCGATTTGCTCGTGTCCGCCTTCGGCAAATGGACCGCGCGGGAGCCGGAGCGCAATTTCAACGTGGACGCCCTCGTGGCGTCACACCGCCGGGTGGCCGAATTGGACCTCGCCGACGGGAAGTCCGGCGCCGACGTGCGCTGGGGTCCCGACGTGTCTCCGGGAGACCTCGTGGCCGTCCGCTACCGCGGTTCCGGGCGCTACCAGCACGTCGGGACTTTGGTCAAGGACGACGGCAACGGGCTCGTCGACGGGGGGGACACCGTCCTGCACGCCGGGCCCATGCCGCTGGCTTACGCGACGCTGGGATCAGGCCCGTTCGACGGCCATCTGACGATTCTGAGGCCGGCCCCGCGGGTCCGGGAGAGGCCGATTTCCTTTTCCGCCTCCCGACGGGCGGCGACGATCGAATACATCGGGAAGCGTTATGGACTCTCGGCGGATACGATCGAGATCAAGCCCCAGCTGATCGTCCTGCATTGGACGGGGCTGCCCACCCTGCAAGCCTCGTGGCGGGCTTTTGACGGCGAGACCCTGGCGGCCGGACGCTCCGATGTCGCGGCCGGGGGAGACCTCAACGTTTCGGCGCACTTTCTGGTCGACCGCGACGGGAGCATCCACCGTCTCATGCCGGAGACTTGGATGGCGCGGCACGTGATCGGCCTCAACCGGTCGGCCATCGGGATCGAGAACGTCGGGGGAGGTTCCGACCGCGACGACCTGACCCCGGCGCAGGCGCAAGCCAACGCCTGGCTGATCCGAGAGCTCAAGGACCGATTCCCGGAGATCGAATTCCTGATCGGCCACCATGAAACCAGCGGGTTCGAGGGCCATCCCCTGTGGCTGGAAAAAGACCCCGGCTACCGGACCATCAAGAGCGATCCGGGAGCGGCCTTCATGCGGAAAGTGCGGGACCTGGTGTCGGACCTCGGGCTCCAGGGGCCGCCGTGACCCCCCGTCGGGCGGTGGTCTTGGGCGGCAGCGGCCTCGTGGGCGGCGCCTGTCTGAGGCTCTTGCTGGAGGACCCGGACTACGCCGAGGTTTGGAGTCTCGGCCGCCGGCAGGCCGGGGATTCCGGCAAGCTGCGTTCGCGCGTCGTCGACTTCGCGCGTCTTGGCGAGACGGCGTTTCCCGCGGCCGACGCGCTCTTCTGCTGCCTGGGCGCCACGCGCCGCAAGGCCGGCTCGGCCGAGGCTTTCCGCCGCGTGGATTTCGACTACGTCCTGGCCGCCGCGCGGCAAGCCTTGGCCGCGGGGTGCGCCCGGTTCCTGTTGGTGAGCTCCCAGGGGGCCGACGCCCGCTCCCCGTTTCTATACCCCCGCGTCAAGGGCGAGATCGAGGCCGCGGCGGCGGCTCTGCCGTTTTCAAGCGTCCTGATCTTCCGTCCCGGACTGCTGCTGGGGCCGCGGGAGGAGTCCCGGCCTTTGGAGCAGCTGGCCCAACTGGCGATGGGCGCTCTAGCGCCCCTCCTGGCCGGTCCTCTGGCGGGTCTGCGTCCCATCGCCGGCGAGACCGTGGCGCTCGCGATGATCCGCGCGGCCAAGGCCGGCGGGACGGGAGTCCGCCGATTCAGCTCCCGGGAGATCGCGGCGATGGGAGCGCGCGCCGCGGCCGCGGCCGGTGGCGGAGGCTTCACCTCCACCGGTGGAGGTGAAGCCCGAAGCGCTGAGGAACAGCAGTCCTTGAAATTTCGCGCGGCACCTGTTAAACTACAGCCGCCTAGATGAAAGCCTTCGTGCTGTGCCGTCTGGCCCCGGGCAAAGAGGCCGCCATCATGCGGCGATTCCGGGGAGTCGCGGGAGTCACCGAGGTCTATCTCGTCTTCGGGGGCTGGGACGCGATCCTGAGCGTCGAGGCCGACACCGTCGACAAGCTCAGCTCCCTGGTCACCTCCCATATCCGCGGCATCGACGGGGTCTCCGCGACCGAGACCCTCGTCACGACCAGCCTCTAAGCCCGCGCACCTTTCGGTCTTGCAGGGTCACGGGGCATTTTGTTTAATCAGATCGTGCCGGAATCCCCGGAGAAGGCGGCGGCCTCGGAAAAGCTCATTGTCGTCGTTGATGACGACGAGGGCGTGCGCGAGATGCTCGAGTTCGTGATCAAGAAGGAGGGATTCCGGGTCGAGATGTGCTCCGACGGGCAGGAGGCGATCGACAAGATCCCGGCATGGAAGCCCGACCTGGTCATCCTCGATATGATGCTCCCGCATTACGGAGGCTTTGAAGTATTGAGGCGCCTCCAAGGCGGGCCCGCGGCTTCGGTCCCCATCATCATCATCACCGGCCGCTTCGGCGACCGATCCACGATGGAGATGATGCGCCAGGAATCCAACGTCGTTGAATTCATCCAGAAGCCGCTCCGGCCGCCCATTCTGGCCATGACCCTTCATAAGCGGCTTAACACCCTCGCGCCGGGCATGACGAGCGGTTCCGGAGGGACCTGGTGAGGCAGGAAGGCGAAGGCCAACCCGAGATGACGCTCGCCGATCCGGCCGAGAAGATGATCCTGCTCGTGGACGACGATGAGAGCCTCCTCGATCTCATGGAGCACGTGATCAAGCGCGAGGGCTTCCGGACCGAGCGCGCCACCGACGGCAACGAGGCCCTGCGCAAGATCGAGGCGCTGGGCCCCGACCTCATCCTGCTGGACCTCATGCTCCCGGGCAAGGGCGGCTACGAGGTCTTGCGCGAGATCCAGGGCAGCGACGCGGCGCGCACGCCCGTCATCGTCATCACGGGGCGCCAGATCGACCGCAAGAACGTCGACATGGTGCGCCATGAGCCCAATGTCCGGGAGTTCATGCAAAAGCCCCTGCGTCCGCCGTTGTTGGCCGCGACCATCCACCGCCTCCTCCAGACCCGTCCTCCCGAGATCAACCGCACGACGGACCGCGGCCCCTTAAGCGGCCCCAGCTTCTAATGCCTCCGCGCCGCGCCGCGGCTTACGCGGCCGGCGCCTTCGCCTTCGTCTACGCCCTCGCCGCCGCCGACGTCGTGCTGCGGGCCCGGGACGCTTACATGGAGGGCGAGAAATATCTGCGTTGGAGCCGGGACCCCGCCGCCAAGGCCGTCCACTTCGACGCCGAACTGGCCCGCAAGACGGCCCTATTGAAGAAGGATTTCGACAAGGCCCGCATGACGGCCCCCGAGTTCGAGCAGCGGGTCATCCTGCTCAAGTTCGAGCGGGATTCGGCCGTTTCGGAGAGCTCGCTCAAGTACGCCTATGTCTGGTTCCAAACCGCCGTCGAGCTCTTCACCCCGCCCGAGAGCCGTTGGATCGCCAAGTCCCGCCGGCGGATGGCCGAGGTCAAGGAACTCTGGAAGGCGGAGCTCCGGGCCAAGAAGATTCCCTTCGAAGAGTACATGCTGGAGTAGGTGCTCGGCAAGCTCCTTCGCTGGCTGATCGGAGTCCTGCTTCTTCCCGTCGGGCTTTCCTTCCTGTGGTCCGCGGGACGCTTACTCGGGCGGCTGGCCGAGTCGGCCGACCCCTCCGCCCCTTTCGTGGCGGGCCTCGCGAGCGCCGCGCTGCTGCGCCTCTTCCTCGATCCCCGTTCCTCCTGGGCGGGCAGGGTCTTTCAGGGAGTCTATGTTTTCGGGCATGAATTGACCCACGCGGCCGCGGCCTGGCTCCACGGGGCGCACGTAGGCGGGTTCAAGGCCGGGGCCGACGGCGGCCACGTCGACATTTCCCGCTCCAACGCGGTCATCGCGCTGGCTCCCTACTGCGTCCCGGTCTACGCCGCGGCGGTCGCTCTGGTCTATCGCGCCTGGTCCTGGGCGCGGCCCTCTCCCGGGGGCGCCGAAGCCTTCCTTTATCTGATGGGACTGGCGGTCGCCTTCCACCTGCTCTTCACCGCCGAATCCCTCTGGCGGGTCCGCCAGCCGGACCTCAAGGCCGGGGGCGGGACCTTGTTCTCCCTGGCCGTCATCGCCGCGGCCAACGGCCTGGGGCTGCTCTTGATCCTCAAGGCCTTGTTCCCCGGCTCCGTGCCGCTGGGTCCCGCCCTGGCGGAGGCCGTCGCGGGCGGCTGGGCCTTCTGGCGCTGGACCGCCGCCGCGGGACGCCGCGCGGTGGAAGGGGCCGCGGGCCGATGAGCCGCGGCCGGGACCTCATGATCGTCGCGGCGGCGTCCTTGGCGCTGAGCCTTCCCTTCCTCGGCAAGGCCTACCATATCGACGAGCCCTTCTTCCTGGCCGCGGCCCGCCAAATCCGGGACAGCCCCTCGCGCCCCTACGATTTCCAGTTCAACTGGTACGGCCGGGCCGTCCCGTACCGTGAGATCAACAACACCCCTCCCGCGCTGGCCGCCATGCTCGCCGGGGCGTGGGGCATGACGGGAGGCGGCGAGGTTCCCATGCGGCTGCTCCTGCTGCCCCTGGACATCGCCGCGGCCGCGGCTCTCTACCTGTTGGCGGCGAGGTTCCTGCGCGAGCCGCTCCTGCCGACTCTGGCGGTGCTGGCCGGGCCCGGCTACGCGATCAACATGGGCCACCTGATGGCCGAGAAGCCGGCCATGGCCTTCGGGCTCTGGGGGCTCTACGCCTGGACGCGCTGGTTGGATGACGGCGGCCGGCGTTGGTTCGGCGCCTCGGCCGCGCTCATGGCTTTGGCCATGCTGTCGAAATACAGCGCTCTCGCGCTGCTGGCCGCGGCCGTGGTCATGGGCGCCGGCCGGGGAGCCACGGTCGCGCGGCTCGCGGCCTACGCCGGCGCGAGCCTCTCGGGGGCCGCGGCGTTCGCTCTTTGGACGGGGGCGGGGAACTCCGCCGCCTGGGCGGTCACGACGCAGGGGCTGGGCTTGCCGACCGCGGCCTGGTCGCACAAGCTGCGTTCGCTCCTGGCCTTCTCCGGCGGCGGTCCCGTCGTGGCGGCGTTCTGGCCGTGGGCGGTCCCCGGCCTGCGTCGCGGCTGGGTCGCCGCCGTCGCCGTCTTGGCCGCCCTCCTCTACGGGCCGTGGTTCGATATCGGCCCCGTCCGGCCGGTCGATCGGATTTTGGGCATGATCCTCGGGGCGGGCGGGGCGCTCGGTCTAGGCCTGGCCTGGGAAGGCGGTTCTTCCCGTCCCGGGGGCCTTCTGTGGAGGCCATGGATCGTCGCCGGCTTGGCTCTGGCCGCCGCCTACTGGTCCGTCACGTCGCGCGTGGTCCTCTTGGCGACCATCCCCCTCGTGCTGGCCCTGGCGGAGCGTCTCGAGGCGGGGCCGGCGCCGCGGCGCCGGCGATGGCTGTGGGCCGGAGCGGCGCTGGCGGGGACGCTGACCGTCTCCCTGCAGGCCGTGGACATGCGCCACGCCGGCGGCCAGAAGGAGGCCGCGCTGCGGGGCGCGGCGGCGGCCCGGGCCGCGGGCCGCGGTTTTTGGTGCGCCGGCCACTGGGGCCTGCAGGAGTACGTCGATCGCCGGGGGGGCCGCATGCTCGACGTCTCGCGCGGGGGCTGGGGCGAGCCTCGCCCCGGGGACATCGTCGTGGTGCCCTGGGCCAACGCCAATGTCCTGCGGCCGGCCGGGGGCATTCGCGCGCGTGTGACCAGCGTGACGGTCGATTCGGCGATCCCGTTGCGGCTCACCAGCGTGTTCGGGGGGGAAGGCGGCTTCTATTCCAACGTGTTCGGGTTCCTGCCCTTTTCGTTGAGCCGCGAGCCCGTGGACCGGCTCGATTTCGTGGAGATCCCGCCGGACGCCGACTCATCTCCTGACGGCGTCCGGCGCGTCGGCCCTTCCGGGCCCTCCAGGGGGGAGCATGGGGCGCGCCCCGCCGCAAACCCCTGAGCCCGCGCCGCCGGCTCTTCCCCCGAGCCGGGGCGAGTGGCTGTGCGCGGCGGCGGCGATCGCCGTTCACATCGGGCTGGGATTGGGGATGATCCGGGCCTCCTCCCCGACCTATGACGAACCGGTCCATCTCGCCGCCGGTTATCAAGACCTGGTGGCGGGCCGCTACCGCCTCAATGCGATGGATCATCCTCCTTTCGGGGAGATGTGGGGGGCCTTGCCCCTCGTGGCATTGCGGGTCTCCCCCATGTTCTCGGATCCCGAACTCGTTGCCGGGCGCGTCTATAATTTCGCCGATCACTTCCTCTATCGGAACCGGATCGGGGCGCAGCGCCTGCTCGACACCGCCCGGGTGTGGTGCTTGGCGTCGTGGGGGATCATCCTGGGGGCCGCGGTGATGTCCTGGGCTCGCCGCCTGGGCGGGCCCCCGGCCCTGGCGGCCGCGGGAGTTCTTTTCGCCTTCTGCCCGGTCCTGGTGTCCAACTTGGGCGTGGTGGGCACGGACGCGGCCTCGACGACATTGTTCTTCGCCACGTTCTGGGCGCTCTCGCGGCCGCGGCGCAGCTTGGGGGTTTGGGCCTTGGCCGGAGCGGCGATGGGCCTGGCCATGGCCTCGAAATTCAACATGGCCGTCCTGCCCGCTTTAGCGGTCGTCCTGATCGTCACCGAGAGGCGCGTCCTAAGGATCAAATGGCCTTGGGCCGGAACCGCGGTGTTGGCCCTGGCCGCCCTGGCGGCCTTGGCCGCGGTTTATCGGGTGACCAGCCTGCCGGTCTACTGGGAAGGCCTCGCCGCGACCGCGCGCCGGCTGGGCGAGGGGCGGCCGTCCTTCCTTCTCGGCGCTTACCCGGGGGCGGGAGCGCTGTCTTATTTTCCGGTGG
>CAYJXJ010000214.1:0-4770 GCA_964374095.1 uncultured Elusimicrobia bacterium
GGGAGGAGGCGAAGGCCTGGACCGGCAAGAAAATGCTCGAGCCCACCCAGCTTCGCTAGACCGACAAGTTCCGCTTCGTGGAAGGCTCCCCGGCCCTGGCGGTCGCGGCCCGCACCGGACCCAACCGCGAGGATTACTCCATGGTCGTCATCACCTTCGGGGTCCTGGAGTTCACCGATGAGGACCAGCTCGCTTTCATCCTCGCGCACGAAATGGCGCATCTCGCCCTGCGCCATCCCGAGCAGATGGAAGAGAACAAGAGGCGCCTCTTCGACCCCTGGTACGAAGCCAACGCGGCGCGCGCCTCCGGGATGACGCCGGCCCAGGTCGCCGAGGCCTTTATCCGCGACGCCGCTCCCCGCCTCGCCGAGCTGCAGAAGCCGCTCGAGAAAGAGGCCGACGCCGATGGGCTCAACTTGACCGAGGCGGCCGGCTACGACCGGTCGCAGGCGGCCCGGGCGTTGCAACGCGCGCAGGACTGGCTGTGGGCCCAGGGGGAAAGCGGAAAGGAGGACAAGACCCACGACCCCCTCGAGGCGCGGGCCAAGCGCCTGCAGGACTGGGACCGGGCCATGGGCAAAGCCGAGGAATCCGCCCGAAGACTCAAGCCCTAGCCTCACCCCACCACGACGCGCCACTCGTGCAGTTCGTAATCCACGCAGCCGTTCTGCACCAGCGGGTCCTCGGCCACGATGCGCCGCGCCTCTTCCAATGAGGCGGCCTCGAAGAGGAGCATGCCTCCCCCCCGTTCGGCCCAGTAACCCGTGCGCGCGGCGCGCCCGGCAGCGATCAGGCCCTTCACGAACTCCTTATGGGCGGGGACATGGCGGTCGAAGGCTTCCCGGTCCACGACGCCGCGCTCGATCTTGACGAACCAAGGCACCGGACTACCAGCCCGGGAGCGGGGTCGTGCCCGACGGCGGACGGGTCTTGAGAAGGGTGTGCAGGTTCATGCCCAGGGACGCATGTTTGACGGGTTTCTCGAAGAAGCCGACGACGTTGGACTCCTTGCGGATCATTTGGACCATCCCGTGGTCGCCGGAATGCCCGGTGACGATGATGACCGGGATATTCGCCGTCTGGCCGGCTTGAAGTTGGCGCACGATCTCGATTCCTCCCAGGGTGGGAAGCCTGAGATCCAACAAGAGGAGGTCGGGCTTCTCGTCCTCGATCTTGTAGACCGCTTCCTGCCCATCCCGGGCGGTGGAGACTCTGAACCCTTCCTTCTTGACGATTACTTCCAGGAGCATGACGGTATCCATGTCGTCATCCACGATCATGACAAGCTTGTCGCCCGCGGGGGTCAGTTCGCTTTCCGTGGAAGACTCATCTTCCGGAGCCATAGGACGATTACACTAAATGCGGGCCTGCGCTTCCAATTGATGGAGGGTAGGACTCAACTCGATGCCCCCTGCCGTAAGCGTCCCCGGGGGGCGGTGAGTCGCCCGCGTTGTTTAGTC
Source organism: uncultured Elusimicrobia bacterium (assembly GCA_964374095.1). GTDB lineage: Bacteria > Elusimicrobiota > Elusimicrobia > UBA1565 > UBA9628 > CAYJXJ01. Next base: position 1,461 of record CAYJXJ010000214.1, read on the forward strand.
GGGTTGCCCCTTGCGGCCATCGCCCGCGGTTCTCGCAAATCACCTCCATCGGTGGAGGTGCGTACCGGTGAAATACCGCCGCCGCCGCCAGCTAAGGTTTTCACTGTAGCCGTCTAACTTTCTAGAATCGCTTTCATGCCACTTCCCGAGCCCCAAGGCCCCCAGTCTGTGGCCTCTTCTCAGCGCCCAAAGCCGCTACGGGCCCCATCGAGAATGAGGATCCTTAGGCTGCTCGCCTCGGGCCACAGCTACTACGGGATCAGCGCTCGCTATCCGCAAATGATGGAAAGGGAGTTGGACAAGGCCATTGTTGAGGCCGTGAGGTGGCGCAACAAGACGCTTATCCCTGCGCGCGTAGCCAAAGGCAAGACGATCAGCCAGATTGCCCAAGAGTTCGGCCTGTGCAAGCAGCGGATTGCCCGGATTTTGGCTGACCGGCAGCGCGACCGCATGCTTCAGGAGCAGTGGGGAGGACTTCGGCCCCGATCGGTGAATGCCATCAGGAGATGCTTCCGCTGCTCGACCTTAGATGGCTTCAAGAAGCTCAACCTCACCGATGAATACATCCTGAAAGCAAGGGACATCGGCATCAAGACCCTCAAAGACATCCGCCGAGTCATTCCGACGCCAAATCCAGACGCTGTCCAGCCGTGGGAACAGGTTCATCAGCAGATAATGAAGCGGCCGCATGCCGTGCCTCCGATGAGGCTCTTCTCGCATACGGGGGAATCGGCATCATGACGCTCAAGGACATCGACCAGGTAGTCCCTGCACCGCCGGCCGCGGGGGCTCAATGACATCCAGAGCAACGCCGCCGATGTACATCACCAAGGCGAGCCACTTCAAGGGAGCCCTCGGCAACGCCACGGCGCCGAAACCGGCTCAAGAGGTCGCCCAATTTATAAACTGGGTGAAGTCGAGTTCCCAGGGACCGTTGACCGCCTCGGCCCAATTAAGGACAATGGGCGCGTGAGAATGCTCACGCGCCTGGCTCTGGCCCTCAACGCCTGGAGCGAACGGTGGATCCCCTCGGCCTTCGTCATCGCCGGCCTGCTCACGGCCCTGACTTTCGTCCTGGCGGTGGGGCTGGCCGGGCAGGCCCCCGCCGACTGCCTCAGGCACTGGGGCGGCGGCTTCTGGGTCCTGCTCGAGTTCGGGATGCAGATGTGTTTGATCATGATGACCGGCGCGATCCTCGCCGACTCCCCCCTGGTCCGGCGCGCCCTCGACGCCCTGGCGTCGGTTCCCCGCACCCCGCGCGGGGCCGTGGCCTGGACGGCCTTTCTTTCCATGGCCCTGTGCTGGCTCCACTGGGGCCTGGGAATGATCGCCGGCGCCTTCCTCGTGCGGCGCGTCGTGGCCCGCCAACCCAAGACGGATTACAAGCTCCTCGTCGCGGTCGCCTACTTCGGCATGGGCGCGGTCTGGCACGCCGGGCTCTCCGCCTCGGCGCCGCTCTTGGTCGCCACCCCCAAGCACTTCATGGAGGCCAAGGTCGGCATCATCCCGCTGCGCGACACGGTCTTCTCTTCATTCAACCTCGCTCTGGTCGCGACCATGACCGTGGTCCTTGTCGCCCTCGCCTGGCTGCTCTACCCCCGACGGAGGGAAGACGCCTTCATCCTTCCCCCCGAGCGGCTCGCCGTGCTGGAGGAGCCGCCTCCGGCGGAAGACTCTCGGAAGCTTTCCCCCTTTCTGCGGTTCTTGGAGAGGGGCTACGCGGTGAACGGCATGCTCGGCCTGATGGCCCTGGCCTGGCTCTGGCAGGACGCTTGGGGCTCGGGCTTCAACATCACCTTCAACAAGCTCAATCTCTTTTTCCTGGGCCTGGGCCTGCTGCTCCACCCGCACCCCGCCGCATTCGGCGCCGCGGCCGAGCAGGCCGCCTCTTACCTTCACGGCATCGTGATCCAATTCCCGTTCTACGCCGGGATGTACGGGATCATCAAGGGCGCGGGCTTGGACCAGCTCCTCGGGAATTGGTTCGTGAGCCTGGCCGGCCCCAAGACTTTCCCCCTGGTGGTCTACTGGTACTCCGGAATCCTGAACTATTTCATCCCCTCGGGAGGCTCCAAATGGGCCGTGGAGGCTCCTTACGTGCTCGAGGCCGCGCGGACCCTGGGGGTGTCCCCCGCCAAGACCGTGCTCGCCTACGCCTGGGGCGACATGGTCACCGACATGATCCAACCCTTCTTCTGCCTTCCCCTCCTGGCGATCGCCAAGCTCGAGTTCAAGGACATTCTCGGCTACGAGATCATCACCTTCACGGTGTGCGGCGCCATCGGAACCGCCGCCTTCCTCTTCTTTTAGAATGCAAGCCCCGCACCGCGCCATCTCGCCCCGCGACGCCCGGGAGCGGCTTCTTCTGAATCTACTGGACGTCCTGTGGGAGCGCTACCGGCGGCGCGTCGAGCACGTCCGGCGCTACGAGGCGCTCGTCGAACGCCATGGCGCGACTTTCTTGAACGACCACGTCGCCTTCCGTACCATCGCCTGGCAGGACCCGGCGGCCGGCATATTCCAGATCGCGCGGCTCTTCGAGGCCCTGGGCTACGCCGCCGCCGCCTGCTACGATTTTCCCGACAAGCGGCTCTCCGCGATCCACTTCCGCCATCCCAACCCCGCGTTCCCCAAGCTCTTCATTTCGGAACTGCGGGCGTGGGAGCTCCCGAACGCGGCGCGCCGGATCATCGCGCGGTCCCTGAACGAACATCGGCCGCCCTTCCCGGAGGCGCGCCTGGCGCGCCTGACCGGCCCCCATCCGCCCTCCGTTGCCAAGACCCTTGTCAAGGAGGCCGACGATCATTTCCGGGAGCGTCCTTGGCCCGCGCCGGAGCGCGGGGATGTCGAAGCCCTGGACCGGGTTTCCCAATACGGCGCCTGGGTGCTCCTGCATGGCTACGAGGTCAACCATTTCACGGCCTCGGTGGACGCCCACGGGCCGGGGCCCTTGGCCGACATTGAGTTGACCGTCGCCGCGTTGAGACAGGCCGGCGTGCCGATGAAGCCCGAGATCGAAGGCGAGCGCGGCTCGCGCCTGCGGCAATCCTCGACCGACGCGGCGGTGATCGAGGTCGAAGCCCGGGTCCGCGGGCGCGTTTCGCGGATACCTTGGACTTACGCCTATTTCGAGTTGGCCGAGCGTCCGGCCCTCAAGGATGCCGCCACCGGCCGCGTCGAGCGCTTCCAGGGCTTCCTCGGCGGCCAGGCCACCCACCTCTTCGAGATGACGCGGTACCAGGCCGGAGGCCGAGCGTCCTGAGGGCGATCAGGAATTGCGTTCGCCCTCAGGGCCCGGTTCAAGGGCGGA
>CAYJXJ010000214.1:4870-7168 GCA_964374095.1 uncultured Elusimicrobia bacterium
GGCGGAGCCCGAGGGTCCTGAGGGCGATCAGGAATTGCGTTCGCCCTCAGGGCCCCTGGATGGTGGTCTCGAGGAAGCGTCCCCCGGGACCGAACTTCGCCATCTCGCGGCGCTCCGGGGTCCCGGTGATCTCGATCCGGACGACGGGGACCCATTTCCCTTCCGACTCGACCCAGGCGATCGTCCGGGGGACCTCCTCCGCCCGCCTGGTCCAGACCCGCTTGTCCACCTTGTCGTCGTGCACGATCTCCCCGGGATGGCGGTCTCCGGCCGGCGACACGGCGCTGTTCATGGGTTTGGCCTCCCGCGCGGGCGGCTCGGGGGAGCCGCCCGTGTCCCGGCAAGCTCCCGCGGCCAGAGCGAGAAGGATGAGGAGGGCCGCGCGCATCCTATTTTAGTTCCTTGGCCAGCATCGCGAAGCGCTTGGGGGTGGCCGCCTCGTGCCCCTTGAAGTTCGGCCCTCCGAAGGTGCTGCCGTAGAGTTTGAAGGTCTCGGCGATGTCCTCCGCGATCGACGACTTCGCGTACTCCGAGACCCAGGTCTTGTCGGAGTCCATCGCCTTCTTCCAATCCACCCAGCCATTCTTCGCCTTGTCGGTCCCCCACTTCTGGTAGGACCAGATGTGGCCCGTCTCGTGCATCAGGGCGCTGCGCATGGAGTCTTTCCCGGGCAGAGGCTTGTTGTTGGGATAGATGGTGATGATCCCTTTCTCTCCCGCCGTCATGTAGGAGTGAAAGTCCGGCCGCTTGTATTCCTTGGCCCAGTATGCGTCGTCCGGGTTGACGCCCCGGTTGATGACGATCGACTTGACCCTGGCCCGGCTGTCCTTGGGGAGGTAGCGCGCCGCGTCGGCCGCCTGAGCCGCGGTGTGGTAGTACATGGCGGGTTTGGGCCCCTTGGGAGTCATGATGACGAAGGTCGCCCCGTCGTCATAGACCGCCGTCCAGGCCTCCGCGTCGGCCTTTTCCCCCTTGAAATTGAAATGCTTCTGGACCTTCGGGCCGGTGAGCTTCACCCCGACCGGCTTGACCTCCACCGGCACGTCGGCCAGCGTGGGAAGGTCCTTGGGCAAGTCCGGCCGGGGAGGAGCGTCGGCCTTGGTGCGCAGTCCCTGGGGCAACTGGGACCCGGGCGCGAGGGGCTCGGCGCCCCCTGCGGCTCCCCCGCGGGCCTCGCCCCAAGCCCCGCCCGCCGTAAGGCCCCCGGGATCGCCGCGCTCCTCCCAGGCCGGGTCCATGCGGGCCAGGCGGGCGGAGACGGCCTTCTCCCAAGACGCCCCGAGCCTGGACGCGGCGGCGAATTGGGCCGAGAATTCCGGGTCGAGCAGGGGCTTGTCATTGAAGCTCCCGTCGGCGAGGACCTTGTCCAGCTCCTCGCGGGAGAAGAGCCTCTTGCCGGCCTCGGCCGGACAGAGGGTGGTCTTGACGGCTCCCTGACGGTAGAGGGGCCCCGCAAGCCCCAAGCCGCCGGCGAGCTTCTTGACGCCCTCGTATTTTTCCAGGCCCCGCCTCGGGCTCGCCTTCGGCAGGCCCTCGTAAAAAGAGGAGATCGCCTTCTTGACCGCGTCGTCCTTGCAGGCCGGACCCTTGAGGACATGCCGGAGCACTCCCGGCCCGAGCTTGATCCCGACGAGGGCCAAGGCGGCGTTCTCGGCGGGGGCGTTGTCCGGGCAGGCGTCGAGGATGGCCGGGAAGCCACCCCGCCCGCCCAGGTCCCGCCTCCCCGCGAGGTAGCGGTGGAGTCGGTTGAGCGCCGCGGCCGTGTTGGCCTCGGGGTCCGAGAGGTCCGAACAATTTAGGAAGGAGGCGAAGGGCCCCAGGTTTTGGGAGCAGGACTCGGGATCGAGCTGGAAGAGGCCGGCCCGCTTGCCTTCGCGCTTGCGGGGGTCGAGACCGCTCTCCGCCTTGGCTGCGGCCCGCAGGAAGCGCCAGTCCATCCCGGCGCAATCCCCGCCGTAGCGGTAGAAGATCCAATCCGCCGCGGTGGCGGGGCACTCCTGCCCCGCGCAGGGCTTCGGCGCCGGCTCGGCGGCCGGCTCAAGCGCCCCGCCCTGCCCGGCCGGGCCCTCGTCGGCCTCCTCGGGCAGCATGGCTTCATCCCGGGGGACGCCGGAGTCCGCGGACAAGACGGCGGGCAGGAGCAGGAGCAGCGCCAGGGCCCAGGCGGAGGGGAGCGGCAACGAATCCGGGAAGCGAGGGGGTTTCATGGCTCCTATCTCGAAGTATGACCTCGTAACCGCCGCCTGTCAAGACCCGGCTTAAGGACCCCGCCACCGGACGCGTCGAGCGCTTCGAGGG
>CAYJXJ010000215.1:0-374 GCA_964374095.1 uncultured Elusimicrobia bacterium
CCCCCCCCCGCCCCCCGCCCCCCCCGCCCCCCCCCCCCCCCCCCCCCCCCCCCGCGGCCCGCCCCGGGCCGCGCGGGCCCGGGGGCCAACGCCCGCTCCGCTTCCGCCAGCCGGCCGCGCAATTCCTCGGCCAGGAGCGCCTGGGCCCTGAGCTTCTCGGACCACGAGGACCGCTCGGCGTCCCGCAGGCGCTCCAACTCCGCGATCCGGTCGCTTTGCTCCCGGCGCCGCCGGGTCCGGATGTCGAGCTCATCCTCGTTCTGCTCGGACTCCCTACGGCGCAGCTCGGCTTGCGCGGCCGCCGCCGCCTCGGCCGCCCGGGCCGACTCCTGGGAGACTAGGAGCCGCGACTCGAGCTCCGCGGCCCGCGCCGA
>CAYJXJ010000215.1:474-7098 GCA_964374095.1 uncultured Elusimicrobia bacterium
CGCGGGCCGCCGTGAGCTCCTCCGACCGCGGGGCGCCCCCGGCGACGAGCAGGCGCTCCAACTCCGCGATCCGGTCGCTTTGCTCCCGGCGCCGCTGGGCCTGCATCTCGTGCTCCTTGCCGTTCTGTTCCAACTCCCGGCGGCGCAACTCGACTTGCGCGGCCGCCGCCGCCTCGGCCGCCTGGGCCGACTCCTGGGAGACTAGGAGCCGCGACTCGAGCTCCGCGGCCCGCGCCGAAAGACGCGCCGCTTCCGCGCGGGCCGCCGTGAGCTCCTCCGACCGCGGGGCGCCCCCGGCGACGAGCAGGCGTTCCAGATCGGCGGCCCGCGCCGAGAGGCGCGCCGCCTGGGCCTGAGCCGACTTGAGCCGCTCGCACCAAGGGGCATCCGCGGCGACCAGCAGACGCCCCAGTTCCGCGATCTGGTCGCTTTGCTCCCAGCACTTCTTCCTCCACACGTTGAGCCCCATCTCGTGCTCGCGGACGCGCGCCTCCAAGCGATCCGCGGCGATCCCGGCGCTCTTGCGCTGCTCCGCTTCGCGCGCGTCGGCCGCCGCGGCCCGGCGGCGCCAGAATTCGGCTTCGGCGCCCGGAGCGGGCCCGGGCGCGGCCTCCAGTTCACGGAGGCGGCGGCCAAGGGCATCCGCCCGGACCTGGGACTCCAGGGCCTTTGCTTTCCAAGACTCCAACTCCCCGGAGTCGGGGACGGCCGCGCGCTCGGCCGTCTCCAGCCTGCGGCGGTGCTCCTCCTCGAGCCGCAGGCGGAGCGACTCGTGCTCGGTCTCAAGCTGCGAACGCCGATTGGCGAGATTCTGCTGGAGGTAAGCGCTCTCCGCTTCCCATTGCTTCTTGAGGGTCTCCTCGGACTTGGCCCGCATCTTGATCTGCCAGTCCGCGCTGCGCGCCAGGTCTGCGTTGGATTTCTGCAAGGCGCCGAGGCGCTCGAGCGCCCAGCGCAGGGCCATGCGCAGGGTGTCGGGATTGTCGATGCGGTCGAGCTGCGACGGATCGACGGGCGAGCCTTCCTGGGGATCGCTCATTGCCTATATAAAAGGAAGCCCCCGCGGCAAGGACCCGCGGCGCGGCCGCCACTATGCAGGATAACAGGGGGGTGTTAAGAAAACAAGGCCCCTAATGGAGGCCCAGCGACCCATCTTCCTTGGCGCGGCGCACACCCCAGCGGAGCACGGCCACCCCCACGGGAAGCAGCGCGACCGCGAAAGCCGCGAGCGCGGCCAACTCCCGGCCCAGGCCCGCGGGGCCGGCCCCGAGCAGCAGCGCCCGGCGCAGCGCCTCCAGGGAAAAGGTCAAGGGAAATATCCGGGCCATGGCCTGGAGGCTTTCCGGCAGAACGCTCAGCGGGAAGTAGACCCCGGCCAACAGCCTGGAAATCCCGCTTAAGACCGCGGTCACGGGCGACCCCCGCTTGAATACCAGCGCCAGCCCCGCTGAAGCCAGGCCCAGGCCCGCGAGGGCGGCGACCGTCAGCGCGACCGTCGCGGCCGCGGCGCCCCAGTGCGCCTTGGAGAGGTCCGCGTCGAGAATGAGCGCCCCGATCAGCAGGTGGGCCAGGGCGCGCAACGTCGTCAGGACGAAGCTCCATGCCGAACCGGCCAGGATCACGGTCCGCAGGGGGGTCGGCGTGACGAGGATCGCCTCCAGGGTGCCGTTGCCCCGCTCGGCGTCGAGGACGGCGGAGAAGCTGTTGAGGGCCGCGGACTGGTAGCCCGCGAAGGCGATCCCGATCAGGGCGAAGGCGAAGTAGTCCCCGCCGTAGGCCGCCAGGTGGGGGCCGGCGCCCGGAACGAAGGTCCGGGCGACAAAGTAGAACACCAGCACCTGGGCCGAGAGGCGCAGGAGGTCGAAGGCGAAGAAGGACTTGTAGCTCATCTGCTCGCGCAGGTCGCGCTTGAAAAATGCCCAGGCGATCCCCGCGGCCATGCCCTCAGGTCCCCCCCCCGCCTGCGGCGGTCGCCCGGATGAAGACATCCTCCAGGCTGCCGCCCGGGGCGAAGCTCCGCCGCAGCGCCGCCGGGCCCCCGCAGGCCGCCAGCCGGCCCCGGTGGAGTATGCCGATGCGGTCCGCGAGGCCTTCGGCCTCGGTGGTGTTGTGGGTGGTCACAAGCACGGTGCGGCCCGCGGCGGCGAAATCCCGGATCACGCGGCGCAGGTGGGCCGCGGCGGCCGGGTCCAGGCTCCGGGTCGGCTCGTCCATGAACACGATGCGGCCCGCCCCCAGCATGCTGCGCGCCAGGGCCAGCTTCTGACGGTTGCCGGTGGAGCATTCCTGGTAGCGGCGGTCGAGGTCCTCCATGCCGAGCCGCGCCGCCGCGGATTCGATCCGGCGGCGGGCCTCGTCTTCGGACAAACGGTAGAGCGCGGCGAAGAACTCCAGGTTCTGGCGGCCCGTCAGCCGCCAGTAAAAGCCGCGATCCTCGCCGAGGACCAAGCTGACGAGCGCCTTGGCCCGATCCTCATGGCGGACGACGTCAAAGCCGCCGAGGCGCGCCGTGCCGGAGGTGGGCAGGACCAGCGAAGAGAGGATCTTAAGGAGCGTGGTCTTGCCCGCGCCGTTGGGACCCAGCAGGACAAAGACCTCGCCCTCCGCCACGCTCAGGTCCACCCCGTCGAGGGCTCGCACCGGCGGGGGGCGCCGGCCCCCCAGCCAGTCGAGCAGCCCGGTCCCCGGGTGAAAAATCTTGCGGAGGGCCCGAACCTCGATGGCGGGCGTCATGGCGCTCCGCCCTCCCGCGCCGGCGGCAAGCGCGCGCGCAGGAGAAACCCCGCCGCCGGACCCAGACCGCGGCGGCCAAGGTCAGGCCCGTCGTGGCCAAAACGGCCCGGTCCGGCGCGCCGTAGGGAATTCAAGGCCACGTTGACTCGACATTCGTTCCCACATATGGGAGAGTAACTCCAAAATCGGTGTCCGTCAAGGCCCGGCGGGAGAAACGCTCTTAGGGACCGATACCGGGGGCTATCTCCGCAGCCATTACGGCGACCTCGCCGCATTGACCGGCCCCGACGATCCGATGCGCGACTTTCGTCGAGCTCATCGCAGGAGGCATCCCCGCCCCTGGCCCGTCGCGAGGTCCAGCCTCCACTCGAAGCCCCTCCCACGACCGTGGAGCTTGCCGCCGCTGTCGCAGACCTAGGGTCCTTCCTGGCCCTGAGGGCGCCCCAGGCGCCTGCACTCCAGGCTCAGGTCAGGGTCGCCGCGGCTAAGGAAAATGGCGTGGCGGCTGAGCGCCGCGCGGGTCGCCCCCGCGTCCAGGCCCGAAAGACCCACCCGGATTCCCCCCACCTCAAGGCACAGGCTGTTGGTCCGCATTCCGGTGAAATCAAGGCACATGTCCGTGCCTGGGGTCAATGGCGCAGAACTTGAGCCCTGAGGGACCGGCGTCGCCGGTCACGGCGCGCCGCGTCGCTTCTCCACCCACCAGTCGCGGAAGGCTCTGAGCCGAGGCAGCGACTCCCGGTCCCTGACTCGCCCCGAAGCCTCCTTGCTGTGAATGATATCGTCGAGATGGCAGACACGCAGGCCCTCGACGATGATGGCGCGCGCGTCCGCCGCGGCGAAAGTCTCGATGCCATCCGGAGCGAAGATGAGGTCGAGATCAAAGGGGCCGTAGCGAAGCTGCACGAAGTCCTTGCCGCGCTCGATCTCTTCTCGGTGCCGGGGCGTGAGTGGGAAACCTAGTTCGGTCAGCGCCACGACCAAGGCATGCCCGTTCTCCGGGCTCTTCTCCACGAACAAGTCAACGTCCTGAGTGGTGTCCGGGTAGCCCAGGATAATGGCCCCCGACTTGCCCAAGAACAGGTACCGGACGCCGTGCTTCGTAAAGGAAGCGGCGACCTCCTGGGCCTGGCGATACTCAAAGGCTCCGGCCATAACCGAGCCAAGCGGGCAGGGAGTCTTGGCACCACCGCCGGTACTCGGCCATTGTTTCGAAGGCGCGGAAGGGCGCGTCATCGAGCACCGGCTTGTGCGTGTGTATAAATTCGTATCGCATGCGCTGCTCAAGCGATCTTCCGGAGGCCGCTTCGAATTCCTCGATCCACTCCAGCCGAGTTCGATCGTTCATGAAGCAAGTTTAGCATCTCCACGGGTGCATCTCAATGGGAGATCCCACTATTGCCGCCAGGGAATTGCCGAAGCGAAGGGAAAGTTCAGGCCTGATGATCGGCGGGATGTTCTATGTTTCTCCAGCCGATCAGTTTTCCCCGGACCCGTCAAAATGAAGCCGGCTGCGAACTTCTGCGGCCGCGCGAAAGCCGGAGACGATGGCCCCTTCCGAGTAGGGCATCTCGGTCTCCTGCCCGGCAAAGAAAATCCGTTCCCAGGGCTCGGCCAGCCGAGGGCGAAGGCTCGTGAGGTAGCCCGGGCCGATCACGGGCATGGCGTAGCGCCAGCGGATGACGCGTGTCCCCGATTGCTTCTTGGAAATTCCCGGGAAGAGCTTTTCAGCGTCTTGCAGCACCCGCTGCGCGAGCGCGGCGTCCGAGACCCGGTCCAGGTCCTTCTGAGCGCCGGCCCCGAATGGGACGGCGGCCAGAAGCAACTGCCGGGGGCCTTCGCGCCCGGAAGGCTCCGGGCTGGGGATCCCGGTCAGGGACAGATCCGTGAAAACGGTCCCCACGCTCCAGTACGACATGGACTGCATCGGCACCGGCTGCGCGAGGGCCAGGACAAGCAGGGCGTAGGCTGAGTAGCGCACGGCCTCCAAAGCCTCCCTGCGGACGGGAGGAAGGTCGGGGACCATTTTAAGGATCGCGGGCGCGGCGACGGCCAAGATCACAGTCCTGGCCCGCACGGTCCGGGTGCCGCCGTCTTGGGCGAAGCTGATCAGGACGCCCTGCTTGTCCTGCCTTACGGACAAGACCGTGGCCCTGGTGCGCAGGCGCGCCCCCAGTTCGCGCTCCAGGGCCTCGGGGATCGCGCCCAGTCCCCCTTCAAAGGCCGCGGTAGCGGCGTACTGCGCCGCCAAGGCGTTGACCCCTTGCAAGGCGGAGATCTCCGCGGCTCCGGCCCCGAAGATTCCGCGGCAGATGAGGTCCCCGTAGCCGACCGCCGCCCGGCCGTAGGATCGGCCGAGGAATTCCGAGAAGGTGAGGCGGTCAAGCTGAAGCATTTCCGGGGTCATTTCCCGGGGCGAGGGCACCGGCGGCATGGCGACGATTTCACCCTGCGCGTAGCGCCGCAGATCCCGGGCCATTTTCCGAATCCCCTCAAGCTCCGAGGGGGCATGCGGCAGATCCTTGATCCCTGCGTCCAGGAAGTCCGGAATGATCTTTCCGGGAAGGCGCAGGCTGTCTTGGGGGTGCGCGATTTTGGTGGCCTTGAGGCCCAATTCATCGAGAAGCCTGCGGATGACCCCGTAGGGTTCGGAGAGATAGGTGGCCGCCACGGTATAGCGCAGGGCCCCCCAGGTCTCGCCCCGCGCCATCCCGCCGGCCGCGCTATCTTTTTCCAGCACCAGGACATCCTTGTCTTTGAGGAAGTGGCCGGCGGTCAGTCCGGCCAAGCCCCCGCCGACGACCACCGCGTCGAAGACATGGGGGAGGGATGGCTCGACCGCCTCGGCCTGCTGGAGAGCGAGAAAAACGGCGACCAAAATCAAACCCATGGACGTGGTTCCAAAGTCAGGCGCCTCTCGTAGAAATCCCGCACCTTGCTCTCGTAGACCTCCCCGGTCCGGCGGCACTCGCCATGGCCGACTCCCGGGGCCAGCCGGAACTCCTTCGGCCATGGGATTGGCTCCAAGAGCTTGCGCCGGCTGCTTCCAAAGATCGCGAGGCGCCTAGAACGTCCACCAATTCTTCGTCGCCCCGGGCTTGACCGCCTCAGCCGCGCTTCCCGCCGCGGCGCCCAGAATGCCGCCTACCACGCCGACCGCCAACGCGGGAATGTATAGGATCGCGCCCAAGATGGCGCCGGACCAAGTGAAGAATCGATAGCCGTCCAGATCGTATTTGAATCCCCGATCCATGCCTTTGCTGAGGAGCGCGATTGCCGGAGACTCCACCACGCCAAACCCCAGTACAAATCCTGACTGGGCCCCCTTCTTGCTTCCACGCCAGAGGCGGCTGCCCAGGGCGTTTCCCGGTGGCGTGGGGGCGGGTACGGGGACCGACGCCGCCTCTATTTGCCGCGGCGTCGTGTCCGCCGCCAGGAGCGCCCGCCCCGAGCCGCCGGAGCCCGCGCTGACCGCAGCCGCACCCGATACGGCGAAATTCTCAAAGCTCCTGCCGCTCTGGACCCAGGCATCGCCGAGATTTCCCGAGCCTGCGGATGCCGCGGCGGCATTGCCCCCTTCCGCGGCTTGCGACAGGATACGGTTCATCCCCTGCTGTTGGGCGTGGCCGGCAACAGCCAAAGAAAAAACGGCTCCCATGATCGCGGCATAAACGACTCCTCTTCTCTGATTCATTTTGATCCCTCCAATGAGACCCTCAATTGATTCTAACACCCACCGGCAGGCGCCGCCTGGACCCATTGGGCAAGGTGCCCACGGCACTGGGTCTATAACGGCAGGGATAGCGATCCCAACGAATCGGTAACAAGATCGGTTACTAGTACACGCGGCGATGAATTCGCCACGGGTTTAAGGGGTGCGCTGAAAGATTG
>CAYJXJ010000216.1:0-7014 GCA_964374095.1 uncultured Elusimicrobia bacterium
GGCGGCCGGGGCCGCGGCGGCGGCGGTTTCCTGCCCCGCGCTCTCCCCGGCCGATTCCCCGGGGGGGACGGAGGAAGACTCGCCGCCGCCCGAATCCTTGGAGGACTCCCCGGGCTTGGCGGACAGGCCTCCCGACAACTCCGCCATCACGCTCGGCGGCACCTCGAAGGGAGGCGTGGGAGCCTTGCCGGGCTCGACCACCGTTCCGAAACCCGTCTTTGAGAGTTCGACCTCTTGACCGGCATTGGAGACCGAGATGGAGCCGGCGTTCGCCCCGACGTTGTTCTTTTCTCCGGGCCCCATCAGCACGACCAAAGACTTCGTTTCGCTGACCTGCCCGCCCGCGATGGTGCCCCGGATGCCGATCGTGCCCACCGGCAGCTTCACCTTCATATTGGCGGGCTGGTCCTTGGCGACTCGTCCCGTGACGAAGCGAAACACGCCCTTGGTCACGCGCGCGGTCACCTTTCCGGCTCCGGAGTTGGGATCATAGACGAACTCATCGAGGACCATGGCGCTGTTGGGGCCGATCGTAAAGACCGTCTCATCCAGGAGCATCACCTGCATGCGCCCTTGCGCGTTGGTCGTCACCTTGTCGCGCAGATACACTTCCTTGCCGCTCGACATCACCCGGCCCACGGCGCCGGCCGTCGGGGCCAGGGCGGAGACACTCCCCCGCACCGCCGCCGCCGCGCCGATGCGCGTCAAGGCCGCGGGCTGGGCGCGGACCGTCCCACCCAGCGACAGAAGGACCGAAAGCACCAGGATCGATCTCATGGAGTTAATTATGCGGGACCATCGGCCGGAAGTCAACCCCGTCACCATCCCCAATGATATGTCAACAGTGAGGAAAACTTGTTGTTGTCGTGCAGATAGTTCGTGATATTGGATTCGCTGCGGTAATACTCATAGGTCTGGGTGAACAGGAAATCCTTGAAGTATTTGTGGATAAACCCCAGGGGGGTGCCGTAGGTGAGCCTGGCCCGATAGGTCAGGTCGTCGCGAACCTTCAATCCGATCAACGGGTCGCTTTTGTCGTACTGGTCGATATGGAAGGTGAGCGCTGTGATAAAAAACATCCCCCGCCCCAGCAAAGCCATATGCCCGGCGGTGAAGGCGTGCCGATCGTAACTGTTGTACTTGCGCCGGTTTTCGCCCACGCCCTTGGAAATGTAGCCATAGCTGCCGGAAACCTTTTGCCTGGGAGAGACCGCGTAGTCCAAACCCCAGACCCAGTCCACCTGGCGGCCGTCGCGCTCCTGGGCGATGGGCACATCGCTCGTGCGGGAATAGACGTCGTAGGCCGCCCTCCCTTCCATGTTCGAGGAAAGCCGGTCCGTCATCCTGCGCTCGACGCGCATCCCGATGCTGGAGCGCTGGAGGAACTGCTCCTCGGAGAGCTTGATGTGATCCCAGGTCACGCCGGGCAATAACTGCCAGGGCGAGAACTTCATCACCAGACCGGTTTGCAAGGAATAGACCGAGAGGTCCAGGTGGTCCTGCTTGGTCTGCTCGGCCCGGTACCAGTTGAAGGAGCCCCAGGCCTCGTGGCCCCGCTGATCCCCCAGGTCGCGCGTCAATTTGAATATCCCGAGGCCCACGATGGCGGTGTCCTGGGTCTCGGGGTTGGCCGGATTGAGCTTGATGAATCGGTCCGTCAGGAGGAGCTCCTCCGTGGCCGGCGTGGCGGTGCGGTTGCTGTCCCAGTCGTATCCCACGCCCAAGGTCAAATCGATATGTCCCCGGCGCCGGCGCCGGCGGATCTGCTTCAGGAAGTCCTCGGCCTCGGCCTTGACCGCGTCCGGGGCCGACGCGCCGATCAGGGTGTTGAGCTCCCGCTCGGACTCGGTCATGCTGTCGAGCCGGAACAGGACCACGGCGTAGAGCAGTCGCTCCCGATGGAGATTGGGGTTGACCAGGACCACGCGCTCCAGAGTGGCCGAAGCCCCCTTGAGGTCCCCGCGGATGATTTGGGACCGGGCGTAGCGGACGTTGAGCTCGACGTTATCGGGGTCCGCCAGGACCTGCTCATAGGTGACGTCGGCCTCGTCCTCCTTGGCCCCTTTTGGCGCGCCCGCCGCGGCCTCGGCCGCGCTTTGGGTCCGGGCCTTGCGGCTGGGATCTTCGCGAACCTCGAGTTCCGGGGCGGGACGCCCCCCAGCCGGCCCGCCGGGCTGTTGGGCCCGGCCTATAGAAGGTAGCAGCGTTGAAAATATTAGCAATAACATCTGGAATCTCAATGCGCGCACATTGTACATTATTTCCGTGAAACGCCTCGGCGAGCTCCTCTCCAGGCACGGAGTCCCGCTCCTCCTCCTCGTCCTATCCATCGCCCTCAGGATTTGGAACCCCGCCCCGGTTCAGGATATTCAGAACCGGGTCTTCGACAACTTCCAGCGGATGCGCCCCCGGGCCTATGAAAACGTCCCGGTGCGCGTGATCGACATCGACGATGCCAGCCTGTCTCGGCTGGGGCAGTGGCCTTGGCCCCGGACCTTGGTCTCGCGACTCGTCGAGCGCCTGGCCGCCCTCGGGACGTCCACGATCGCCTTCGACGTGATGTTCGCGGAGCCCGACCGCACCTCGCCGGGCCGGGTCCTGAGTTCGTGGCCGCAAATCCCCGAGGTGAAATCGCTCAAAGCCCGCGCCAAGAGCCTGCCGGACCATGACGCCCTGCTCGCCAAGACCTTCGCCGCGGCCAACGTGGTTACGGGCTTCAGTCTTTCCTTCGACGAAGGAGGCCGGGCTCCGGGGGTGAAGGCGGGATTCGCCCATGGCGGGGACAGCCCGCTCAGCTACCTCCAGGATTTCCCCGGTTCGGTGGTCAACCTCCCCGAGCTTGAGGATGCCGCCGCCGGGAACGGGTCGCTCAGTTTCATCCCCGACCGCGACGGCGTCATCCGCCGCGCCCACACCCTATTTCGCCGGGGAAACTCCCTTCTCCCTGCGTTGGCTCTCGAGGCCCTTCGGGCGGCCCAAGGCGCGGCCAACTACGCGGTCAAGTGCTCCGGGGCCAGCGGCGAGGCCAGCTATGGAGAGCACACTGGGATCGTTTCCATTAAGGTGGGGCAGTTCACGATCCCCACGGATGGGCACGGACGATTCTGGGTCTACTATGCCAAAGAGGCGCCGGCTCGGACGGTCCCGGCCTGGAAAGTCCTCGAAAAGGACTTTCCAGGCCGGGAGCTTGAAGGCGCCATCGTCTTCGTAGGCGCCAGCGCCGCGGGCTTGAAGGACCTGCGCACGACGCCGCTCAATCCGGCGGCGGCCGGCGTCGACGTCCACGCCTCGATCGTCGAGCAGGTCCTCCAAGGCCGTTACATAAACAGGCCGGATTGGGCGGCCGGGGCCGAGCTCTGCTATCTCCTCGTCCTGGGCCTGGCGCTCCTGGCCCTTCTCCACCGCGTGGGGGCCGCCTGGTGCGCGGGACTGAGCCTGCTCGCGGTGGCCGGGGCCTTCGCCTTGTCGTGGCACGCCTTCACGGCTTGGGGCATGCTCCTCGACCCCCTCTTCCCCTCGATCGTCGTCGCGGCGGTCTACGCCTCCTCGTCGCTCCTGAGCTACCTGCGCACCGAGCGCGAGAAACGCGAGATCCGCGGCGCTTTCGGCCGCTACCTCTCGCCGGTGCTGGTCGAGCAGCTCGCCAAGCACCCCGAGAAGCTGGTGCTGGGCGGGGAGCTGCGCAACATCACCGTCCACTTCTGCGACATCCGGGGCTTCACCACGATCTCCGAGCAGTTCGACGCCCACGGCCTTACGAATTTCATCAACCGCTTCCTCACTCCCATGACCGAGATCATACTCGCCAACAAGGGGACCATCGACAAGTACATCGGCGACTGCATCATGGCCTACTGGAACGCCCCCTTGGACGACCCCGACCACGCGGCCAACGCCTGCCGCGCGGCGCTGAACATGCACCGGAGACTGGGGGCCCTCAATGCCCAAATGGAAGAAGAGTCCAAGGCCGGCGGGCATAAATTCATCCCCATTCATATCGGCACGGGCCTCAATACCGGAAAGTGCGTGGTCGGCAACCTCGGGTCCGAGCAGCGCTTCGACTACTCCTGCCTCGGAGACGGCGTCAACCTCGCCTCCCGCTTGGAAGGCCAGTCCAAGACCTACGGCGCGCAGATCGTGCTCGGCCCCAACACGCGGGAGGCCGCGCCGGGATTCGCGGCCCTCGAGCTCGATCTCATCAAGGTCAAGGGAAAGACCCAGCCGGTGAGGATCTACACGCTGTTGGGCGACGAAACGATCGCGAAAACCCCGTCGTTTCTGAAACAACAGAAGACACATGACGACTTTCTCGGCGCCTACAGAAGGCAAGCCTGGGACGACGCTGAACGGATAATGCCGCAGGGCCGCCGGGGGGATTTTCACCTCGACACGCTATACGATTTATACGCCTCACGGATCGCGGAGTTCAGGGCGCATCCCCCCGGCGGGGATTGGGACGGCGTCTTCACGGCGACGACGAAATGAAGGGAGGAACGGCGGACGCCGCCATCACCCCCCGTCAGCGGATCGAACGAGAGTTCCATGACCGGTGGGCTCGGGACATCGACCCGTCCTCCCTGCTCGTCCGGGAATCCTTCGAGGCCCCCACGGCCATGGAGAATCGTTCCGCCTTCGAAAGTCTCTCCCCGGTGTCCGGGAAAAGCCTCCTGGACCTCGGCTGCGGGGCCGGCGAAACTTCCGTCTACTTCGCTCTCCAGGGAGCGGAGGTCACCGCCATCGACCTCTCGCCCGAGATGGTCGCGGTCGGACGGAGGTTGGCCGCCCGGCATGGGGTCGGCATCGAGTTCGCGACCGGGACGGCGGAGAAGCTTCCCTTCCCGGACCGGAGCTTTGATCTGGTATTTGGCAACGGCGTGCTGCATCATGTGGAGCTCATTGCGGCGCTGGCCGAAGTCCGCCGGGTCCTAAAACCCGGCGGACGGTGCGCGTTCATCGAGCCCTTGCGCCACAACCCGGTGATCGGACTTTACCGGCGGCTCGCCTCCGACAATCGGACCCCCACCGAACGCCCCTTGGGTTTCGAGGATTTTGGAAGGATCCGGGAGGTCTTTCCGCGTCTGGAGCACCGTGAATTCTGGCTCTTCACCCTTTACCTCTTCATCCACTTCTTCGTCGTCGAGCGCGCCCATCCCTCCAAAGTCCGCTACTGGAAGAAAGCGATCGAAGACGCCCACCGCTACCGACGGCTTTTCCCGTTCCTCAGGCGTCTCGACGAGCTTGCCCTGCGGTTGTGCCCCCCGCTCGGACGCCTGTGCTGGAACACGGTGCTCTCGGTCGAAAAGGAAAGCTAGAATGACGGGGGCCATGGCACAGACCAAACCATTCCTGTCGGTCGTCGCTCCCATCTACAACGAGGAGAAGGCTCTCCCGGAGTTCCACCGCCGGCTGGCCGCCGTTCTTAAGGAGTCCGGTCTGGCCCATGAGATCATCTACGTCGACGACGGCTCGACCGACTCAAGCCCCGCGCTCCTGCGCGCCTTGAGCCGGGAGGACGCCGCGGTCCGCGCGCTCTGGCTCTCGCGCAATTTCGGCCACCAGCTCGCCATCACCGCCGGCCTCGACCGGGCGGCGGGGGACGCCTGCGTCATCATCGACGCGGACGGGCAGGATCCCCCCGAGCTCATCCCCGAGCTCGTCGAATCCTGGCGGGCCGGTCACGAGGTCGTCTACGCCGTGCGCTCCCAGCGGCGCGGGGAGGGCCCGTTCAAGCGTCTGACCGCCGCGCTTTTCTACCGCGTCCTGAGGCGGATCAGCCCCGTCGAGATCCCCTTGGACGCGGGGGACTTCCGCCTGGTCGACCGCAAGGTGCTGGCCGTTCTGCGGGACATCCGCGAATCCCACCGCTTCATGCGGGGCCTGACCTCCTGGGTGGGCTTCCGGCAAGGGCGCGTGGAGTACGAACGCCAGCCCCGCCTGGCCGGGGAGACCCAATACCCGCTCTGGCGCATGATCGCCTTCGCCCTCGACGCGGTCACCTCTTTCTCGCACCAGCCCTTGCGCTGGGTCACGCTCTGCGGCGCGGCGTGCTTTCTCGTCAGCATCGGGATCGGGGTCTGGGTGACGATCGTCAAGCTCCGCTACCCGCTCATCGCGCGGGGCTGGACGTCGCTGATGGGCCTCATCCTCATGCTCGGGGGAGTCCAGCTCATCGCCATGGGCATGATCGGCGAGTACCTGGCCCGTGTCTTCGAGGAGGTCAAGCGCCGGCCGCTCTACGTCATCCGCGACCAGGCCGGCTTCGAGTCCTGAGGCGGCGTTCAGGAGGAGGCTGAATCCCCATCGCCAAGGAGACGGGCCAGGGCCGGGGCGTGTCAATCGGGGAGCCTCTGGGCGTCCAAGTTCCCGGACTTTTCAGGCCGCCAGGGTGTGTGGCTGCCTCCATCGATGGAGGTAGGCCGTCGAGAGGGCCGAGTTTTCTGCGGGCGCCGGTGGACTCCGCCCGGGCGGAGTTCTGCATGCCTGGCACCGAGAGCCGGCAGTGAACCCGCACCGGCGGGATGTCCTCGCTGCAGGCGCGCCCGCCTTTGAAAGTCCGGGAACATGGAGTCTGGGCGCCTTGATTCTTGCGGGCTCAGGTGCTAAACTAATCGTATCGGCCGGGGAGCCCCATGCCCCTTCGCACCCATAGCGTCAAATTCACCTACGAAGACTACCTCCTCTTCCCAGAGGACGGGAGGCGCCACGAGCTTATTGACGGAGAACATTTCATGACGCCGGCTCCGTCTATCAGACACCAAAAAATTCTCGGCAACCTCCACTGTTTTCTGAAAAATCATATTGCGCGCACGAAACAGGGAGAGGTGTATGTCGCTCCTACGGACGTGGTCCTTTCCGACCTGGATGTCGTCGAACCCGACCTTCTATTCGTCGGCGCGGCGAGGGCTTCCATCATCACGGAGAAAAACATCTCGGGGCCTCCCGATCTCGTGATCGAAATTATTGGCTCATGGCACGAAGGTGTGGGCTACCGTCCATGGCCTGAACTGAGCCATC
>CAYJXJ010000217.1:0-6978 GCA_964374095.1 uncultured Elusimicrobia bacterium
TCAGGTGCTTTGTTTTCCAGCCTTTTCCCTACCCACACTATCCCGGCATGAGCCGCTTTTTCTACCAAGACTTATGGGACGATGTGCGCTCGCTCTACAGCGTGGCGGATGCGCTCTTGCACCCTACACCCCTGGACACCTTCTTCCTCGTCGGCCTTGAAGCGATGTCGATGCGCCTGCCGCTCATCACGACCCGATATGCCGGGATCAGCGAGCTGTTGACGCATTCGGAAAACGCCTTCGTGCTCGAGAGTCCATCCGATCCCGCCCCGATCACCGAAGCTTGTTTGAAGCTGCTGGAGCCCGATGTCAGGCTCCGCATGGCTGAAAGAGCGCGACGGTTCGCGGTCTCGCGCCCCTGGGAGCAGACGGCTTTGCTCCACCTGCGCCAGTATGCCGCGCGCCTCAACAGCGCGGCCATGGAACCGGCCCCCGTTCAAAGGGCGACCGCTGCTCCGGTCTGATGATTTCCCAGGCTATCCGCAGGACGGTCGTTCTGGACAGGCCGCGTCGAGATTTGATATTCAAGGGAGAGGTCGGGCATGCCGGTCCTTCGGCGCGCGGAGGAGTCCACATGAAGATCTACATCGACGGCGAATACTACGAAAAGGACGACGCCAAGATCTCGGTGTTCGACCACGGCGTGCTCTACGGCGACGGGGTCTTCGAGGGCATCCGCGCCTACAACGGGCGGGTCTTTCGCCTCGACGAGCACCTGCGCCGCCTCGAGGAATCGGCCAAGGCGCTGTTCCTGCCCCTCCCCATGCCCATGAAGCGCATCGAGGAGGCCATCCTCGAGACGGTCCGGTGCAACGGCCACCGCGACGCCTACATCCGCCTGGTGATCACCCGCGGCGTCGGGGACCTCGGGCTGGACATGCGCAAGTGCAAGAAGAACGCCTCGATCATCATCATCGCCGATAAGATCGAGCTCTATCCGGAAAGCGCCTACGAGAAAGGCCTCGACTTGATCACCTCCTCGATCCGCCAGAAAGGCCCCGACCAGCTCGCCCCCAGCATCAAGTCGCTCAACTACCTGGTGAACATTCTCGCCCGCGCCGAGGCCACCCGCGCCGGCGCCCACGAAGCGATCCTGCTCAACAGCGAGGGCTATGTCTCCGAGTGCTCGGGCGACAACATCTTCTTCATCTACGACGGCCAAATCTTCACCCCCCCCAGCCACGCCGGGATACTTGAGGGGGTCACCCGCCAGGTCGTCATGGAGCTCTGCCGGGACAAGCTCGGCAATCCGGTGACCGAGAGCCTCTGCACGACTTTCGATCTTTACCGGGCGCAGGAGGTCTTCGTCACGGGGACCGGCGCCGAGGTCATCCCCGCGGTCAAGATCGACGGGCGCGTCATCGGCTCGGGCGGCGCCGGCCCCCTGACCAAGAAGATCATCCAGGTCTTCCGCGAGCACGCGCGCTCGACCGGGACGCCGATCTACGAAGAAGCCAAGATCAAATAGGAGCCTTCGGCTCCTCTCCTGGAACGTCAACGGCGTGCGCGCCGTCGAGCGAAAGGGCGGCCTGCGGGAATTCCTGCGCCGGGAGAAGCCCGACATCCTGTGCCTCCAGGAGACGAAAGCCGAGCCGTCGCAGCTCCAGCAGGAGCTGCGACTCCCCGCGGGCTATCGCGCCGACTGGTGCTGGGCCCAGAAGAAGGGTTACAGCGGTGTCGCGACATGGACAAAGCCCGCTCCCCGCCGCGTCGAAGCGGGCTTAGACATCGCCCGCTTCGACGCCGAGGGCCGGGTGCTCATGTCCGAGTACGATCACTTCACCCTTTTTAACATTTACTTTCCCAACGGCAAAAGAAACGAGGAACGGCTTCAGTACAAACTTGATTTCTACGACGCGGTGCTGGAGCGCCTAAAATCAATGCGTCAAAACGGCGTCAGCATCGTCGTGTGCGGAGATGTCAATACCGCTCACCAGGAGATCGACTTGGCCAGGCCAAAGGAGAACAGCAAGATTTCCGGATTCCTACCGCAAGAACGGCAATGGCTGGACCGCCTTCTCGAAGAGAGATTTTTGGATTGTTTTCGGCTCTTCGAGAAGAGCGGTGGCCACTACACCTGGTGGGACATGCAGTCGCGCGCCCGGGAGCGCAACGTCGGGTGGCGCATCGACTACTTCTTCGTTTCCCAAGACCTGCGCGGCCGCCTGCGGGCGGCTTTTCACCGCCCGCAGGTGCTTGGCTCGGACCACTGTCCCGTCGGCATCGAACTCGAGGTGGCAACATGACCAAGACATGGGCGCTGGGGCTCATCCTCGCCGCGCGCCTGACGGCCGCGGCCGCGCCACAGGCTCCCGACTCCTTCTCCAAGCTCGCCGAGGACTATTGGGAGACTCAAATGCGCCTCTCCCCCCTCACGGCGACCTTCGTCAATCACCCGCGCTACCACGACACGCTCGACGATTACTCGGCCGCCGGGCGGGAGACTTCGCGCAAGGATCTCTCCGCCCTGCTCCAGCGCTTGAAAGCCCTCAGACCTGATCAGTTGGCGGAGCCCGAGCGCACCTCGGCCGAGATCATGCGCTGGCAGGTCGAGATGTCCCTCGAACGCGACCGCCATAAGTTCTGGCAGTTCGACGTGGACCACATGGACGGTCCCCAGGGCTGGATTCCCTCCGTCATCGAACTCGCCCAGCCCATGGCGACCCCGACCGACGTCGAGCATCTCCTCACCCGCCTTCAGGGCGTTGGGAAGCTCTTCTCCGACCATACGGCGAACCTCCGGGAGGGCCTCAAGGCCAAGCGCGTGGCGGCGCGGGTGCCGGTCGAAAAGGCGATCAAGCAGCTCGAGGAAATGGTCGGCGCCCCCGCCGGGCAGAGCCCCTATGTGGGGGCTTGCAAACGGCTCTCCAGCATCCTCAGGGCGCGCCACACCCCCCGCGTCGTGGCCGCCGTCGAGAGCCATGTCTATCCCGCCTACAGGGAATACCTTCGCTTCCTCAAGGAGGATTACCTTCCCCGTTCCCGCACCGGCAACATCGGCCTCTCCGGCATATCCGGCGGCGTCGACGCCTACCGCTATCAGATCAAGTACCACACCACCCTGGACAAGACCGCCGCCGGCCTCCACGCGACGGGCCTGGAGGAGTTGGCCCATATCCGGCGGGAACTGGAGGTGGTGGCGCGCCGCATGGGCCATGAGGGAGACATGAAATCGTTCCTCGAAAAGGTCCGCACGGAACCGGCCAACTTCTTCAAGACCCGCGAGGAGGTGCTCAAGTCCGCGCAGGACCTGGTCGCCCAAACCTACGCCAAGCTCCCCGAGTTCTTCGGCGTGCTTCCCAAGACCCAACTCGTCGTCAAGCCCATCGAGGAATATAAGGAGAAAAACGACACGGCCGCCCGCTACTACCAGCCCCCGGACGACCTCTCGCGCCCGGGAATCTACTACATCAACACCTATGAGCCGCACACGCGGGCCCGCTACGGCATGGCCTCGCTGGCGGCCCACGAAGGGGTCCCCGGCCACCATATGCAGATCGCCATCGCCCTGGAACAGCGGGGCCTGCCGGCCTTCCGGCGCAACGCGGGATTTACCGCCTACGTGGAGGGCTGGGCCCTCTACGCCGAGCGCCTGGCCGACGAGATGGGGCTCTACCCCGACGACCTCTCGCGCGTGGGCATGCTCTCCGACCAGGCCTGGCGCGCCGCGCGCCTGGTCATCGACACCGGTCTGCACGCCAAGGCCTGGACTCGCCAGCAGGCCATCGCCTTCATGAAGGAGAACACCGCGGCCTCCGAGGAAGAGTGCGTGACCGAGATCGACCGCTACACGATCTGGCCCGGTCAGGCCCTGGCCTACAAGGTCGGCCAAATGGAGCTCCTGGCCCTGCGCCGCGATCTGGATAAGGCTTTGGAAGGGCGCCTGTCCCTCAAGGACTACCACGACGCCGTGCTCCTGCCCGGAAGCGTGCCTCTGCCGCTCTTGCGACGGATGGTGACGGCCAAGCTCGCGCCGAAGGCGGCGGTCACCCGGTGAAACCGCGCCGGCCAACTGTACCCGGGTACCGTTGGACACGGCTTTCAGCCCCCCGACAACTATCGGCCCCCCCGCGGGGGGGCCCTCAGGCTGCTCAAGCATGATCTGTACCGCGTGCCAGAAAAAACAGGCCGTCGTCATCGTCAAGACCATCGTCAACAATCAGGTCTCGGAGCAGGCGCTCTGCGCCGACTGCGCGGCGCAAGCCGGCGCGACGGTCCCGTTCCAGGACCCCTTCTCGGCCCTCCTGGGGGGGCTCGCCGGCCTTCTCAAGCAAGCCGCGGCCCCGCCGCCGCGCGCGGCCCGCTGTCCCTGCGGCATGAAATTCTCGGACTTTCGCGAGACCGGCCGCATGGGCTGCACCGAATGCTACAAGACCTTCGAGGCGCAGGTGCGGGCCATGCTCCCCAAGGTCCACGGCGGGGCGAGCCGCCACCGGGGAAAGGGGCCTTCGTGAAGCTTCATGCCATGCTGCAGGTCCCGGTGGCCTGGGCGCAGGGCAAGGGCCCTCGGACGGACGTGGTCCTCTCCAGCCGAGTCCGGCTCGCCCGGAATCTGCGCTCGCGAATTTTTCCGGGCCGCTCCGGTGAGCAAAACCTTAGGGAAGTCCTCGCCGAAGCTTTCGCCGCGGCCCGCAAAGCCCCGGGCTTTGCGGACGCGGCCCTGCTCGAACTCGGAGACCTCGACGGCACCGACCTTCGATTCCTGGTCGAACGGCACCTGATCAGCCCGCTCCTGGCCCAAGCGCCGAAGCACCGCGGGGTCGCGGTCGGCCCGGGCGAAGCCATGAGCCTCATGGTCAACGAGGAGGATCACCTGCGTCTGGCCTCCTTGAAGCCCGGCTTCTCGCTCGATGCGGCCTGGGATGCGGCCGACGCCGCCGACGCGGGCCTGTCCACAGCCCTCCCCTACGCTTTCCAGAGAGAGTTCGGCTACCTGAGCGCCTGCCCCACCAACCTGGGGACCGGGATGCGGGTGTCCTGCCTGGCCCACTTGGCCGCGCTCTCCCTGTCCGGGGCCATCGACAAACTTTTGCACGACCTCGGACAAGCGGGTTTGGCGGTGCGCGGGCTCTACGGCGAGGGCACCAAGGTCCTCGGCGAGCTTTTCCAAATCTCCAACGGGACCTGCCTGGGCCGCACCGAGGCGGAGTACCTCGCGGGCGTGGGCGACGCCGCGAGCCGGATCATCGACCTGGAGACCGCGGCCCGGGAGCGGCTCGCCGACACGAGCCGCGTCCAGTTCGACGACCGGATCTACCGGTCGGTGGGCGCGCTCCAGCAGGCGCGGCTCATGTCCTTTGAGGAAGCCGCCCACCACCTTTCCCTCCTGCGCCTGGGCCACGCCATGGGCTTCAAGGTGCCGGGGAGCCTGGCCCTGGCGACCGAACTCCTGCTCGCCAGCCAGCCGGCGCACATGGCCCTGCGCGCCCGGCGCGAGCTTTCCGCCGCGGAGCGCGACGCCGCGCGGGCGAATCTGCTGCGGGAGAAGCTCGGGTGAGGCAAGACCTGCTCGTCGGAACCTGGCGCCTGGTCAGCGGCCGGCGGCGCGACGAACGGGGCCGGGTGTACTATCCGTTCGGACGCCGCGCCGAAGGACTGCTCATCTACGGCGCCGACGGCCACATGTCGGTCGCCATCATGGGAGAACGCCGCCGAAAGTTCAAGACCGCCGGCTCCTTTCGGGTCGGCACCCCCGACGAAAAGATCGCCGCCGCCGACAGCTACTTTTCCTACGCGGGCCGATTCGAACTGCGCGGCAAAAGCGTCATCCATCATCTGGATGTCTGCCTCTATCCCAACTGGGTCGGCGCCCGCGAGCCGCGCAGGATCGCCGAGTTGACCAAGCGGCGGCTGACCTTGGAGACCCCGCCCTTCGATGTCGACGGCCGCAGGCACACAGCTCGAATCGTTTGGGAGCGAACCAAGCCCAAACCGCCGGAGTCCCAACCGCGAACCATCTCGTTCACCGATGACGTTATTCCCAAGGTGCTGTCCGGCCGCAAGACCGAAACGCTCCGGCTGGATGAGCCGGACTTCCGTAAGGGCGAATTCCTCCGCGTGACCCGACGGGATGGCCGGACGGCGGGACGCCTGCGGATCACCCACAAGGCGGAGATCGCCTTTGGCCGGCTCAAGCCGCAGGATGCCGCCACCCACGGCTGGAAAAGCCTCCCGGAGCTGAAGGCCCGTCTGCTGGAAATCTACCCGGGGCTCAAGCCCTCGACCGTCCTGACGCGGTATCGGTTCGAACTCGCGGGCTGAGCGATGGGATCAATCCAATCCGTCTTCTCCGAGATTCGGCGCCGACGCGGCTCCGTTGCCCGGATCTACTCCGACTTCGCGGCGATCCCGCCCGCGGTCAGGGCGCATTTCGAAAGGAACAAGGCGCTGGTCCTCGGCCGCATGCCGCTGTCCCGGCTGGAGCGGGAATGGCCGGCCGTCCCGAATATCCACCTTGGCTTCATTTTATGCTGTAAATTACTATTATTTTATTGGGCAACTGTTTTTAAAAACAGTTGGCGCGGAATTCACTCCGATCAATGAAAAATCGCCTTCCGTCCAATCAATGGCGATGTTTTTCGCGGCGCCAAACCATGCAACTTGGCCTTGGTAAACCCGCGCCTCGTGTGTTTGCCCATCGGCAGTGCGGTAAACCGCCTCTCCGATTTCCTTAAGGCCCAATCTCGCTATTCTCTGCTGGAGAAGCATGACAAACCCATCATAGCCCGTATCCACCATGGCCTTAAATTGGACGCCCTCCACCTGAACCAAAACCTAGGCCATCCCATCCTCAAAGAACCCGCGAAGTTCCACGTCTACCGGCTGCCGACAAACCTGGCGGCGGGATACCCGATTCGCTTGTAGACAAACGTGCGGTCGGGATATTTTTGGGATGCCTTCGGAGGTTCCCCGATATCGAAGCGCTGAGCGCGCCGCTCCGAAGCTCCCCAGTTTTCACCGGTCCTGACTCCCCGGGTG
>CAYJXJ010000218.1:0-6961 GCA_964374095.1 uncultured Elusimicrobia bacterium
GGGGAGGCACATCGTCCCCGGCAGGATGGGCCACGGCTACCTACAAATTTTCAGCACCCGTCGTTAACCTTGACAACCCGGAGTTCGCCCCCTATAATGCTTGAAGATCAGGCGCGTTGCCGTCGGCGGGTCGGGAAAACGGCCGGCGGGACGCCACGGGAGGACGGAAACCCATGGGCGGTCTCCTAGATGAAGTCGAAGTAGGCAATCCCCAACAGCCGCACTGCGCCACCGTGCTGCTGCTCGACACTTCCGGCTCAATGGACGGCGCCAACATCACGGCCGTCAATGAGGGGCTGAAAATATTCAAGGAGGAAGTCCTCAAGGACGAGGTCGCCTCCAAGCGCGTCGACATCGCCGTGATCACCTTCAGCGACAGCGCCCAACTCCTGCACGATTTCTCCTCCATGGATGCCTTCGACCCTCCCAGGCTGGAGGCCGGGGGGGCGACGGCCATGGCCGGGGGCATCTCGATGGCCATCGAGGTGATCGAGCGGCGCAAGAAGGCCTACAAGGACCAGGGCATCGACTACTACCGGCCCTGGCTGTTCATGGTCACCGACGGGGAGCCCTCGGACATGAAGCCGGGCGACGAGATCTGGAACTCCGTGATCCACCGGGTGCATGAGAGCGAGGCCAGCCGGAAGTTCCTGTTCTTCCTGGTCTCGGCCGAGCAAGCCAACATGGACACCTTGAAGCAGATCGCTCCGCCCAACCGGGCCCCGCTGCGCATGGCGCCGGGGAAGTGGAAGGAGCTCTTCCAGTGGCTCTCCAGGAGCCAAAGCGCGGTGTCGGGCTCCAAGGTCGGCGAGCAGGTGGAGCTCCCCCCGATCGCGGGTTGGGCGCAAATATAGCCTAGGCATTCGCGGGGAACGGATTCCGGAGGCCATGGAGAAATTCAAGGCGAAAGTTTTCGGCGGCAAGTGCATGGGGGACTTGCACGTCAAGCTCCAGACCCATTGCCAGGACAGCTTCGAGCACAAGGTCCTTCCTTCCGGCCGGGTGCTGATCGCGGTCGCCGACGGCCTGGGCAGCGCCGCCAAGAGCGAGATCGGGTCGGATTTGGCCGTGAAGACCGCGGTCGCGGAATACGCGGCCATCTCCAAGGACTCCCCGCCGGCTGATCTCGCGGACTTCAAGGAAACCGCCAAGAAGACCCTGGAGGCCTGCCGAAAGGCGATTGAAACCAAGGCGGATGCGGAGAAGGCGCAGCCGCGGGACCTGGCCTGCACTCTCATCCTGGTGCTGTGCGGGGAGGGCCGGGTCTGGGTCGCGCATGTCGGGGACGGGGCGGTGGTGGCCCGGATCGAAGGAAATCTCGATGTGGTTTCCGCGTCCGGAGATTCGGAATACGCCAATGAAGTGACTCCCCTCACCAGCAAGGCCTGGGAGAATGAGGTCGAATATAAGACCCTCGAGAAAGTGGAGGCGGTCGCGGTCTTCACGGATGGCTGTCAACGCGCGGCCTTCGCCAAAAGGGGGGGCGAGTTGACGGCCCATGAAAAGTTCTTCAATCCCCTGTTCAACTTCGCGCAGAAACTGGACGCTTCGGAGGCGGCGAAGGGCCGGACGGAGCTCGAGGCTCTCCTGGGCTCCCCGAAGATCTGCGAAAACTCCGATGACGACAAGACGCTGGTGATCGCGGTGGTGGGGGCTCCGCACGTGGGCCCTCCCGCGCCCCGCGCCCCGAAGCCCCCGCCGCCGAGCCCCGCACCCCCGACGCCCTCGGGAGGCGCCGCTTCCGGACCCGGGCCCGGGGCCGGACACCCACCCGCCCCCAAACCCAAACCGGGCGCTCAACCCGGACCCAAGGCGGGACCGGCCGCGGCCAACGCTCCCAAGTCCGGACAGCCTCCGGGCGTCCATCCCCCGTCCGGAAATGCCTCCCCCGCCCCGCCCGCGGGCCGGGCTCCCCAGTCTCCCCAGCGCGGCCGTTCCGACCGAGACGAGCCCGATGACGCCGGGGGAGGCCCAAATCTCGGCGGCATTATTTTTGTGGCGGCGCTCTTGGCCATAGCGGCCGTGGCGCTGTGGTATTTCACACCGGCGCCGGGCAAGCCCTCGGACCCTGCCAAGGATTCCGCGGTACAGGACCCTGGGGTCGCCATACCGCCGTATCCACCCCCTCTCGAGGGGCCGGAAACGAAGCCGGCGGACCCGCGCATCGATCGGCACCCTCCCACCGGCAAGCCGGACAAAGATCCTAAAAAACCGGTTCCTAGCCATGATCCCAAGAAGCCTGCGCACGCCGGGAAGGAACCGGAGGTTCCTCCGCCTCCCGCTGAAACCTCCAAAAAGCCGGAAGAGGCTTTCCCGAAGGCGTTCCTCGATGCTGGGATCAACGCGGAAAAACTTTTCGGTCGCGGTCAAGAATTGCATAAGAAGGACCAGTTGGTCGGCGCGTACGCGGCGTTCAGGGCGGCGGAGGAGCTGGGCCACAAAGACGCCGGTGAAAAGAAAGTCAGCCTCAGCGGGAAGCTAAGCGAGAAAGAACTCACGGAAGCGATGAGGGCTTATGGAGCGATCGAGAATCAGATCAAGGCGAGGGCCGACGCGAAGAAGGCGGCGGCAATCGTGTGGATAAAGATTCCTCCCGGTAAGTTCAAAATGGGCTCGGATAGAGGCGAACCTAACGAGAAGCCCATCCACGATGTGTCGCTGCCGGCATTCGAAATGTCCAATTCCGAGGTGACGGAGGGGCAATATAAGGCGTGCATGGATGCTGGAAAATGCCCGACGCCTCATACGGAAAAAGGTTGTGTTTGGAACGAGAAGGAAGCAACCCTCTCGAAGTTTCCCGTCAAGTGTGTGGACTGGGAGCAGGCTCTCGCATTTTGCCTCTGGCAGGGCGGAAGCCTTCCGACGGAGGCGCAGTGGGAATACGCGGCCCGCAGCGCCGGAAAGTCCTGGGATTATCCTTGGGGGGACAAGCCTCCGACCTGCGCGAAAGTGGTGATGCACGAGGGCGGCGACGGCTGCGGCAAGGGATCGACGGCGCCGGTATGTTCCAAGCCCGAAGGCAATACCAAGCAAGGCTTGTGCGACATGGCGGGGAATGTTGCGGAATGGGTGAGGGACCCATTTGTAGATTACGTTGAAAACACGCAGATGCGCCCGCCGCAGCCAGAAGGGGATAGCAACCGTGCCTTTCGCGGCGGTATGTTTACGGATAGTGCCGTTGAGGTGCGGGCCTCACGCCGAAGAGGGATTCCGCCGGGCGACAGCTACCCCTCTTTGGGGTTCCGGTGCGCGCGCGATGCCGGCAAGTGATTCTCGGCCCCCGCCCCCGCCCCCGTCCGCGGGGCGGCCTCTTGTCCGGAGACAGCGACTGTACGCGCGTACAGTCGGGGTGAGGGCCTCACCCGCGCGCCCGCAAGGGACGCGGAATCCGTGACAGGCGCCCATGAGCGAGACCTTCGAAGCGGATGACGGCGGCGCGGTCCCCCTGGGCCGGATGCTCGGGCAGGGGGGGGAGGGGGCGGTCCACGCGGTGGAGGGACAGCCCGGGGTCTGCGCCAAGGTCTACAATCAGAAGGCCAAGAAGGACCTGCTCCACGGCAAGCTGCGGATCATGGTGGCCAACCCGCCCAACGACCCGTCCCTGTCCAAGGGGCATCGCAGCATCGCCTGGCCGACCCGCATCCTTTACCGCGGCCCGGCCGACGCCGCCCATTTCGCCGGGTTCATCATGCCGCAGATCTCGCTCCAGGACTTCAAGACGGCGCTGAACCGCTATCTTCCCCAAGACCGGCGCAAGGAGTTCGGAGGGGGCTTCACCTGGCGGCATTGCTTCAACACGGCGTGGAACATATCCAGCGCGGTGGCCGCCATCCATGAGCGCGGGTATTGCGCGGGGGACATCAACGAGAGCAACATCATGGTCTCGGGCACGACGCTCATCACCATCATCGACTGCGACTCCTTCCAGGTGCCCGACGCCGCGGGCGGGCGCATTTTCCGCTGCCCGGTGGGCAAGCCCGAGTACACGGCCCCGGAGCTGATCGGGAAGAGCTTCGACACGGTGGACCGGACGCCGGCGACGGACAATTTCGGCCTGTCCGTGATGTTGTTCCATTTCCTGATGGAAGGCTTCCACCCCTTCCAGGCGCGGGGCAGGCTCGTTGAAAACGCGGAGACGACCAACGCCAAGATCAAGCTCGGGCATTTTCCCTACCCCCACCCGGGCAAGCCGGAAGGGGTCGATCCGCCCGGACACGCCCCGCCCTTCGAGATGCTCCATCCCGAGATCCAGAGGCTCTTCATCCGGGCGTTCGTGGACGGGCACAAGGATCCTTCGACGCGCCCGACGTCCCGGGATTGGTACGACGGCCTGCGCAAAGTCCGCAAGGAGATCATCGCCTGCGGCGCCAACCCCAATCACGCGTTTTTCAGCCACGTGGGAGCGTGCCCGTGGTGCCGCATGCGAGACAAGGAGGGCGACGATCCCTACCCGTCCGCGCAGCAGAGAGGGGTTAACCTGCCGCCGGCAAACAAGGCGTCCGCGCGGCTCGGGCCGGTTCTCAAGGTCGGAACCGCGGCATTCTCGTACCGGGACATCCCCTCGGGGGCCAAGAAATGGGCGCGCCTGCGCGTGGAGAATACGGGAGGCGGCTCGCTGACGGGCACTCTCGTCTCGAACCGGGCGTGGTTGACGCTTCCCCGGGGCGATCTCGACGGCGCCTCGCGCAGCCAGGACATCGGCTTTCAGATCGACACCACCGATCTCGCCCGCGGATTCAAGGACAGGGCCGAGATCAAGGTCCAAACGAACGGCGGCGACGCCGCGGTCGCGGTGGAGCTTGAGATCTCCTCGGGCGCGGCCTTCGCGGGGGTCGGCGGGACGAGCCCGGGCTTGCGGACCAGCATCCTTTCCCCCGCCGGCCCGTCATTAGCGCCGTATATCATCGGGGGGGTGATACTGCTCATTCCGATCCTGGGGACCGTGGTGTGGCTGAATAATTCGGCGCCCTCGCGGCACAAGCCAATGGACGCCGCCAATTTACCCGCGCCCGAGGCCCCGCGCCCGCAAAAGCCCGCGGAATCCGGGGGGGAGGTCTTCGCCCCGCCCGCGCCGCCCCACCCATCTCCCCCCCAGCCGCCCCCCGAGAGGCAAAGCGAGTTTTTCCCGAAGTCCTTTCTTGACGGCGGGATCGACTCCCAAAAGCTGTTTGGTCACGGCCGGCAATTGGAGAGGGAAGGCCGCCTGGCCGGGGCGTACGCGGCGTTCAAAGCGGCGGAGGAGATGGG
This sequence comes from uncultured Elusimicrobia bacterium, assembly GCA_964374095.1. Taxonomy (GTDB): domain Bacteria; phylum Elusimicrobiota; class Elusimicrobia; order UBA1565; family UBA9628; genus CAYJXJ01. Next base: position 5,248 of record CAYJXJ010000218.1, read on the forward strand.
CGATGGACAGGCCGCCGAGCGGAAAGTCAAACTCAGCGAGAGGTTGAGCGAAGGACAACTGATCGAGGCCATGAGAGAATACGGGGTGATCGAAGCCCGGGTCCAGGCGGCGACGATCAGGTGGGTGAAAATCCCCGCCGGAAAATTCAGGATGGGCTTCGAGAACGGCGATGCCGACGAGAAGCCGGTCCACGACGTGACGCTGTCGGCGTTCCAGATTTCCAAGTCCGAGGTGACCCGGGGGCAATGGAAGGCCTGCGTGGACGCCGGGCGCTGCCGGCCCCCGAACACGGATAAAGGCTGCGATTGGAGCGAGGGTGAGCCGGCCCAGGCGAATCACCCCGTCTCCTGCGTGAACTGGCACCAGGCCCAACAATTTTGCGAGTGGGCGGGCGGAACGCTGCCGACCGAGGCGCAGTGGGAATACGCGGCCCGCGGCGGCCGGGACTGGCAATATCCATGGGGGAACAACCCCGCCACATGCGACAAAGCGGTGATCGACCAAGGCGGCGAGGACCAGCGGGGCGACGGCTGCGGCACGCGCTGGACGCTGCCGGTGTGCTCCAAGCCCGAAGGCAAGACCCGGCAGGGCTTGTGCGACGTCGTGGGGAACGTCGCGGAATGGGTGGCGGACGATTACGGGACCTACCACGACAGGCCGGCGGTCGATCCTCAAAGCTCATTGACGCACAGCCAGCGCGTCTTTCGCGGCGGCTCGTTCACGCGCACCGCCGAGAATCTGCGGGTCACTTTCCGAAACGCGATGCCCCCCGCCGACAGCTTCCCCTATTTGGGGTTCCGGTGCGCGCGCGATGCCGGCAAGTGAAACTCCGCCCCCGCCCGCGGGGCGGCCTCTTGTCCTGAGACAGCGACTCTACGCGCGTGCAGTCGGGGTGAGGGCCTCACCCGCGCGCCCGCAAGGGGCGCGGTATCCGTCATGAGCGAGACTTTCAAGGCGGATGACGGCGGCGCGGTCCGGCTCGGCCGGGAGCTCGGCCATGGCGGCGAGGGCGCGGTCCACGAGGTGGAGGGACAGCCCGGGCTTTGCGCCAAAGTCTATAATCGGAAGGCCGACAGAGCCCACCTTCAGGGCAAGCTGGTGATCATGGCGGCCAATCCGCCGCAAGACCCGTCCCTGGCCAAGGGGCATCGGAGCATCGCCTGGCCGATGCGCCTCCTCTACCGCGGCGCGGCGGACGCCGCGCATTTCGCCGGGTTCGTCATGCCGAAAATATCGCTGCATGACTTCAAGACCGCGCTGTGCCGTTTCCATCCGTCGGATCGGGTGAAGCAGTTCGGGGGGGGCTTCACCTGGCGTCACGCCTACCATACCGCGTGGAACATATCCAGCACGTTGGCCGCCATCCATGAGCGCGGGTATTGCGTCGGGGACATCAACGAGAGCAACATACTCGTGTCCTCCACCACGCTGGTGACCCTGATCGACTGCGACTCCTTCCAGGTGCGGGACGCGGGCGGCGGGCGCACCTTCCGCTGCCCGGTGGGCAAACCCGACTACACGGCGCCGGAGCTGATCGGGAAGAGCTTCGACACGGTGGACCGGACCGCGGCGTCGGACAATTTCGGGCTGGCCGTGATGATGTTCAATTTCTTGATGGAGGGGTCCTATCCCTTCCAGGCCCGCGGGGCTCTGGTGGCAAAGGCGGGCACCATCGACGCCAAGATCAAGCTCGGGTATTTCCCCAGATCGGAA
>CAYJXJ010000219.1:0-4978 GCA_964374095.1 uncultured Elusimicrobia bacterium
ATTGAAGCTTCATTTTCTCGACGGGGTTCCACACTAATTGCAGAAGTTCCCTTTTTGGAGGCGCTCCTGCCGCGCCTGGAGCCGCGCCCGAGCCGGGCCGGCTTGAATGAGGTGCTCGCGGCCGGCCACGCCCGGGTCCTGGAGGAATGGCGCTCCCAGCCCTCGCAGGGGCGGGTGACTCCGGCCCGGCTTTTCGAGACCCTGCAGAGGCTGGCCCCGGGCGCGGTCTTCACCGCCGACAGCGGCAACGGCCTCTTCCTGGCCATGGAACACTTGCGGCTCGACGCTCCGGGGCGCTTCATCGCGCCCGTGGATTACTCCTGCATGGGCTACTCCGTCCCGGCCGCCGTGGGCGCCAAACTCGCCAGCCCGGACCGGGACGTCATCGCCTTGGCGGGCGATGGAGCCCTGCTGATGACCGGGCTGGAGCTCATCACGGCGTCGCATTACAAAGCCGGGGCGGTGGTCTGCGTCTTGCGCGACCGGGAACTGGGGCAGATCGCCCAATTCCAGCGCACGACCTTGGATCGCGCGACCTGCACGGTTCTCGGGGCTTACGACCTGGAGGCCTTCGCCAAGACCGTGGGGGCCGAGTACCTCTCGGTCCCCACGGACGCGGACCTGGGCGCGTTGGAGCGGGCCGTGGCGCTGGGGCGCTGCGGGACGCCGGTGATGGTCGACGTGGCCATCGACTACTCCCGCAAGACCTACTTCACCAAGGGCGTGGTGACCACCAATTTCTGGCGTTTGCCATGGAGCGATCGCCTGCGCGTGCTTTCAAGAGCGGCCGGGCGCAAGGCCGCGGGCCTCTTCAGGCCGGGCGGCCCCCCAGTTCCTTGATCTTGCCGTTGAGCCGCGCGCGATGCCGGACGCGGGTTTCCTCCTCGATCTCGCTCCTCTTCAAATGCTCCAGGGCCTCGAGGTAGGAGAGCAGGGCCCGCGACCCGTCGCCCGACGCCTCCTCGCGGCCGGCGGCGTCGAGGAGGGCCCCGAACTGGACCTGGTGGATGGCCGAGCGGACTCCCCGTTCGATGGAGTCCAGCTCCGCCTGGGCGCCGGCGCGCCGCCGGTACTCCTCCAGCTTGAGAAGGAAGTCCGCGTAAAGCCGCCGCTTGCTTTCCGGGTCGGGGGCGCGGCTCACCCGGCCGGTGAGCGCCGAGACCTCCTGGCGCGCGGTGTCTAGGATGAAGTTATGGAGATGTGATCGCGTGGCATCGAGCCGCGCCGAGGGCGACTCGGTCAGGGTCGGGATGCCCAAGTCTTCGTAGCGGGCCAACGCCCCGAGGTTGGCGGCCAGGACGTCCAAGCCCGCGATCTTGGATTCGGGGTTGAGGGTATCGATGACGCGCCGTGAAGCGCTCTCGATGTCGGTGGCGCGGCGCTTGACCTCCATCGCGACCATGCGGCCGCAGTTGCCGCAAAGGCCGGTCTTGTCCAGCAGGAAAAACCATCCCGGAGCGCCGCACACCTTGCAGCAGGCCATGGGAAACCTCCGTTCTCCGCTTCCTTAGAAGAGTATAGGCTGGGGCGAGCCGGCATTCCATGCCCTGAATGTCAACGAATGTCAGGAGGGGTCATGCGGTTGATTTCCACGCGGGCAACTCGCTATGATGGGATCATGAAACGCCTAATCCTCGTCGCCGTCGTCTTGACCGCCGCGGCCAGCGTGCATTCTACGAGAGGGTCCCAGGGTTCCCCCCCGAGCCTCAGCGGGGTCTGGCACGGCCAATACTTCTATCCCGAGCGTGACGACAAGGGCCAGGCCTTCCCCAAGCGCGCCCCGGTGCAATTCGGCGCGCGCATCGTCGAGGACGGCGGCCGGTTCACGGGCGATATCGTCGAGCCCAACACCTTCGGGGAGGACACCTCCAGCCATCTGCGCGCCGATATCGTCGAGGGGAGGGTATCGCCCGACGGCGGCGTCCGCTTCACCAAGCGCTACGACGGCACGGCGGGCGTCGGCCACGACGTCGGGTATTCCGGCAGGCTCATCGATGACGGCGTGTCCATCAAGGGCCGCTGGGAGACCGGGGGGGTCACCGGAGCCTTCGTCATGGGCAGGGTGCGGACGCGCCGGCCCCAGGGCGAGGAATCGGCGGTGGGGCGGGAACTTCAGCCCGGCGGCCGCGACTAGAAAGGTACGGAGAGAGAGGGATTCGAACCCTCGATACCCCTTTTCAAGGATATAACGGTTTAGCAAACCGTCGGTTTCAGCCGCTCACCCACCTCTCCAAAATCGTATAAGTGATTATATAATAATCACTTTTTAAATACCAGTCCGAGCCTCTGCGGGATTAACCGGAATAAAGTGCCCACTTTTGTGCCCGTTTTCGGGCACTTCAGCGTCCACTTTTTCAGCCTCGGCTTCATGAAAAATCGACTCGTCTTTCCGGTAGCGGCTGGCCTCATCCAGGTAGCTCTGGATCGAATTGGGATTGCTGTGCCCGTTATGTGGCGAGTTTTTTATGCTCGTCGGACAAAATCCGCTCAGATTCCCTGCCAAAGCTCAACTCGCCACATAATTTCAGTCATCCGAACGCACCCCTCTCGTCGGACCATCTCTCAATCCGGCTCAAGACATCTCGGAAACGGATGCCAGGAACAGAGCACATAACACGGAGGCTCCGACGAGACCCCTGCGATGGGACTCAGGCTCTCCGGCGGACCGCCACATAACAGAACTGACCACATAATGGCCCATCTCTGTTTGGAGCTGCCGGAAGTTCTTGACCACCATGGCCCTATGCATCGCGAAGGTGCCGCGGAGGTCATAGGGCGTCAGCTTTTCCATGCCGGCCAACGCTCGCGCCCTTACAAACGCGTGTTCAATCGTGCAGAGCGACAGAGGCTTGCCGAAGCGGTTCACGAAGTACAGTCCTGAAACGGGGTGCGGCTCAAGTCTGCGCAGGAGTTTCTCGAACCTGCGGCCGAGGCTTGGGATGGAGAAGTATCTCCTGTGGGAACCGGCCTTCCGCTTCTTCAGCGTAGTCAGCCAGATTTCGCCGCGAGACCAGTCCAGATTGTCTTTTCCGAACAGGACGGCCTCGCTGGGCCTTGCCCCGGTGAGGATGCGGAATTCCATCAGGTCCGCAAGCCATTTAGGGCAGCAACCGAGAAGGCGCTCGATCTCCTGTTTTTTAAGCCATGTTTCCCGCCTGTTCTCGTTTTTGAGTCCCTTGACGCCCAGCAGGGGATTGCGCTTGACGAGGCCCAGTTGGACGGAGTAATTCAGCGTCCGGCGCAGGCAGTCGAATTCCTTGTCCACCGTGGAGTTGGCGCATTTCTTGCGGGAAAAGCTCAGGGTCCCGTTCAGCCGCCCGGTTTTGTAAGCCTCCCACGATTCGAGGTCGATCTTATGGAGATAGAGTTCCCCAAAAATCCGGGTCAAAGCCGTCGCGGAGTCCAGTTCCCTCTCGTAGCTGTTATGTTTCAGATTGGGCTTGGCGCAACGGGGAAGGTATTTCTCGGAGACAAAGGCCGCAAATTTGACCGGGAACCTGTCATCGGGAAGATTGGATTCCTGACGGTCCTTGCCCACCAAGAAATCGACCAGTTCCTGCATCGAGACGATGCGCCGGATCTCTTCGCCGTCGATCCGGAACCGGAACTTGATCGAATCCCCCGACTTCGTGATCTTCATTTTAGATTTGTATAGGTTAACATTTCTCGAACGACCTTTCTATCGCCGGGCCTTTCTTCGCTTCACCTGGCCCACTATTATAACGATTGAGAACGCAGAAAGTTCCCCCGAAAACGGCTTGCCCAGCATCTTGGGGTCATGAGCCGGGGATTTCTATCTGGAATCCCGAGTATGCGTACGCTCCCGATCCGAGAGAATTCGGAGCACTACCGTCTTCTCATACCAGTCAAAGACATTGTGCAGCCGGTAAGTCGTGTGCTCAACCACCTCTGTCGCGAGGTGCCCGTGTGCGAGTTTATTTCGAGTCTGTCTCAACTGTTCGATCCAATGGGTGGTGGCTGCCGATTCGCTTCCATAGGCTTTGATTTTCCCAAGAATATAATTCTTGATGGAAAGCGTCGGGCTGATTTCCCATGTGGCCCATCCCTCTGGGCCTGGGAAGTAATCCTCAGGCTTCTTGTCCTTCTCCAGGTGGGCCTGGAGGTGCTCAAATGTATCCTTATTTTTGAGAATGATCTCCTTGTGCTTCACCCAAAGCTCCAACGTGATGGCCTCTACAACCATGACCAAGAGCACCAGCCCGGCGTTGGCCCGGCCGCGCAGGAGCGCCTCAAGTGCCTCCTCCATGATTTCCTGGAGCGGTCCTTGTCGATCTAGACTTTGCAGACTTCGGCGGCTCGGTTCGTTAAGCAGCCGCTCAAGCCCCCCGATCATCCTCTTGGACCTTTGGAACGAGCCGGGATATTGTGCCGATATGCGCATGGCCCTTGCGGCAACCTTTTTCGCCAGGGAAGGCCAACCCAGCTTGACAAAATATTCTGCGAGCCGGCCAAGTGCCATTAGCTTGAATCCTGAATGTCCCAGGGGCTTCCAGTGGGTTATCATGTTCCTCAAATTCCATGCTTGGGAATGCCGTTCGCTCAATATCAGGTCCTGCAATTCGAGAAGGTTGCATCGCCCCTTCTCCGAGAGTGGAACCTCCGAGTGCGCAGTTTCGAGGGCCCACGCGATGCAGCCCAGGGCCGCTGTCCTCTTCCCCCTGCGCCGCAGCGCATAGGCGAGGGGACTCACGACTTCCGCAACTCGTAGCGAGCTCGCTAAAGGGTAGCGACGGATCCAGAGCCGGGCCGCCGCGACCCAGAGAGAGGATAGTGGCCCCTTCGTGACCTTGTCTTGGTCGATCCAGGAGGCGCACTTTTCCCAACTCGCGAGAGTCTCATCGAGAAGGCTCAGGCGATCCTCATCGTATGGTTGCTCAAAGGGATCTCCAACACAAAGCCTCCACAGAGCGATAAAGTAATCTTGGAGAGCAGCCTCGTAGAGCTTGGCGGTCTTGTG
>CAYJXJ010000219.1:4988-6948 GCA_964374095.1 uncultured Elusimicrobia bacterium
TTGTGCCTATCGCCGCTTTCCAGGAGTCGGCGCACGTCGGTCGCGTTGTAGGGGATGCTGACGTTTCGGAGTATGATTCCCTGGAGTGACGCATACATCTTCTGGGAAGAGGCTATTACCGCCTGCACCGTTCTAGCGTGCGGCGGGCCCTGGTCCCATGGGCGGAATACAGGCTTCTCCCCTTTTTGGAGGCAGTTAATCCAGAACTCGGCCGACAAAGGAGAATAGCTCTTCAATGGAACTGCTATCTGATGGACACCACCAAAATGGCGGAATTCTTGATTGGGTATTCTTGTCCAAGACACCAAACCACACGAATCCCGACACTTTGTCGGGACTTCCATCGGGATCTCGGGTTTCCTCTCTTGGCGTCCAAGCCTAACCTGCCAGCAAACTAACGGCGTGACAAGCGAAGAATACCTGCGAGGCCGTCGGTTTCATTCCCAGGACGATTGCCGCGCGCGACACCTCGGGAAAGCGGTTGAGGAGATCCTCGACGCGGAACATCCCACATACGCGGTTGATTGCCGTTGGAGAAGGCAGACGCAGTCGTTGGCAACGCTTCTGCTCGACACCTGCATCGATCATGACATCGAACGCCACATTGCCAAGAGTGATAATGGTCCTTGGTCCCGGGCTCCACATGGCAAACAGTCGTTTCCAAAAGGTCGCTGCCTTGGCCTGCATCGCATCGTCCGGAGTCAAATTCGCTTCACCCTGCAAAGACCATGGAACCGCGTTGGATAACGCGTATTCGGACAGTTCTTGACGTGGGAGCGCCGCCGATAAAGCGAGTTTCAGTGTCCCATCGTCCCACGGCTTGATCCCACCGATAGTGGCCATCTGATCGAGGCGGTGCATTCTTACATCTGACGCCATGTCTAGCAGCCGCGCTCGATAGTCGTGTGCGCCGACCAGATTCTGAGCTTCGCAGAGCACGAGGGTCCCGTTCCAGCGCGAGGGAATGTATGGGAGATAGGGCTCAGAAACGACGACGTTCGGGGGAGCGTCATCGCGGAACTCACGGCACAGCCTCATCGTCTCGGGGTCCATTTCAGAGGCAACCGGGATGGCCCCAACCATAGCGCCTAGAAAGGGTGGATGTGGACATCAAGATGCTCGGTCTTCATCGGCCAGCAGGCGGCTATAGACTTTCAGGCGTTCCGCCAGCAGGCGCTTGGATGGCAGTTTGGTGAGGTATTCGGACACCTTCATCTTGTGCGGGCCGTGGGCGAGCAGGAGTTCGACGTGCTGGTGTTTCTTGGACGTGCAGAGGATGAGGCCTACCGGCTCGTTTTCGGCGTCGCGCCACTCGTGGCGCTTGAGCCATGAGAGATACAAGTCCATCTGGCCTTTATCGGCGGCGGTGAACGCGCCGATTTTGAGCTCCGCCGCGACGAGGCAGCGTAGACGGCGATGATAAAAGAGCAGGTCGAGGAAGTAGTCCTCATCGTCAATCCTCATAGGAAACTGGCGGCGGATGAAACAAAAATCGCTGCCGAGTTCGGAGAGGAACTGCTGGAGGTTGGCGAGGATGGCGGATTCGAGGTCTTTCTCAGAGTAAGCGCCTTTGAGACCGAGGAAATCAAGGAGGTACGGGTCTTTGAATGCGTCCTCATAGTGGACGGTTTCGACCGGGCCGCGCTCTTTCTCCAGCCGGATAAGGGCGCGGGTATCGCCGGACAAGGCCACGCGCTCGTACAAGGCGCGGTCAATCTGGCGCTGGAGTTCGCGCTTCGACCATCGCCGCGATGCCCCTTGCTCAAAGTAGAACCGGCGTTTCATTCCTGCTTTCGTGCCGAGCAGAATGCGGTAGTGCGTCCAGCCGAGGTGGGAGTGCTTGGAGAAGTCGATGGTGAGGCGAGAATCGGATTCCACGGCTACTGGGTGGTGTTTTGCGGGAGCCGCGGATTCTGCCACCAGCAGATCGGAAGAGCTCGTGTAGGGAAAGAGTGTGTAT
>CAYJXJ010000220.1:0-6904 GCA_964374095.1 uncultured Elusimicrobia bacterium
CCCTCCACCGGTGGAGGCAGCCATACACCCTGGCGGCCTGAAAAGTCCGGGAACTTGGAGCCTGACAGCATTGACGCGGGCGACGCAATGCTTGCTATCATACCCCGCTGGGTCGCCCCCGCGGAGTGGGCCCCCATATATTGAATATGAGGAGGCGTGTATGCGAGAGACAGCGGCGGGCTTGAGATTGGTGTTCCTGGGGCCGCCGGCCTCCGGGAAGGGGACGCAGGCGGAGCTTGTCTGCCGGAAATACTCCGTCCCCCAAATATCGACGGGAGAGATGCTGCGCGAGCGCAAGGCCGGCGGCACCCTGCCGCCGGAGGTGGCGCAGATCATGGCCTCCGGGGGGCTCGTCCCCGATGCCTTCGTCATCGCCCTGATTTCGGAGCGTACCGGCGGCAACGACGCCGCGGGGGGCTTCCTCCTCGACGGTTTTCCGCGCACCGCGCCGCAGGCCGAATCCCTCAATGCCATGCTCGCCCGGCGCGGCCAGAGCCTGACCGCCGCCCTGGCCCTGGAGGTCCCCAAGGAACTGCTGGTCGAACGCGCCGTCTTGCGGCGCCGGGACGTCCGCTCCGGGAAAATCTATCACTTGAAGTTCAATCCCCCGCCTCCGGGCGCCGAGCTCGAGCATCGGGGCGACGACAAGGAAGACGTCGTGCGCCATAGGCTTGACACCTACGACACGATGACGGCGGAGCTTCTCCCCTTCTACGAGAAGCTGGGGATGCTGCGGCGCATCGACGGGACGGGGAGCGTCTCGGAGGTGACGGGCCGGGTCATGGACGCCCTGGACCGGGTCGCGGCCCCCGCACGAGGGGCCTGACGCGTTACTATCTCTTCGGGAAGTGGTTGTAGCGGAACTGGAAAGTGCCGAGGACGTCGTAGCCGTTCTGGAACTTGAGGATGGCGACGTCGAAGTTGAGCTTGAAGAAGTAGCCGAGCTTGAAGTTGAGCAGCCAGGGGTTCAAGGCCGCGCCGTTGAACTGGATGTATTCGACCGCGAGCGGATATTCGGGCTTGTGCAGGTAGATCAGGCTCGCGAAGGGCATGGCGCGGCTGAAGGACCGACCCCCTTTGCGGTTGGCGTAGAACTCGAGGGACTGGGGCGAGAGGTACTCCGACAGGTGCCCCACGATGTCGCCGAAGCTGCCCATCATGTAGCCGGCGCTGGTGCGGATCCCATAGATGTTCTTGCTGGCGACCACGTAGGCGTCTGAGAGCAGGCGCGTCGCCTTCTGGTCGACCTTGACGGCGACGCTGGGCGTTGTAATCGTGGGTTGGGGAGAGTCGCGGAAGAGAAGCCCGCCCTGCGCCCCGACCGCCATGGCCGGGCGCCATTTGGATTCGGATTGGATTTGCATCTTGCCGTCGGCGGTCAGGGACCAGACTCCGAGGCGGTCGACGTAGCTGGTTTTTCGAACCGAGTTCGGGAAATTGTTTTTCCCGTAGAGACGGCCGATGAAATAGGCCGCTTGAAAATCCAGGCCCAACCCCGGGGTGGCGTAGCGGCCCGCGCCCCGGTAGGCGGTCGGGGTGAAGATCACTCCGGAGATGGCCGCCGGTGGGACCGCGGCCTTGGGCGCCGCGGAGGGAGGGGCGGGCGCCGCCTTCTCGGCGACCTTGAACACCGCGCGTACCTGCGAGGTGGATATGGAGATCGATTGGAATTCCACCGGGACGGGCGTTCCGGGGAGTTCGTAAAGCTGGGCGTCTATCGACTCGAAGCGCCCGACCCCCTTGAGAGCCTCGAGGTCGGAGCGCAGATCGGCGCTGGTGTAGAGGATGCCGCGCTTGGCGCGCAGCCGGTCGCGCAGGGCCGGATCGGCCTGGAGTGCCGGCCCCGAGAAGAGCAGGACTTCCCCGAGCACCCAGGGCCCCTTGCCCGCGTCCACGGGTGTTCCCATGCCCGCGGGGGAGGACGTGGAAAGCGACGGCGTTTGGGCCCGGGCTACGGCCGCCACGGACATCAGGACGGCCAGGGTTGTCGGTATGCCGAGTTTGTGCCAGGCATGGTGAACTCGGTCCAGGACCGAGTTGCCTGGAGATGAGGGTCTCATAATCCCAAAGCGGGCCATCTCGGCAGGGCCCAGCGGACCGCCATGTTGGCGATCACCGCCGCCCCGACGTCGTCGGCCACGATGCCCCAGCCTCCCGGGAGACGGTCGAGCCAGCGGTAGGGCGGAAGCTTGACGGCGTCCAAGACCCGGAAGAGGACAAAACCCAAGGCGAGGACCGCCCAGGTCCTCGGCAGAAATGCGACCGCGACCCAATAGCCGACGATCTCATCGAGAACGATCCTGGGGTCGTCGTGGACCCCCGAATGTCTCTCGGCCGCCGCGCAGATCTTTGCCGCGGCGACGCAGGCCGCCGCCAAAAAGGCGGCCTGATGGATGCGGGCCTGGGGGACCAAGGGGAGCAAGACAAGGCCCTCAAGCGTTCCGACCAGTCCCGCGCCCGACCATTTGCGCAGGCCGAGAAGCTTGACCGGAATATAGCTCAAATAGCCTCCGGTCGCAACGCAGGTGGCTAGGGCCGCTAACTCCACGACTTTTCCAGAATGGAACGAGACTGGCGCAGATAAGAGAAGGCGCTCGACCATGTCGCCAGCACGCAGAGCACCGTGAGATGGTAGGGCAGGCGCAGGACCCAGTCGGGCGTCGCCCAGCGGTCGGAATAGGCGAGAATGAGGAGCATGAGGGCGATGGCCCCGCTTTGGATCCCCATTTTCCATTTGCCCCAGCGGTCGGCGGCGAGGATCTTGCCTTGGGCGCCGGCGAGCACGCGAACCCCTCCGACGATGATCTCCCGGGCGATGATCAAAAAGACTCCCCAGAGCGGGATTTCCAGCTCCCGGGTCTTGAGCAGGGCGATCAGAGCCCCGATGACGAGGATCTTGTCGGCGATCGGATCGGCGACCTTCCCGAAGGCGCTGATCGAGTGGGTCTGGCGCGCGAGATACCCGTCGACCCAATCCGTCACGAGGGCGGCCATGAAGAGGGCGAAGGCCGCGATGTGCAGGTCCTCGTCGTCGGCCATGAGGGTCCCGAACACCGCCAGGCCCAAGGCCATGCGGAGAAGGGTGAGTTTGTTCGGGAGGGTCACCCGACTCCCGGCGACCTAGCGGAATTCGAACGCATAATCCCCGGCCGGGCCCGCCATTGGGAAATCCGTCGCCCCTCCCCCGAGCGTCAGCGAGATGTCTTGAGGATTGGGTGTTCTCAAGATGACGCTCCGGCGGGCGCGCCATTCCTGCCGCGTCCCCTGGGGCGCGATCCCCTCGAAGCGCACTTCGCCGTCGACGGAGAGGCGGAGGTAGGCCGCCTTCCCGAATTGCACCCCGACGACCGTCTCGGTGGACCCATAAATCGGGGCCAACGCGGGCGGCACCGAAGAACTCTCCGATCCGGGGACCGGCGCCGGGGCGCCCCGCCGGGAGGCGAGCCAGATCCCCCCCCCGGCCGCGGCGAGCAAAAAGGCCAGCACGAACCAGCCCACGCTGCCCGCGGCATCGGGGCCGTCGCGCGCGGAAGCTGGCGCCGTCCCCCCCGGCAAAGGAGAACCTGGGCTTCCACTAGATGGGATGCCCCCCTTCGCGGACCCTGGCTCCAGAGCCGCGGGGGAGATGCGCTTCCAGAGGCCCTCGAAGTCCATCTCGAGGTAGTCGCTGTACTCCTTCAGATAGGACTGGAGGTAGACCATGGCCGGGAAGTCCTCGAAGCGATTGGCCTCCAGAGCCTCGATGAATTTCCTGGGAATCCGGGTGTGTTGGACGACGACGTCGACGACAGCGCCCTTTTTGAGCCGGGCGGCCCGCAGCAGGGAGCCGACCTCCCCCTCCATGGGCGGAACGGGGCGGACCGGAATCTGGCGGAGCGGCTCTCGGCCGGGATCTGGTTGTAGGGTCATCAGTTAGGGGGTCGACGGGGGTCCGAAGTTTCGAAACACATCGGCGTCCGGCGGCGGCGTGAACTGAAAAAGCGAATCGGCCAGGACCGGGTTGAAGCGCACCCCCTCGAAACGAGAGTGCACGACCATCTCGCCGGCCCGCAGCCGGGCTTCGGACGGAAAATAGTCGCGGGTCGAAAGGGCCAGCGTGAGGGTGAAGTCGGAGCCCCGGGCGCGCGGCTTCAACTCGAGCTCGACGCGGCGGTGCCCGTCGTCTCCGGGGGCCGAGATGGTGGAAACGGTGATGGCGTAGCGTTCGGACAGGCGGCCGTAGCCGCCGAAATGCATGAGCCCCTCCAGCCAGGGTTCCGACTTGAGCCACTGTTGGAGGCTCGACTGGATGGCCTGGCGGGTGGCGCTACGCCAAACCCATAGGGCCTTGCCGTCGGTCACCACGGTCTGGGGCTCGGGCAGGCGGTGCTCGACGCGCAGTCGGGAGGGTTTGCTGAAGTCAAGGGTCCCTTCGACCGAGTTCACCGTCCCGGCTTCCTCCAGGCGCACGGATTGGCGGAAGGTCGCCGAAAGGCCCTTGAGTTTGGCGTCGAGCTCCTGCAGGCGGCCCAAGACCGCCTCGGCGGTGATGGGGAAGGTCGGGGGGGACAGGAGAGGCAATCCTGTCGCCGCGGCCGTGCTGATCGAGGTCTTCGCGGCGGGGCGCGGTTTCTTCGGCGGGGCGGCGGCGGGACCGGCGGCCGCCCCGGGAGCCGCGAGCAGGCAGGCCGCCGCGCCGGCCAAGGCCGGTCCCCTCATGACCGGGGGGCCTCACCCGGGGCGTTTCGCAGGTACGATTCGATCAGATCGTAGTTGATCTCCCAGCGGTTGGAGCCCTCGGGCTTGTGGATGTAGCCCTTCACTTCGAGCAGGCTCAAGATGTTGGTGGCGCGCGCCGACGAGCCGAACTGCGACTTGAGCAGGTCCTGAGAGACGCGCCGCCGGGCGAGGATGAGCTTGCAGGCCTCGCGAAATTCGGCCGGCTCGACGCCGGAGGAGGCGAGGTCGGTCTCCGCGGCCTGGGGCATGGTATCCAGGAGCGGGTACTCGGCCTTTCCGGAGGCGCGCAGATGATCCACGACGCGGCGGATCTCCTCCTCGCTGACATAGGCTCCCTGGCAGCGCGCGGGTTTGGGCGCGCCCGCCGCGAGGTAGAGGAGGTCGCCCCGGCCCAAGAGAGACTCGGCCCCGGTCTCGTCCAGGACGACGCGGGAGTTTATCCCGGAGGTCACCTGCAGGGCGATGCGCGCCGGGAGGTTGGCCTTGATGACCCCGGTGATGACGTCGACGGTCGGCTGTTGGGTGGCCAGGACGAGATGGATGCCGACCGCCCGGGCCATCTGGGCCAGGCGTTGGATGGAATCCTCGACCTGGTCCTGGGCCGCCAGGATGAGGTCGGCGAGTTCGTCGATGACGATGACGGCGAAAAATTCCCGTGGGCGCCCCTCGCGGGCCGCCCACTCGTTGTAGCCGTCGATGTGGCGCACCCCCGCGGCTTGGAAACTCTCGTAGCGGCGTTCCATCAGTTTGACCATCGCGCCCAGCGCCCGGGCGGCCTCCTTGGGGCTGGTCAGGACCGACACCCTCTCGGCGGGCACCGTGGGATCGAAAAGGTGCGGGATGCCGTCGTAGCCGGTGAGCTCGAGCCGCTTGGGGTCGATCAAAAGGAATTTGACTTCATCGGACCTGGCGCGGAACAAGATGGAGAGGATCAGGGAATGAAGCAGGACGGACTTGCCGCTGCCCGTCACGCCCGCCACCAGCAGGTGCGGCATGGATTGCAGGTTCGCGGCGACCGGGTCCCCGTCGGCCGAAAGCCCCACGCCGAAGGTCAGGGCGGGGGCGTCGGGAGGGATGGCGCGGCTTTCGAGGATTTCCCGCAGGCAGACCCGGGCGGGGCGAGCGTTGGGGAGTTCGATGCCGACGGCCGCTTTCCCGGGGATCGGGGCGACGATGCGGATGGCGAGGGCCTCCATCGCGAGGGCGATGTCTTTCTGAAGCGAGACGATGGAGCTGACTTTGACCCCGGGGGCCGGAGTCAGTTCGTAGCGCGTGATCACCGGGCCGGGCGAGACCCCCGTGACTTTGGTCTCGATGTTGAAATTCTGCAGGGTGCGCTCCAGCGCCGCCGAAGCCGCTGAGACCTCGGCGTCGGAGGGGCGTCCGCGGTCGGCGCCGGCCTCCGGGGGATCGAGCAGTGAAATATCCGGGAGCCGGGAGGATTTCCGGGATCCAGGTTTGGGCGCCGGTCGTTGCCGAGGCTCCGGCGGCTCGGCGGCCAAGGGGCCGCCGTCCCCGGAGGGGACCGGGGCCATCGGCGCCGATGCCAACTTGCCTTCGAGTTACCCGCGGGCCCAGATCCAATCGCGATAGTCGTCGCCGATCATGCGCGCCAGGGCGGCCGCGCCGCGGGTCCAGCGCACCCCGACCAGGCCCTGGAGCGCGCCCAGGCCGACGCTCAGGCAACCGAGGGCCGCGCCGAATGGGCCAAAGAGTCTCAGCGCGCCGCCTCCGAGAACTCGACCGACGGCCCCTCCCGTGGCGGAAGCGCCCATCCACATCCCGCCGAGATGCTCCAACGAAGCTGCTGAAGCCGTCACGATGATGCAACCGGCGGTCAGCGTGACTCCGCCCGCCGTGCTTCCACGCCGAAGCGTCCAAAGGAGGCCGTAGGCGAGGAAGACCGGAACCAGCCATGTGGAGATGCCGAGCGTGGAATAGAGGTTTCTGCCGAGCCAACTGACCACGGGATAGGGGGATTGCGGGAAGGCGAGCGACCACATCAAGAAGGGGATCAGCGCGGCAAGGGTCGCCCACCGCAATGCCAGCATGAATCCCCCGCCGCGCTTCCCGGCCCGGCGGGCGTTTCGGTACTGGTAGAGGAACTGATTCATGGTTCTCTTGTATCCACCCAGGTCTCCCTTCGGGCTTCATCGGGAGTTGGACGTTCCCCACGTCGAGCAGG
>CAYJXJ010000221.1:0-6900 GCA_964374095.1 uncultured Elusimicrobia bacterium
GAGCAGGAGGATCTTGGCGCGCAGGACCTCCCAATGCGCCGCCTTGCGAAGCCGCCCCATGCGGCGCAGCTGCGCCGGTTCTTCGCTGGCGAGCCGGACGGCGGGTTTGAGGCTTGGGTCCCCGGGCCATGTACCGAATACCTGCCGTTCTCCACGCGCCAGACAGCGGGCGCGGGAGGAGATACTCGGCGGACGCTCGGTTTAGCAAAACCCGTGGCGAATTCATCGCCGCGTGTACTGGTGCGTCCGGACGCACTAGCGCACGGGCCCAGATCGTCGTCGCGCGACAAATCGCCTACTTATATTGGGTGCACCCCCCGGTAGATTCGCTAGAATCTACCATGCTCCCTTATAAGAGGCTGCGCGTGTTCGCTATCTGTCTCGTTAGTTTGGCGGGGGGATGCAAGACTGTATCCAAGTATTCGTCTCCGCTGGCCCAGGACATCGGAGAGGGGCGGCTTGCCGATGCGAAGGCGCGGATTGCGTCCACCGACCCGGCGCTTCTCCCGAATGCCCTGTATATCGCGGCCAGGGATAACCGCCTCGAGCTCGTGCAAATCCTGCTCAAGCAAGGCGTGAAGCCGAATGCCGCTACCCAGATGACTAAGGATTATACGGCTCTTGCCGCCGCGGCCGATGGCGGACACGTTGACGTTGTCCGCGAGCTTCTGGATAATGGCGCGGACCCGAACTATCTCGCCAAACCCAACGGGATCCCCGCCGTCTTTGCGGCGGGGGGCTCATGCCATGTGCCGGTATTGGAATTGCTCGTCGCGCGCGGGGCGGACCTCAACTTAGCGCCGCCGGGGAGAATTCCCACCTTGGCGATCGCCGCAATGAAGGGGGACGTAAAGTGCGTGAAGTTCTTTATTTCGAAGGGGGCGGATGCCGACCTTGCCGTCGCCAAGCTGGAATACTATGTCGCGGAAAACGAGTCTCGCGCCGCGACGGGCCGCTGCCCTTCCTGCGCCGGCGGCCTCAGTCAATTGAGGTCGGCCATAAGCCGGATCAAGGACCATGCCCAACGGGAATCGGTTGGGCTCTCGGCGGGCGGCCAGGGCTCGCTCTCGAAGTCGGAACTCTCGGAACTCGTGCAAGCCGCGGTGGCCGGAGCGACCCAGGCCCAAAAAAAGCCCGCGGCCCAGGCCGGGCCCGTTTCCGACGTCGACGCCCCTGCCTACCGGCACGCTCAGCGTCCCGACGACTACGCGCTTGTCGTCGGAATTCAGGATTATTCCGATTTGCCTCCGGCCCCCTACGCCCAACGGGACGCTGAGGCCGTCAGGGACCACCTCCTCGCGATGGGATTGCCGAGCCGAAACGTGGTCTTCCTCGCGGGGGAGAAGGCGGGGTATAAGGGCATCGAGAAATTCGTCGAAACCTGGCTTCCGCGCAATATCAATGAACGCTCGCGCGTGTTCTTCTACTTTTCCGGGCACGGGGCTCCGGAGGTGAAGACCGGAGAGGCCTATTTGATCCCCTGGGACGGGGATCCGGCTTTCCTGGAAAACACCGGCTATCCGCTGAATAGACTTTACGCTCAGTTGGGCGGCCTCAAGGCCGGCGCCGTGATCGCCGTGCTCGACGCCTGCTTTTCCGGCGCGGGGGGACGGTCGGTTCTGGCCAGGGGCGCGCGGCCGCTCGTGACCGAGGTCAACGTGGGCGCGGTGCCCAAGGGGAGGCTTACGGTCTTCGCGGCGACTTCCGGCCAGCAGATCACCACGGTCCTCGACCACCAGGGCCATGGCACTTTCACGTACCATTTCTTGAAAGGGCTCAGCGGAGGCGCCCGTGAGGCGACGGGGGCCGTGACCGCGGCCGGCCTCCACAAGTACCTCGGCCCCGCGGTTGAGGATGCGGCCCGCCGCCAGAATCGCGATCAGAGCCCGGTCTTGATCGGTTCGGATCCGGGGCTCGAGCTCACCCGATTTTGAGGCCCGTTTGATACAATTCGCCATGCCTGACGCTCAAGCCTCTCCCAGTCGCGTCAGGCACCATGCCCTGCCGCGCAAGGTGCGCCGGCTCCGGGCCCCGGTGGTCTTAGCGGTGGGCCTCCTCGCGTCGTGCGGCAAGAAGGAGGAGGCGCCGGGCGGCGCGTCGGCGCCGGCGCCCGGAAAGACGGTCGTGCGCTATCTCGCCGGCCCCGATGTCGGGGGCTTTTCGAAAGAGATCATCAAGAACTTCGAGGCCGCCAACCCCGACATCAAGGTCGAGATGGTCGAAGGTCCGGCCGCGACCAACACCCGGGAGGACATGTACGCCACCTCCTTCATGGCCAAGGAGGCGACCTACGACCTCGTCTACATGGACGTGGCCTGGATGCCCAAGTTCGCGGCGCAGGGCTGGCTGAGGCCTCTCGACGATCTCTTCCTCGAGATGGACCGGCTCGATTTCCTGCCCGGGGACATGGAAGGTTCGCGCTACGAAGGCAAGCTTTACCGGGTGCCGATCCAGTCCGACGGGGGGGTGCTGTACTACCGCAAGGACCTGCTCGCGGCCAAGGGCATCGAGCCTCCGCGGGCTTGGGACAATTTCGCCGACGCGGCCCGCAAGCTCCAGTCGCCGCCCCACCTGTGGGGATTCGTCTTCCAGGGCAAGCAGTACGAGGGCCTGGTCTGCGTCTTCCTCGAACTGGTCTGGGGCAACGGGGGGACTCTGCTGGATTCCGCCGGCAAGGTCCAGATCGATTCGCCGCAGGCGATCGAGGCGCTGACGATGCTCGTCAACTCGATCCACGCCGACAAGTTCGCCCCGGAGTCCGTCCTCACCTACCAGGAAGAGGAAGCGCGCCACGCCTTCCAGGAAGGCAAGGCCGTGTTCATGCGCAACTGGCCCTACGCCTGGAACCTCCTCCAGGACGAGAAGTCCCCGGTCCGCGGCAAGGTCGGCATGATTCCCATGGTCCACGGCCGCGGCGGCGCCCACGCCGCCACGCTGGGCGGCTGGGGCTTCGGCATATCCGCCTTCTCCAAGAACTCGCAAGCCGCCTGGAAGTTCCTGCAGTACGCCGCGGGCCGGGAGAGCCAGAAGCTCGCCTACTTCAAGGGGGGGATCCTTCCGACCCGCAAGTCTCTCTTCGACGACCCCCAACTACTCGCCCACAGCCCGCACCTCAAGGACCTTTATCTCGTGCTCCAGACCGCCAAGCCCCGGCCCCCGCATCCGATGTGGGCGCGCATGTCGGACGCGCTTCAGATGCACGTGAGCGCGGCCCTCTCCAAGCAAGAGAGCCCCAAGCAGGCCCTCGAGGCGGCCGCCAAGGAGATCCGCGCCGCTCTGGGCCAATGAAGTCCCGGGGGGCTTTCAACTGGCTCTACGCCGCCCCGGCCTTGGCGCTCGTCGCCCTGGTCAACGTCGTTCCGATCGGACAGAGCGTGGTGTTCAGCCGCGGGCACGGGAGGATATTCTCGGACGCCCGCTTGTGGGGGTCGCTGAGGACAACGGCCCTATTCACCGTGGTTTCCGTCGCTTTGGAGTTGGCCGTGGGCTTGGGCCTGGCCCTGCTCCTCATGCGACGATTTCCCGGCCGCGGCTTTCTGCGCGCCGCGGTCCTCGTTCCCTGGGCCTTGCCCACGGCCATCATGGCCATGGCCTGGCGCTGGATCTATAACGCCGACTACGGGGTCCTTGGCGACGTACTCTTCAAGGCCGGACTTGTCTCCGACCCCAAGATCGCCTGGCTGGCCAAGCCCGGCCTGGCCATGGCCGCCTGCGTCCTGGCCGACGTATGGAAGACCGCGCCCTTCATGGCCATACTCGCCATGAGCGGGCTGGCGACCATACCGGTTGAGCTCTACGAGGCGGCGGCGCTTGATGGGGCGGGGCCGTGGCGGCGCTTTCGCATGATCACGCTTCCCCTGCTCGCTCCGACCCTGGCGTTGGCCGTCATCCTGCGCTCGATCCAAGCCTTCGGGGTTTTCGACCTGATCTGGGTGTTGACCGGGGGAGGGCCGGGAGGACGGACTCAGACCATCGCTCTCTACGTCTACGACACGGTGTTCCGCTACTTGGATCTTGGATACGGATTTACGCTCACGCTGGTCATGGCCGCGTGCGTGGCGGCCATGGGGGGAATGCTGGCATGGACTGCGTCTCGCGCGGCACGGGCGGGGACGTGAAGGGACTTCGCGGCGCTCACCTTGGGCTGGCGGCGGCCATACTGGCCGCCGCGGCGTGGAGCCTCGCGCCCTTCCTGTGGCAGATACTCACCTCGATCAAGCCGCCGCATGAAGTCATCGCCTCTCCCCCGGTCTACTGGCCTTCGGCCCCGAGCCTCGCGAGCTATTTCAAGGTTTTTCGGACTCGGCCCTTCGGGACCTACATCCTCAACAGCCTTGTCATCGCTTCCGGGGCGACGGTGTTGTGCACCGTCCTCGGAGCGCTGGCCGCCTATGCCTTCGCGCGGCTGCCTCTTCCCGGAGGAAAATGGGGTCTGAGGTCCTTGATGGCGGTGTCCTTGTTCCCCGGGACCATGCTGGTGATCCCGCTCTACCGGATGCTGCAGGCCGCGGGGGGCTTGAACCAGCCTTGGGCCCTGATCATTCCCTATGCCGCCCTCAACCTCCCGTTGGCGGTCTGGGTGCTGACGACTTTTTTTCGGGACTTGCCTAAAGAACTCGAGGAGGCCGCCCTGGTGGACGGTTTCTCGCGATTTCAAATCCTCTGGCGGGTCGTTCTGCCGCTCTCGGCGCCCGCCGTGGCGACGACTGGGATACTCGTGTTTATCGGCTGTTGGAATGAGTTCCTTCTGGCGCTCACCTTCATGACTCGGGATTCAGCCCGGACCGTTCCCGTGGGAATCGGCATGCTCTCCGGGGTGACGGTCTACGAAGTGCCCTGGGATCAGATTTCGGCCGCGGTGGTGCTGACGACCCTGCCGGTGGTGGCGCTCGTGCTCGCCTTCCAGCGCCGGATCGTCGAAGGGCTCACCGCCGGGGCGGTGAAGGGCTGATGGCTTCGGTTGCGGTGCGCGGCATCCGCAAGAGTTTCCAGGAGGGCAAACCCGTGCTCGATGACGTCTCCTTCGAGGTGGCCGAAGGCGAATTCCTAACCTTGCTCGGGGGCTCGGGCTGCGGCAAGTCCACCTTGCTCCGGATCGTGGCCGGCATCGAGACCGCGGACTCCGGGTCGGTCGTGATCGGCGGGGCCGACGCCACGCGGCTATCGCCGGGGGACCGCGACCTGGCGATGGTGTTCCAGAGCTATGCGCTTTATCCCCACATGAACGTCAGGGACAACATCACGGCCGCCTTGCGCCTTCGCCGCGTGGCCGCCTCGGAGATCGACCGGCGGGTGGCGCGGACCGCATCCATGTTGGGCATCAGCGATCTCCTCGGGCGTAGGCCCGCGGCCTTGAGCGGCGGCCAGCGCCAGCGCGTCGCCCTAGCCCGTACGTTAGTGCGCGAGCCCAAAGCCTTCCTGCTGGATGAGCCGCTCAGCAATCTGGATGCCGTCTTGCGCGAGAAAACCCGCGGGGAGATGAAGCTGCTCTTCAAGCGGGTCAAGGGCACCGTGATCTACGTGACCCACGACCAGGTCGAGGCCATGACCATGTCCGACCGCGTCGTGGTCCTGGATAAGGGCCGGATTCAGCAGATCGGAGCGCCCGAGGAGATATACCGCCGTCCGGCCAACGTCTTCGTCGCCGGTTTCGTCGGCTCTCCCGCCATGTGCCTGTTTCCGGTCGAGGATGGGATCAAGGCCGGCTGGCTCTCGCCGCGTCCGGAGTGGCAGGGGCTCAAGCTCCTTGCCGGCGTGCGGCCCGAGGATGTCGCAGCCTCGGACTCGCCTGGCAAAGGCCTTCGAAAGGTCCCCGTTTCCCTTGTCGAGCCGACCGGCGCGTCCTCTTTGATCACCTTCGACAGCGGGGTGCCGGTTCGCGCCCTGGTCTCAGGCGCTTGGGACCGCTCCCGCTCCGAGGCTTGGGCCGCGCTGCGGCCGGAGCGCCTTCACCTGTTCGACGTTGAGACCGGCGCTAGATGGGAAGCGGGTTTGCCGCCGGCCTAAAGCACTTCCATGTACCCGCCGCCCCAGGCCAAGCCCGCCCCCAAGACCGCGTAGACGATCTGGTCGCCCTTTCGCAGGGTGTCGAGTTTCTGGGCCAAGACGGAGGGACAGCCGGCCGCGGCGATGTTGCCCTGCTCCTGAACGTTGCTCAGGTGCCGCGAGAGGGGTAAATTCAAGTGACCCACGATCGAGTGCTGCATCACCCGGTTGGCCTGGTGGGACACGGTGTAGACGTTCTCCGCGTAGAGGCCCTCGGCGGCGGCGCCGTCGCCCAGGATGTAGCCGTCTGTGCTCGCCGCTGAGTAGCGCGTTCGGGTGGTAAAAGCGCCGGTATGGACGCAGAGGACGAATTCCGGGACCCGGTCTTCCTTCAGGTCGGAGAGGAGTTGGGCGTGCAGGGCGAAGCTTGAGCACGCCGAATTCGCGTCGCAGTGGGGCCCCAAGCCGATGCCCAGTTCCTTGGCGAGGCGGGTCGCGGTGCTGGGCACGGTGTCAAAGGGGGTGTCGTCGCTGGCGATCACCCAGCCTATCTTCTCCGGTCCGACTTCGGCGCGGGCCAGAGCCATGCGCGCGGCCGCGGCTCCCAAGGCCACCGGCGTCGCGCCCGCGGCGAGCGAGCGCGACCGCCCGGGCCGGATCGGCGTTCTTGGTCTGGCGGATGTAATCGCGCGGGAGCACGGAGAAGCGGCGGTCGATGCCGATCCGCGAATCCACCCAGTCCGGGCCGCGCTCGAGGCCCACTTCCTTGTGAAGAAATTCGTTGTCCAGCTCGTTCTTGGCCAGCGCCCAGCCCAGCCCGAGGATATGGAGAGCCATTCCGGAACTTCCCCTTGTGCATCCTGTCGAAGAACCATTGGTACTGCTCTTGGACGTCGAGGTCGTCTTCAACAACCA
>CAYJXJ010000222.1:0-6860 GCA_964374095.1 uncultured Elusimicrobia bacterium
TGCGTATGGTCTTATTCTAAAAGCGCTCGCAACCGCGGTATTTTCACGCTCCTATCCGCACCGGTGCGGTTAGGAGCGCCCCGCTCCATTAGCCGGCGTCCCTGATGCAAGGCCCCTCCCATTGCATTGCCCATTGCCCCCCGCCCTACCCCCGCCCCCCGCAAATTGCTAGAATACTCCCTCGCGGCCGCGTCTAAGGCCTCGCCGCGCGGATACAAATAATGCAAGCAATCCTGTTCGATTATGGCGGAACTATCGACGGCGACGGGGTCACCTGGATGGACCGTTTTCTCCCGCTCTATCGCGACGAGGGCCTCCAGTTTGACCGGCCGGCCTTCGAGCAGGCCTTTTACGCCGCTGATGACGGCTTGGCGAAACGCCATCGCCTCCCGGGCCTGGGACTTGAAGAGACCATGCGTCTCCAAGCCGCCAGCCTCCTGGAGGCCCTGGCCCCCGACGCCCGCGGCGTGGGCGACCGGGTGGTGGACCGTTTCATCACGGGCTGCCGCGCGACGTTCCAAAGAAATCGCCCGGTCCTGGAACGTCTCAAGGCGCGCCATCGCCTGGGCATCGTCTCCAACTTCTACGGAAATTTGGACGGCATCCTCGCGCGCGAAGGGCTGCGCGACCTCTTCCACGTGGTGGCCGACTCCGGGGTCGTGGGCGCCGAGAAACCCAGTCCCGTCATTTTCCAGCACGCGTTGAGGGCCCTGGACTGCCCCGTTTCAAACGCGGTGATGGTGGGCGACTCGATCCCCAGAGACATGCGCGGGGCCGAAGGGCTCGGCATGCCCCATATCCTCGTCTCTCCCGGAGGGCCGCCCTGCTGCCCGGCCGGACGGATGATTTCCGGCCTCACGCAGCTTGAACGCGCCCTGGGCGCGACGGCCGCGGCTGCATGAAAATAGCGGGCCTCTTCGCCGCCGGAGAAGGTTCGCGCTTCCACAAGGCCTTCCCCGGAATCCCCAAGCCGCTCCTTCCCGTCGCCGGGTCCCCCTTATGCGTCTGGGTCGCCGGAGCCCTCCATCGCGCCGGAATCACTGAGATCACCATGCTCCTCAACAGCCGCGGAACCGCCGCGCGCGAAATACTAAAGCTGGCGCTGCCCCAGGTGCGATGGAATTTCCTGGTCAAGGACACGCCCGCATCGTGGGACAGTTTTCGCCTGGTCTGCGCCGAGCTTTCGTCCCATCGGAGCTTTCTCGTGACCACGACCGATGCTTTGATCCCGAGCGGGGAAACGGCTCGCTTCGCCGCGCGGATGGCCGACCTCGCCGCCGGCCTGGGCCTGGGGCTCACCCGGAGCCTGGATGACGACAAGCCGCTCTGGGCCGATCTTTCCGCGGCCGGCCGCATCACGGCCCTCGGGCCGGACTCCCGCCGCCGGGAACTCGCCACCGCGGGGCTCTACTACATGACCGGGGCGCGCGCCCGGACCCTCCCTCAAGCCGGGGGCTACGCGAGCCTGCGCGAGTATCTGACCGCCGCGGCAAAGGCGGGCGACGTTTTCGGCCTTGAACTCGGCCCCACTCTCGACGTGGACCGCCCCGAGGATCTCCCCGCCGCGGAGGACTTCGCGCGCGCGGCGCGCATCCCCCGCGCCAAACCCGCCGCCGCAGGAGTCCGGCCATGAAAAGCTGTTTGGGCATATTCCGCGAAACGCAGAATTCGCCGGGCCGGGAGAGCGACGACGCCCTGATCCTTCGGGCGGTGCTCGAGCAGTTGACGAGCCTCAAGTTCGACGCCCAGGCCATGACCCCCGAGGAAGCCGACCGCTCCGACCTGCATTCGTGGGACCTCCTCGTGCCGATGTGCGAAGCCTACCCCCGGCTGATGCGGCTCAAATCGCTCGGCGGCCAGGGGGCCGCCGTCCCCGGAGGGGGCGGCGGCCCCCTGATCATCAACCGCCCGGCTTCGGTCCTGGCGTGCTACCGCACCGAGATGCTGCGGCGCTTTTCGGGCCGCCGCGGCCTGGGCTTCCCCGAGACCGAGCTTCACGCGGTGACAGGCTCCGGGGGTCTCCCCGAACCGGCCTTCGGCCTGCGGGACGGGGCCTGGGTAAAGCGCGGCGACGTGCACAACACCACGACGCGCGATGTGGTGCATTGCCGCACCCCGGCCGACATAGAGGCCGCGCGCCGCGATTTCGAGCGCCGCGAGATCGCGCATCTGCTGGTGCAGCGCCATATCGACGGCGATCTCGTCAAGTTCTACGGCGTCGGTCCCGGGCGGTGGTTCACCTGGTTCTACCACGATCCGTCCACGGCACGGCGCATCTCCTTCGCCATCGACGATTTGGCGTCCCTGACGGCGGCGGGGGCGGCCCTCTTGGATTTGGAGGTCTTCGGCGGCGACGCCATCATCTCCTCCGAGGGAAGCCTGCACCTCATCGACATCAATTCCTGGCCCAGCTTCGCGCGCGTGCGCGACGAGGCCTCGCGCCAGATCGCCTGGCACTTGACCTCGCGGGTCGCCCCATTCCAAAAATTTCAGGAAGGGGCAGTCCCCGGAGGGGGCGGCCAACCTCGGTGAAACGCTCCGCGCCGCCCAAATCCGCCGCGGCCTCGCTGTCCCGGGCCCTGATCGCCGAGGAATCCGAATTTATCGCGCCCGGGATTCACACCATTTCGCAGCTCTCCCATATCGCCCTCGAGCGCGCGAAGGGCCGCACCCTCCGCGATATCGACGGCCGGGAGTATCTCGATTTTGTCGCGGGCATCGGCGTCGCCTCGGTGGGACACGCCCATCCCCGCTACGTCGCGGCCATGGGCGAGCAGCTCTCCAGAGGCACGGTCGGGAGCTTCACCACCCAGCACCGGCTCAATTTCCTCAGACGCCTGGCGGGCTTGGCGCCGGGGGACCTCAAGCGCCTCCAGTTCTACTCCTCCGGGGCCGAGGCGGTCGAAGCCGCGGTGCGCCTAGCCAAGAGCCGGACGGGCAAGTACGAACTCATCGGCTTCTGGGGAGGCTTTCACGGAAAGACCGGCGGGGTCCTCGGGGTCTTGGGCGACTCCTTCAAGCATGGCCTCGGCCCGCTCATGCCGGGCCTGCACCTCTCGCCCTACCCCGATCCCTACCGCTGCCCCCTGCGGGCCGGCGGCTCCCACGACTGCGCGGCCCACTGCCTGGAATTCTTGAGAGAACTCATCCAACGCTCGACCGCCGGGGCGCCGGCGGCCCTCATCGTCGAGCCCATCCAGGGCACCGCCGGAAACGTCATCCCCGCCCCGGGATTCCTTCCGGGGCTCCGGGAACTTTCCCGGGAGCTCGGGTGTCTGCTCATCGCCGACGAAATGATCACGGGATTCGGGCGAACCGGCAAACTCTTCGGCAGCGAGCACGAGGGGGTGGTCCCGGACATCATGACCCTGGGCAAGGGCATCGGCGGGGGCTTCCCGGTCTCGGCCGTGCTGACGACCGATGAAATCGCGGCTTCCAAGCCCTGGGCCAACGCCAGCGGGTCGTCCTCCAGTTACGGCGGCAACCCCTTGGCCGCGGCGGCCTGCGACACGACCCTCTCGATCCTTCTCGACGAGAAGCTCGTCGAGAATTCGGCCAAGGTCGGCGCGGCCTTGCTGGAGCGGTTCCAGGCGATGAGCGCGCGCTGCCGCTGGATCGGGCATGTCCGCGGCCGGGGGCTCCTGATCGGCGTCGAGCTGGTCGGCGACCGAACGACCCGCGAGCCCCTCTCCAAAACGATCTGCCGGGAGATCTTCTCCGAGGCTCTCTCCAGGGGCCTCTTGACCATGTCTTACAACCCGGGCGTGCGCATCAACCCGCCCCTCAACATCACGATGGAGGAGGCCCTGCGGGGCGCCGACATCCTCGAGGCCGCGATCCGCGCCGTCGCCAAGAAGCATGGGGCGTAGTCTCGCGATCCTGGGCTTCGGCAGGATCGCCGAAGCCGGCCATCTGCCGGGCTTCCGCCGTCGCGGCTGGAGCGTTGCCGCCATCGCTGAAACCAGCCGCGACCGCCGCGAAGCCGCCGTCGCGCAAATCCCGGGCGTCAGGCTCCATGCTTCTCTTCAGGAACTCCTTTCCAAAGAGAAGCACCTCGACTTCATCGCTATCGCGACTCCGGCCGCGCTGCACGCGGCTCAAACGTTGGAATGCTTGAATGCCGGAGTGGCCGTACTGTGCGAAAAGCCCCTCGCTCTTTCGCCGACAGACGCCCGACGCATCCGCCGGGCCTGCGCTCGGCGGATGCGTCCGGCGTGGTGTGTCCACAACTGGTCCCAGGCGCCGGCGCTGGCCCGGCTCATGCAAATCGCCGCCTCCGGCGAAATCGGCGAGGTCCGCCACGTCGAACTCCACGCCCTTAGGCGGGCACCCTCCGCCGAGGCTCTCCCGGGATCGTGGCGGCTCGACCCCGCCTTGGCGGGAGGCGGCATCCTCGTCGACCACGGCTGGCACAACCTCGTGGTGATCTCTCGCCTGCTGGGCGGGCGGCCGCGACGGGTTTCGGCGCGCCTCAGCGGCCAGCCCGTCGACCGGGAAGCCACGGTCTTTCTCGAGTTTTCCGCCGCCACCGCTCTAATTCACCTGAGCTGGCTTGCCGCGGAGCGCGCCAATCGCGGCGTCATCTATGGCGCGCGTGGGGCCGTGGAGCTGCTCGACGACAGGCTGCGGGTCACGGGGCTCGGGTCCGCCGAGCGAATCGAGGCCTTTCCGGAGAAGCTCTCCGCCGCCTCCTCGCATCCCGAGTGGTTCGAGGCCGTCTTGGCGCCCTTCGAGGCGGCTCTGGGAACCCCCGCGCTGGCCGCCGACAACCTCGCCGAGGCCGAGTTCTGCGCGGAAATCATTCATCGCGCCCTGCGCGCCGCTCCCGCCCCCGCGCCCCGGCTGGCCCGGGGAGCGCTCCTCCTGCCGGGGTCCCGGCCATGATCACCCGCGCGGCCCTGTGGGTATCGCACACCAAACTCATGCACGAGCGCGTCGGGGGGATGACCGTTCTGGAACGTCAACTGTGGACGCTGGCCCGCGCCGGCGTGCTCCGGGTTTCGGTGGCCGCGCGGCGCCCCGCGCCCGAAGTCCTGGAGGGACTGCGCCTGCCGAAGGAACTTGAGATTCTCTGGATGGGCGCGGCCGCCGCGCCCGAGGACGAGGAGGCCGCAACCCCCCCCTACGTCGGCGTCTCGGGCGATCATTTCGTCCGCGTCGAAACCCTGCGCTACGTGCTCAACGCCCCTTATCCGGTCCACACCGACCTTCAGGACGACCTCAAGCTCTCGGTCCTCCAGGTGGTGCCCTTCCGATCCGAGGAGACCATCGCCCCCAAGACCCAGGCCCTCCCGGCCGGAGCGAGCGTCTTCCTCGAGCCCGCCGCGCTTCCCGGCGGCCCGGCCGTGGATTGGCTCCTCGCGATGGGATTCAAGAATCAAGACGGCTTCATGGCCAAGCATTTCGACCGGCACATCTCGCTGGCTATCAGCCGCGGCCTCCTTGCGGGCCCCGTGACCCCCAACCTCATGACCGTGGCCAGTTCCCTCATCGGCCTCTTCGGGGCGGCCCTCTTCGCGTGGGCCCCGGCGCATGACGCCCTGGCGGCGTCGCTGGTATGGGCCCACTCGGTCCTCGACGGCTGCGACGGCGAGCTCGCCCGCATCCGCTTCCAGGAGAGCGACTTCGGCGCGACGATCGATTTCTGGGGCGACAACCTCGTCCACCTGGCGCTCTTCGGGGCGCTGGCCTTCGGCTACGCCCGCGCCGGCCACGCCGCGGCGCCGTTCCTCGGCTTGGCGGCAGCGTTGGGGATCGCCGGCTCGGCCATCGTGGCCTTCCGCCGCAAACGCTCGGAGCGGCACGCGGCGCCGGAGCCCAACGCGGGCCCCTTGCGCCGCCTCTGCGATTTCCTGGCGCAGAGGGATTTCATCTATCTTCTCTTGGCCATGGCGTTTCTCGATAAGACTTACGGGTTCTTATGGGCGGGCGCCGTCGGCGCCCCCCTGTTCTTTGTCATCATGCTGGCCGCGGGCCAGGCGGGGGATTCCCTGCCGGGCGGCGAGGCCGGCCGCGCGGAGGCCGCATGAACGATCGCACCGTGGGTCCCAGGGCCATCCTGCCGGCGCGCGGCAAGCTCGGCGTGCTTCTGCCGGGGATGGGAGCCGTGACGAGCACCTTCATCGCGGGAGTGGAGCTATGCAAGAAGGGGCTGGGGAGGCCCGTGGGATCCCTCACCCAGCTCCAGGCCATCCGTTTGGGCAAGCGCTACGAGAACCGCAATCCCCCCATCAAGGATTTCGTGCCCCTGGCGGGCCTCGACGACCTCGTCTTCGGGGGTTGGGACCTCTTTCCCGACTCGATGTACGACGCCGCGCTCAAGGCCAAGGTGCTGGAACGCCACCAGATCGACCCGGTGCGCCGCGAGCTCTCCTCCGTCATCCCCCTGCCCGCGGTCTTTGATCCCGCCTATGTCCGCAACCTCAAGGCCTCCCACGCCAAGCGCTGGCGCACCAAATGGGACGCGGCCAACCAGGTGCGCGCCGATATCGAGAATTTCAAGCGGCGGGCGAAGGCCGAACGCCTGGTGATGGTCTGGTGCGGCTCGACCGAGGTCCTGCCTAGGCCCTCCAAGGCCCACGGCTCTCTCGCGGCCTTCGAGGCGGGCCTCAAATCAAACTCCTCGGACATCCCGCCCTCGATGGTCTACGCCTACGCCGCCATCTCTCAAGGCCTGCCTTACGCCAACGGCGCCCCCAACCTTTCGGCCGACGTGCCGGCCCTGGTCGAATTGGCGGCCCGCACCGGGGCCCCCATCGCGGGCAAGGACTTCAAGACCGGGCAGACCTTGATGAAGACCACGATCGCCCCGATGCTCAAGGCGCGCATGCTCGCCTTGCGCGGCTGGTATTCCACGAACA
>CAYJXJ010000223.1:0-6816 GCA_964374095.1 uncultured Elusimicrobia bacterium
ACTACCGCATCAGGTGCTTTGTTTTCCAGCACTTTACTCACCCACACCTTCGTGCTATGAGCCGGAACTTTGGAAGCCGTGCGCGGCGTCCCGGGAAGGGAGTTCGTCCAAGCGGCTGGCCCCGCCCCTGATGCCCAACCTCATATGGTCCATCGACTGGACCGAGTACAAGGCCGGGCGGAAAAAGTTCTTCATCTTGGTGTTGCTGGACGAGGCCGCGCGGTTCTTCCTGGGCTGGTCGCTGACGGAGCGCAGGCCGAGCGCCGCGGATGTCTGCTCCCTGGTGAATGAGATTCTGGGACGCTATGAGGGCTGTCCTCTTTTCATTAAGTCCGACAGGGCGAAGGTTTTCCTTTCGAACGAGTGGGAGTCGCTGCTCCGGGGCCGCGGGATAATCCCGCATCGGGTCAGGCCGCGCTCGCCCTGGGAGCAGGGAACCATCGAGCGGGCCATACGAGAAGTGAAGGCTTGGCTCAGGGCCGGCCGGCCCCGCGGGGGCGCGGACACCGGCGCCTGCGTGGATGAGGGGATGCTGATGCTCAACTTTCTCAAGCCAAGAGCCGTCCTGGGCGGGTGGACCCCCGCCCGGGCGTATTGGCGCGGCGCGGTAAGCCGGGGTAAAGAGTCCCGGGTGGCGGTGGCGGCATGAACCACAGGAACCTGGCCGCCGCGGCCCTGCTCTGCGCGGCGTTCTCTGACGCTCACGCCGCCGTCGTCTCCTGCGACGACCTGCGCCGCGCCCGGCTGATGAAGGAAGACGTGACCGTCATCGACGTCCGCTCCCCCGTCGACTACGCCCTGGGCCGCGTGCAAGGGGCGCGCAACGTGCCCGCGGCCCAAGTCGAGGGCGCGAACCTCCCGCGCGATGGCCGCCTCGTGTTCTACTGCTCGGATATCTCCTGCCCCCTGAGCCGCAACGCGGCCGAGGCCTTGGAGAAGGCGGGCTACGCCAACGTTTCTTATCTGCAAGGCGGCTTCGCCGAGTGGGCGGGCCGCGGCTACCCCGTGGAGAAGGGAGACCGCAGGCCCCCCAAGCCGCGCGTTCGCCATACCACGCTCGAGAAAGCCAAGAAGAGGATCGCCAAGGGCGATGTCCTGATATTGGACGTCCGCCCGGCCAAGGAGTTCGCAGCGGGGCGCATCCCCGGGGCCAAGAACGTGCCGTTGGAGGAACTCGACGCGGCCGCGGCTTGGCTGTCCAAGGACCGCGAGGCGCTGGTCTACGATCGGGTTTCAAAGCGAAGCCGCAAGGCGGTCGAGAAATTGCAGGAAGCCGGCTTCAAGGCGACCGAACTGGCCGGAGGGCTCGGCGCCTGGGTTAAAAGGAAGGGGGCCCTAGAGGTCAAGTAGATGTCAAACGGTCGCGGAGCCGTCTGGGCGTTGGTTTCGGCCCTCGCCGGGGGCTGGTTCGCCGCGGCCTCGGCCCAGACCGGCTCGCTCTGCGCCGTGGTCAAGCTCGAGATCCGCCAGGAGGCGACGCTCGAGCGCGAGGCCTTCGACGCGCGTCTCGTGGTGAGCAACAACCTCCCGGACACCGCGCTCACCAGCCTGCGCGTCCAGCTCTTCGTAACGGACTCGGCGGGTAAACCCGCGGACGAGGGCTTCTTCGTGAAGGTCACCTCGGTCGCCGGGACCAACGGCGTGGACGGAACCGGGGTGGTCCAGTCGAGCAGTTCGGCCGAGATCCACTGGCTCATCATCCCCTCATCGGGGAGCGGGGGTGCGAACCCCGCCGGGCGGCGCTACGGCGTGAGCGCCCTCATCACGGGCGAGTCGGCGGGGACGCCCCAGAGCGTCAAGACCTTCGAGGACTTCATCACCGTGCACCCCCAGCCCGTGCTCCGGCTGGAGTACGCCCTGCCCTTCGAAGTCTTCGGCGACGAGCCCCTGACCGCGGCGGTTGAGCCCATCGAGCCCTTCCCCCTGGCCGTGCGCGTCTCCAACGTGGGCTTCGGGGCCGCGACCGACTTCAAGATCGACTCGGCCCAGCCCAAGATCGTGGAAAACAAGCAGGGCCTGCAGATCGAGTTCAAGCTCCTGGGCACCGTGGTGAGCGGAAAGACGATTCCCAACACCCTGCTCATCCCCTTCGGCGACGTGGAGCCGGGCGGCGTGAGGACCGGCTCCTGGATCATGACGACGAGCCTCTCGGGCCGCTTCATCGAGTTTTCATCGACCTTCACCCACGCGGCCAGCCTGGGAGGGGACCTCACCTCGCTCCTCCAAGAGATCAAGACCCACACCTTGCTCAAGGACGTGCTGGTGGACCTGCCAAGCCGCGACCAGAACCCGGATTTTCTGGTGAACGTCACCCAGAACCGCGAGACCATGATCGGTTTCCTCGACACCGGCGCTCAGCCCGCGGCCGAGTTCATCCTGGAGTCGGACCAGCCCCAGCCCCTGCCCGTGACGGAGGTCGAATCCACGGTGACGGGCGCGCTCGGGGGGACCAACGCGAGCCTGACCTTGGCCTTCGTCTCGGCCGTAAGCTCCAACGTTTGGGTCCACACCTCGGTTCCTTTCGCCTTCGGCGACCAGGTGACCGTGATCGGAGCCCGGCGCGCCGACGGCAAGGACCTCTCCCCGAAAAACGTATGGCTCTCGAAGCACTTCCGCAAATCCGACAAGGCGGTGCTCTACCGCCTCAATTTGCTGGACTTCACTTCGGAGGCCCGGACGTACGCGATCCAGTTCAACGCTACGGCTCTGGAGCAGCCTCCCGGCGCCGTGGCGGATTTCTCGGCCGAGACCGGATTCGAGGGGGGGACTCTGCGGCTCGCCTGGACCGCGCCTGGTGACGACGGCCAGACCGGAGACATACTGGGCGGGAGCTACTTCATCCAGGCCGAGGAGAGCGCGGCGGCGGCCTTCGATCCCGCGAATGCCCAGATCCGGCGCACCACCTCGACCTCCCCCGGCAGCCGGGAAGTCCTTCCGGCTTCGGACCTGCTGGGCAACACCACGCTCCACCTGAGATTGTGGACCCAGGACACCGGGGGGAGGTTCTCCTCGATATCCAACTCGACCTCGGCCTATACCTTGCCCAACCCTCCCGCGGACCTCGTCTTCGCCTCGGTGAGCACCGATTCGATCGGAGTCTCCTGGCGGCCCGGCAACAACCGCCTGCCCGTGGAGTACCGGGTCGTCGTGGACACGGACGCGGCCGCGCCCGTCCTCGCGGCGAGCCCCTTTCAGGATTCTTTCAACCGCAGCTCCACCTTCACCGCGCTCGCGCCCAATACGCTCTTTCATTTCAGGGGCCAAGCCCGCAACCCCGAGACTTTCGCCTCCTCGCAATTCGAGCCGCTGGCCAGCACCGCGACCCTCGCGGCCGCGCCAGCGGCGCGGCCGCAGGCCGGCGCCTCAACCACGGCAGTGACGGTTTCCTGGGAGACCGGCGGAAACCCCGCCGGCACCGAGTTCTTCGTCGAGCTCTCAAGCGTCGCCTCCCGGGAGCCGGTGCTTGCCGTAAGCGGCTGGCTCGCCGCGACGAGCTTTACCTTCGCGGGCCTGTCCCAGGATACGACCTATTACGCGCGGGTCAAGGCGCGCAACCTGGACCTGGTCGAGACGGGTTTCACGGACTTGGGCGCGGCCGCGACCCGGGCCGGCGACGTTCTGCCGCCCCGCACGAGCTTGGCTTCCGGAGAGCGCAGCTTCGGCGCGGACCCGGTTTTCGTGTCGTCCTTGACGCCGATCGGTTTTGCCGCCGTGGATGACCTTGCGGTCCCGGGAGACGGCCTGGGCGACGGCGTGGCCAGGACCTTGTTCTCGTTGGACGGGGGATCGTTTACGGTGTTTGCCGCCTCTTTCACGCTGGCCGAGGAGCGGCGCTACGCGGCGCGCTACTTCAGCGAGGATCTAAGCGGCAACGTCGAGGCGGTCCGCCTCTCGACCGTGGCCGTGGACGCGACACCTCCCGCGACGCGGCTCGACTCCTCGACCGAGCCTTTCTTCCTGGAAGGCCGCGCCTACATCTCCGAGACGACTTCCCTGGGCTTTACGGCCGAGGACCCCTCCACGGACACGGCCTCCGGGGTGTCCCGAACCGAGTTCCGCGTGGACGCCTCCTCGGAGGCGGTCTTTGCGGTCTTCGCTTCGACGTTCGCGCTCGCCGAGGGCATCCGCGTGATCGAGTTCAGGAGCCGCGACCGGGTGGACAACGTGGAGGCGACCCAGTCGGTCACGGGCCATGTGGACGCCACGCCGCCCGTCACGACCCTCGCGATCAGCACGCCGTCTTATGCCGGGGCGGCGGGCGCGGTCTTCGTGAGTTCGTCCACGCCGCTGGCGCTCGCGGCCAAAGACCCGGAGTCCGCGGGCGCGGCCTCGGGGGTGCGCGAGACCCTGCTCGCGGTCGACGGCGGCTCTTACGCCGTCGGGTCAGCGACCTTCTCCCTGACCGGACACGACGGATTGAGGACTCTGGCCTATCTCAGCGTCGACAACGTGGCCAACGCCGAGGTCGCTCGCTCAAGCCAAGTGTTCCTGGACGCCACGGCGCCCATCACCATGCTCTTGAAGAACGGCTTCGCGGTCGAAGCCGCAACGGTCACGGCGGTTTCGACCGACGTCTTCACCCTGGGGGCGGTGGACTTGGGCTCCGGCGTGAGGGAGACCCGGTCGGCCATCGACGGGGCCGCGGAGCGGGCCTACGCGGGCGCCTTCGGGCTCGCCGCGGGGACTCATACCTTGGTCTTTAGAAGCCGGGACAACGTCGACAACGTCGAAGCGCCCAGGATCGTATCCGTGAACGTTGCCGCCGCCGACCGCACTCCCCCGGACCTGGCCCTGCGGCCCTTGCACGGAAGCACGGTGGCCACCCCGACTCCGGAGCTCGCGGCCCTCTACTCCGACGCCGGAGCCGGCATCGACGCCGCCTCGGTCAGGCTCTTCCTCGACGGCGTGGACGTCACCTCCCAAGCCGTGGTGACGCTCTCCGAAGCGAGCTTCGCGCCCCCGGCGGCGCTCACGCAGGGCACGCACACCGTGGCGGCGTTGGTGGCGGACCGAGCCGCCAACATCTCCTCCGCGGCCGCGGTCTTTCTGATCGACTCCATCGCGCCCGAAACCGCGCTGTTGGTAAACGGCGCACCGGCCGCAGGGAACCCCATACTGGCGGTCACGACCGACGCTTTCTCTTTCTCGGCTTTCGACGCCGGGACCGGGGTGCTGGAGACTCTTTTCTCGATCGACGCCGCCTCGGAGACGGTCTTTGCCGCGGCCTTTACCCTAGCGGCCGGGACCTACACCGTCTCCTTCCGGAGCCGTGACCGCGCTGGAAATCTTGAGGCATCGAAGTTTGTCGCGCTGGATATCCGGCGGCCGGCGTCCCCGGTCGTGACCTTGTTCCCGCCGGACCGGAGCACGGTGACGACGCCCACCCCGCTGATCGCCATGACCTATGTGGACGAGGACCTCGGGGTGGACACGACCACGGTCCGGCTGAGGCTGGACGGCTTGGACGTGACCGCGCAGTCCTTCATCACGGCGTCCTCGGCCTCCTTCGCGCCCGCGGCCCTTTCCCAGGGGACGCATACGGTCGAGGGCTCGGTTTCCAATCGGGCCGGGGCCGAAACGGGCGCGAGGTCTAACTTTTTCGTGGACTCCCTGGCGCCGGTCACGGCTCTGTTGATCAACGGCAACGCGGTCACCGCCTCTTCAACGGTCGCGGTATCCACGGATTCGTTCTCTTTCTCGGCCTTCGACGCCGGGACGGGGGTTCTGACGACTCTGTTTTCATTGGACGGAGGGGCCGAGGTGGTCTTCTCAACGCCTTTCGCCCTCGGCCCCGGCGGGCACACAGTCGCCTTCCAGAGCCGGGACCGCGCCGGGAACACGGAGGACTTGAAATCGGCGTTCGTGCGGGTCCGGGGCCTGGATTCCGAGCCGCCGGTCATGACCTTGACCCCGGTGGACGCAAGCACCATCACCACGGCCCGGCCCGCGGTCGTGGCGACCTACGCGGACGCGGGCTCAGGCGTGGACCTTTCAACCTTCAAGCTCACTGCGGACGGCAACGACATTACCGCCTTCGTGAGCGTCTTCCCATCCTCGGCCGTGATCACCCCGCCCGAGGACATCGAGCAGGGCCGCCACGCGCTCCGGGCGGGCATCTCGGACTTGGCAGGCAACAGGACCGAGATCGAGTCCGTGTTCTACATCGACAGCATCGCGCCGGCCACGACCCTGGAGATCGGCCCGCCGCGCTTTGGCGCCGAACCGGTGTTCATCGCGTCCTATACCTTGCTCGGCTTCTCCGTGTCCGAGCCGGCCCGCACCTCCTACGCCGTGGATTTCGGGTCCTTCACGCTGTTTAGCGCTTCCTTCACCGTACCCTCAGAGGGCTCGCGGATGATCCACTACTTTAGCGCGGACCTCGCGGGCAACGCCGAGGTGATCCGGACCAGCCACGTGTTCGTGGACTCGCTCGCGCCCGAGACCGCCCTGCTTGTCAACGGCGCAGCAGTCGCCACCGCGACCTTGGTCGCGGTGACGACCGATCTGTTCTCTTTCTCCGCCACGGATGCAGGTTCCGGGGTGCTGATGACGTTGTTCTCATTAGACGGAGGGGCCGAGCAGGTCTATTCCTCACCCTTTACCCTCGGCCCCGGTGGGCATACGGTCGCCTTCCACAGCCGCGACAATCTCGGCAACCTCGAGCCCGTGCGGACGTCCTCCGTGAGCATCCGGGCCCCTGACACCACGGCCCCCTCCCTATCCCTCGTGCCCAGCCACGGCAGCACCGTGGCCGCCGCGATCCCCTTGATCGCGGCCGTCTACTCGGATTTCGACTCCGGCGTGGACACGGCCACC
>CAYJXJ010000224.1:0-6782 GCA_964374095.1 uncultured Elusimicrobia bacterium
AGCTTGATGGCCTTTTCGATCTCGAGGAGTTCCGCCTCCGTCGCAGATTGGGGGGTCTCAAGCACACCGGAAACAGCAACTAAGCCGTCCGCGGTCGTTGCCAGCGGGCCGCGAAACTTCTCTTTGTCGGACCACGGTTTCGCCGTGTCGCGCGCCAGCTCGAAGGTCTGGAGGCTGGCTCGAGACTGATCCCGGAGCGTCCTGAGCGCGGTCCCTTGATCGTGGGACCATCCCGCTACGGCTGCCAGCAGCGCGAAGGTGGAAAGGATATTCATTGTCTGCGAGTCCCCCTTGACACATCAAGTGTGGGCCGCAAACGACTCGCTTTCATGGGCCGAATGGCCCAGCCGGCCGGGACCCCGGGCCTGCCTCCCGGTCCGGCTCGGTTTCACCGTCCAAAACCGTCACGGTTTCGGTGCCCTGTCGGCGGCCGCGTCAACAGCGAGTCCGGGTGGCGGGACATCATGACGCTGGCCGCGGCCCTGCTTCAGAGCCTAGGCTCCAGCCGGTAGCCCCGCCCTACGACGTTGACCAGCCGCTCATGCGCGCGCCACCCGAGCTTGAGACGGATGCGCCTCACATGGACCTCGACGGTCCTCAGGACGCCGGGCGACGCGGGATCCATCCCCCAGACCTCGCGGTAGAGCGCGGCGCGATCCCTGGGCTCTGGAGCGGCCGCGGCCAGGGCGTAGAGGACCGCGAACTCCTTGGGAGTCAGATGCAGGAATTCCCGGCCGCCGACGATGACGGCTTTGCGGGCATGCTCCAGGCGCATATCCCCCGCCGAGAGGTCGCGCGCGGGCCCGGGCCCGCCGCCATGGGCCCGCCTGAGCAGGGCCCGGCAGCGGGCCGTGAGCCTAGCGGTCCGGACCGGCTTGATGAGATAGTCGTCGGCGCCCAGGTCCAGGCACGCCACCTCCTGGCCATCACGGTCGTTGCCGGTCAGGATCAGGATGGGGATGCCCGCGGTGGTCGGATCTCCCTTGAGCTCCCGGCAGACCTGGACCCCGCCCATGCCGGGCATGACCAGATCCAGGATGACGAGGTCGGGAAGATCCCGCCGCGCCGCCGCGAGGGCCTCTCGGCCGTCGGCGGCCTCGGCGGCCGAAAAACCCTCGGCCGCGAGGACCTTGACCAGGGAGCGCCGAAAGCCGGCGCCGTCATCCACCACGAGCACGCGAGCAAGCAAGGCCGGTCGATTCTATATAATCGGAGAGGCATGAACCCCAAGTACCTTCTCATCTTCCGGGGTATCCTCGGCGAGATCCTGCTCCTGCAGGCCCTCTACAGCCCCTACCCTCCGCTGGAGCGGCTGTGGCCATGGGCGCTCCTGGCCCTCTACGCTTCGGGTGCGTGGGCGCATTTCTGGCTGGAACGCTCCGGGCGCCTGGCCGCGGGCGCCTTTCGCTGGAGCTTCGTCTGGGATGTGACGGTCACGACCGCCGTACTCCACGGAACCGGCGGGATCGCCGGCGAGTTCTACGTGGCTTATTTCCTGGTCATCTTCATGTCCTGCCTCCCCCAGGACCTGACCCATAGCCTGCTCGTCGGCGCCGTCTCCTGCCTCTCCTACGCGGGGCTCGCCAACCTCCACGGCATCGACGTGGCCCGAGACTCCGCCTTCCTGCTCCGGCTGGCGCTCTTGATGGCGACCTGCATGTTCGCGGCCGTTCTGGCCGACGGCGCCCGCCGGGCGGCCTCGGCCGCGGCCGGCGGCTACGGCCGCAGGCTCGAGTGGCTGGAGCGGCTGTCACTGGCGGGGCGCATGGCCTCGGGCATACTGCACGAGCTCAAGACGCCTCTGGGCGCCATCATCCTCGACGCCGAGCACGCCAAGTCGGCCGCCCCCCCGGGCCCCGCCGGTTCGCTGCTCCAGGCGCAGCTCGACGCCATCATCGCGGAGGCCGAGCGCGCCACGGCCATCGTCTCCGATAACCTTGAATTCACCCGGCCCTCCGATCTGGCCCTGAGCCCGGTGCCCCTGCGGCCGGTCGTCCTGGAGGCCTACGCCAAGGCTTCGCTGGGGACCGACCCCGCCGCCATCAAGTTCGAAGACCGGCTGACGGAAGCAACGGTGGTCCGGGGCAGCCGCCGCCATCTGCTCCAAGTCTTCATCAACCTCCTGGGAAACGCCATCGACGCCATGCCGCTCGGCGGACGCCTGAGCGTAAGCGACCGGCGGGCCGGGGAGGTCGTCGAGATCACCGTCTCCGATACGGGCCTGGGCATATCCCCGGAGGTCCTCGCCCGGCTCTTCGAGCCTTTCGCCACGACCCATCTGGAAGGGGAAGGCCAGGGCCTGGGGCTCTACGTGACGCGCTGGATCGTCGAGAAGCACGGAGGAACGATCCGACTCGAGAGCGCGGGTCCCAAGCGGGGCGCCGCCGCGGTTCTCACCCTGCTCCTCCAGTCCCCCTAGTTCCCTCCCCGCGCCCGCCGGGGCTCCGGAAGTTCATGAGAAGTTTGGTGGAAATTCCGGCGGCCCGGGGCTATGCTGACGGGGGTGGAGCCCCCCCCTTGGAGGACATCATGACCGAAGATCAAGAAATCAACCGTCGGCTGCGGCGCACCTTGCTCGCGGTCGCGATCATGTCCGCGTCCGGACTCGCGGCGCTCGGGCATCTCGCGGCGAGTCTAAAGGCGGGACTTGGGTCCTCGGCCGTCTATGCGCCACACCGATAGGGCGCGGCCTCCCGGGGCAAGACGCGCGAGCGCCGGAGCGACGCTGCTCGAGCTGATGGTCGCCGCCGCCATCCTCAGCGTCGCCGGCATGGGGCTGGCGGGCTCCTTCGGATACATCAGCCGGGCCATCCAGTCCCAGCGCGCCAGGACCCTCGCCATCAACCTCAGCCAGGAGCAGGTCGAGTTCCTCAAGGACAAGTCCTATTTCAGCATACTCCCGACCCAGACCCCTTCGTACAACTCCGCCTTTTCCCCGGCCCTGGCCTATGACCCGACCTATTACCCCCCCAAGGCGATCTCCATCGGCCAGAACAAGTTCGAGCGTTTGACCTACGTGGAGCGGGTGTTGAACAGCAGCGGGACCTTGGTCGCGGTCCCCTACGACAGCCTGGATACGGGCCTCAAGAAGATCACGATCCACACGATCTGGAAGCTGGGAAACACCTGGTACAAGTCCACCACGACGAACCTGGTGTCGAACTACTCCCAACTGACCACGGGCGGGTTCTCCGGGACCGTGACGGATACCGCGGGAAACGCCATAAACGAGGCCATCGTTTTTGTTCAGGAAGACGCCTTCATGCACGACTACACCGACGCCGCGGGGAAATACGCCTTCGCGGTCACGCCGGGGGCCTACACGTTGGCCGCCTCCGCGCCCGGCTACTCCCGGCAGGCCCCCTCGACCCAGCACACCATCTCGCCGGGCAACATCGCCACCGTGGACTTCGTCCTCACTCCCATCAGTTCCGGAAGCGTCTCGGGGGCGGTCTGGGTCAACAACCACATCCTCGTCAGCTCGGTGGTCTCCTCCACGCTCACGATCGTGGCCGGCGGCGCCGACCAGGACGTCGAGTACGTGGAGCTCTTCAACCCGACCACGGCTGCCGTCACTATCGGCTCCGGAGCCAGCCCCGACGTGAGGCTCACCTATCTCGGGCAGGTCGCGGGCGACGACCTGGCGAACGTCCCGCTGACCTATGTAAGCACCTACGTCCCGGCCGGCCGCTACTACCTCATCGCCAGCGCCACCAGCTTCGTGGTGCTGGGCCAGTGGATCAACGCGGACGCCTACTACGGCACGCTCAACGCCGACGTCATCAAGAGAAACAAAAGCGGCGCGATCCAGGTCACGGGAGCGGGAGGGGCCATTCTCGACGGCGTGGGCTGGTCGAAGACGGCCGGAGACGTCGACAGCGGGGCCGGGAGCGCGCCTTGGGCCGAGGGCAATCCCAGCCTCCAAATCTCGGGCCTCCGGCGCGGGGACCAGCTGGTGCGCTACTCCAGCCCCGCGGCGGTGGGCTCCGTCTACGGCCGGGCCTACGACAGCGACGACAATGTCACGAGCTTCGCCTTCAGCGGGCAAGTTCCCCCTCTGGGAGAGCTGGCCTATCCGCCCTTCAACACGGCCTCCCCCGCCCAGACCATGATCGCGGGGACTCCGGCCTACGGCGCCTGGGTGACGGCCGACGACGGGCTCTCGGCCTCGACTTCGGCCTATCGCGTGACGACCACCGGGGGGTCCCCCTATTCCACCTTCACCTTGGTCGGGATCGCCACCGGAACCTGGACGGTCACGATCACCAGCGGCGCGGCCACCCTGTCCATCAGTCAGGTCTCCGTATTGACCTCGGGAGCCGCGACCGCGGTCCCCAACTCCGGCACCTCCCCGGCCTGGCCGGCCGCCGCCCAGAACAGCTCCATCCTGACCTCCACCACGAGCAACGGGATCGTCAGCGGGAGGGTCACCAACCCCAACGCCGTGCCCATCGCCGGCATATCCGTCACCGTGGAGCCGGCCGCCTCCGGACTGACCAGCTCCCAAGGCACCTACGCCGTTGCCGTGCCGGCCGGGACCTACTCCGTGATCGCCAACGCCAACAGCGCGTCCTCGCCCAGCTACGGCAGCGCCTCCTTGTCGGCGGTGACGGTCAGCGTCGGGCAATTCAACGGCGGCAACAACCTCGTCTTGTCCGGGGCCGGACAGGTGACCGGCTATGTCTGCAACTACGGCGTGACCAACGCCTACCCCGGCGTCACGGTGACGGCGACCGACTTGAACGACAATGTCCGGGGCGAGACGGTCAGCGGCTCGGACGGCAAGTTCCTCTTTTCCAATCTTTCCACCGGCGCCTATACCATCAGAACCGTGCTGGATACCGGACAGACCTCCTCCCCGACGGACGCGGCCGCCGCGGTCACCACCGGCAACAAAATTTCCATCGGCACCTTCACCGTCACCGGAGCCTATGGGGTGATCTCGGGGTCGGTCACCGCGTCGGGTTCCCGGATCACGACCGGGGTCCTCATCGTCGCGACGACCGGGACCATCAATGCGAGCCTGCCTCCCGCGATATCAACCGGAATGCTGAGCGGCGCGCCCTACTACATGGCCTCGACCCTCTCCGACGGGACCTTCAGCGTGGACGTCAGGGCCGGCACCGCCTCCGCCACCTTCAATATTTACGGCTGGTACACGACCTACTCGGCCGGCGCGCCGAACACGGTCAAGAAGACCCGGGCCGTCACGGTCACGGGCGGCCAGACCGCCGCCACGGGGCTCTCATGGTGACGCCCCGACGCCGCGGCCGGGCGGGCTATACCCTCATCGAGATCATGCTGGTCGTCGCCGTCCTGGGCGTCATCGCCCTGGTCGGTCCGCGCCTGTTCACCGGGATGTATCAATTCTTCAACCAGAGCCTCGCGCGCACCGACGTCCAGAGGGATATCCGGGTCGCCCTCGACCAGATGAACCGGACCATCCGGCAGGCCTCGGCCGCCACGGTCACCATTTCCCAGGACGCCGGCCAGCCGCCCTACTCGAAGATCAGCTTAACGAGCGTCAGCGGAGAAAGCGTGACCTTCAAGCAGGGCGGACGCAAGTTGTTTCAGACGGTCGGCAACCAGCAGATGACTCTGGTCGACAATGTCCAGTATATGGCCTTCACCTTCCCACAGACCGACGTCAACACGGTCGTCTCCATCTCGGTCACGCTGGAAAAGAAGACCTTTTCGGGACGGAGCGCGGCCCTGCAGATGGCCATCACCAAGGTCCGCATCATGAACCCATGAACTCGGGTCCCCAGAGCGCGGGCCGCCAGGGCCAGACCCTGGTCGTGGCCATCCTGCTGGCCGCGGTGGCCCTCATCCTGGTCCCGCTCCTGGTCATGCGCGTCCAGAACGAGGCCAAGTGGACCCTCAAGCAGGCCCGGTCCGGCACGGCCTATCATCTCGCCGAGGCCGGCCAGGACCGGGCGGTCTTTCTGCTGGTCCAATCCACGTCCCATTGGGCGGCCGCGATCGCGGGCACTCCCATCGCGGGTTATGACGGGGGCACGCAGTATTCGGATGTAGCCGGCGGCCTCTACACCGTCAAGATCAGCTCGGGGCCGTTGGCCTACCAGGCGACCGTCCTCACCAAGGGACGCGACTTGAGCACCAAGGAGGCGCGGACCGTCAAGGCGATCTACTCCGGCGCGGCCCTTCTGAGCGGCTGGATCTCAAGGGGCAGCGTTGATTACCAGAGCAGCTTCACGGTCTTCTGGGGCCAGGTTACTTCCTATACCAGCATCATCCAGCCGGCCTCGCCGCCCTATCATCCCCTCAAGGTCTCCAAGGGCGCCGTCACTCCCTGGGACTCCAGCGCCGCTCCCCCGAATACCGACTCCAGCAAGAACTACAGCGCCTACGACGCCTCGCTGACCGACCCGCCCGTGCCCGACTTCGCGTATTACCGGACCAAAGCCAAGGCCACCACCGCGCCCAACCCGGCCCTGGTCGGGGGCGGCTCCAACGGCGGCCAGAGCGCGACGTGGCTCGGGACCGGCTATTTCGACGGGACCGGGGAGGCGAAGTTCAAAAACTACATATTCAACTGTTCAACCTGCGTGTTCTTTTTCGAGAACGGAAAGGCCAGGAACGAAGGCACGGGTTACTTGCGCCTGGAAGCCTGGCTCGTCATCGCTCCGAACATGGGCATCCACATCCATGCGACCGGCGCAAACCCCTACGTCCTGAGCGTCCCCACCGCCACCTGGAAGCAGTACACGGCCGGGACCAAGGTCAATCCAAACACCCCGGACGGCACGGCGC
The DNA here is from genome assembly GCA_964374095.1 of uncultured Elusimicrobia bacterium. GTDB lineage: Bacteria > Elusimicrobiota > Elusimicrobia > UBA1565 > UBA9628 > CAYJXJ01. Next base: position 6,775 of record CAYJXJ010000224.1, read on the forward strand.
TCGCCGAG
>CAYJXJ010000225.1:0-6717 GCA_964374095.1 uncultured Elusimicrobia bacterium
AAGCGCGAGGTGGACTTCGTGGTCCTGCGCGACGGGGCCGCGGAGTTCGCCGTGGAGTGCAAGACCGGCGAAAGGAGCGTCTCCCCGGCGGCCGCTTACTTCAAAGCGCGCACCGCGATTCCGGCGTTTTATCAGGTGCACCTCGGGACAAAGGACTTCACGCATGGCGCCGGCGGAGTGCGGGTCATTCCCTTCGAGCGCTTCTGCTCGGAGAGGGAACTGCCGTAAGCCGGCCCGATCGACCCGCGCGAGGCCCGAAGCGCGGCGGCTGAATTGTTGCATGCAATTCCGGCAGGCCGGCCATGTCCGCGATCCTCTTCGTGTTATTGACGTTCCCCGTCCGAGCCGCCGACGGCGGCTGTGCGGCTTGCCATAAGACCCTGGAGAGCCGCGGCTCGGCCCAGCATGACTACGCCGAGTGGGAGCGCTCGCCCCACGCCAAGGCCGCGGTCGCCTGCGAGGCCTGCCACGGAGGCGAGGCCTCCGCCGCGGACAAGCCCGCCGCGCACAAGGGACTGCGGCCGTCATCGGATCCCCGGAGCCCCGTCTATTTCACCCGCGTCCCGGCCACCTGCGGCGCCTGCCACCAGGCGGAGGAGCGGGCCTTTAACGCCGGCGCCCACGGCCGCGAGCTCAAGCGCACGGGCCGGGGCCCCAACTGCGTCACCTGCCACGGCTCCATGGCCAACCGCGTCCTCGAACCGCGCGATCTGGAGATGACCTGCACGCTTTGCCACCGCAATCCGACGCAGGCTTTTCCGACCCTCCTGGCCTTGCGCCGCGCCAAGACCGTCCTCAACAGGCTCGATGACGCGGTCTCGCGCCTGCGGGCGAAAGGCCGCGATGTCGCGCCCGAGGACCGGGAGCTTGCCCAAGCGCGGGCGGCCTACCGAGAGGCGCTGGTCGATTGGCACGCCTTCGACATGAACGCCGTTCTCAAGTCCGCCCGGAAGGTGAGCGCCCGCGCGGCCGCGGCGACGCGGAAGCTGGAGCTCCGGGAGGGCAAGCCATGACCGGCGCGCCGGATGCCGGCTGTCGCAAGATGAACCGCCGTTCCTTTCTCGGCTGGGCCTCGGCGGCCCTGGGCTCCTTGATCGCCGCGGTGCTTGGTGGGACCGGCGGCGTCTATTTTCTTTCGCCCGCCTTTGAGAAACGGGAGGAGGACTGGGTGGATGTTGGACCGATCACGGGCTTCTCGGCGGGTTCCCCGGCCAAGGTTGAATTTACCCAGCGTCGGCGCGACGGCTGGGTCGTGACCGAGCGCCGCGCCTCGGCCTGGGTGCTCACGCCCAACGGACGCGATTTCACGGTCTATGATCCCCGCTGCACCCACCTGGGCTGTCCCTACCGCTGGGACGAGGCGTCCGGTCAGTTCCTTTGTCCTTGTCATACCGCGGCTTTCAGCATCGACGGCGGCGTGGTCAAGGGGCCCCCGCCGCGCGCCTTGGACCGCTACGCCGCCAAGGTCCGGGGCGGCCGCCTGCTCGTGAGGCCCGATCCGATTCAGGCGCCGGCATGAAGGCGTTGGAGTGGCTCCTCGAGCGCACCGGGGCCGCTGTGGTTTGGGAAGCGTTGTTCGCGCGCAAAGTCCCGGAGGCGCGCGGCGCGGTCTCCTGGCTCTACACCTTGGGCAGCGCCGCTTTGCTCGTGCTCGTCGTCCAGGTCCTGACCGGGGCGCTCCTGGCGATGAACTACGTCCCTTCCCCCGACCACGCCTACGACTCGGTTCGCCACGTGAGCGAGCGCGTCCTGCTGGGGGGCTTCATGCGCGGGCTCCATCGCTGGGGCGCCACGTTCATGGTGATACTCGCGACCGCGCACATGCTGCGCGCTTACTTCATGGGCGCCTACAAGTACCCCCGCGAGATGACCTGGCTGGCGGGCGTGGCATTGTGGCTGCTCGTCATGGTCTTCGGGTTCACGGGCTATCTGCTCCCGTGGGATCAAAAGGCTTACTGGGCCACGGCCGTGGGAACCAACATCGCCGCCCAAGTCCCGCTGGTCGGACCCGCGATCGCGGCGGTCCTGCGCGGCGGCGCGGAGATGGGCGCCGCGACCCTGACGCGCTTCTACGCCCTGCACGTCCTGGTCCTGCCCATCCTGACGGGGGCGATTCTCGCCCTGCATCTGTTCTGGGTGGTCTGGCACGGGATTTCGGAGCCTCCTGTCCGCGGCGACGGGGGTCCGCCCCCGGCCGACTGGCGCCAGCGCTACCGCAAGCGCTACGCGAGCTTAAAAGCCGGGGGCCTGCCGTTCTTTCCCCATATCGTGTTCAAAGATACCGTGATGGCGGTCCTGGTATTCGGCGCGCTATGCGGCCTCGGCTGGTTCGTGGGCGCCGAGCTCGAGGACCTGGCTGACCCGACGGACGCGACCTACAACCCCCGGCCCGAATGGTATTTCATGTTTCTCTTTCAGGCCCTCAAGTTCTTTCCGGGGCATTTGGAGGCCGCGGCCGCGGTGTTTTTGCCGGGCATCGCGATGGCGGCGCTCGTGCTGGTCCCCTTTCTCGACCGCGGCCCGCGCCGCCACCCGCTCGACCGTCCTCTGTGGACGGGCTTGGGGGCGCTCGCGATCGCGGTTTTCGCGCACCTGACCTGGGCGGGCCTGCGCAGTCCGCTCACCAATCCGGTGGTCGACAAGGACCCGCTCGTCTCGCGGGGAATCCTGCTATACCGCAGCCTCAAGTGCGCCTACTGCCACAGCATCAAGGGCGAGGGCGGATCATCGGCTCCCGTCCTCGACAAGGTCGCCGGGGAGGAGACCGCGGACTGGCTGGAGAAGCATTTCCGAGATCCCCGGGCCGTCACCCCGGGTTCGACCATGCCCAAGCTCAACCTCCTCGATGAGGAGATCCACGCCCTGGTCGCCTACATGAAATCCTTGGGGGCGGGGCCCTACACGCCCGAGGCCCCCAAGCTCTTCGCCGAGAACTGCGCGGCCTGCCACAAGATCGGGAAAGTCGGCTCCGACATGGGCCCCGATCTCTCCGAGATCGGCGCGGCCCGCGACAAGGCGTACCTCAAGCGCTACATCCTCGACCCGTCCAAAGTCAACGCCGCATCGAGCATGCCCGGCTACCAGGGCCAGCTCACCGACGTCCAAGTCGAGGACCTGGCGCGCTACCTGGCCGGCCTGAGGCCTTAGACCCCGGACCGGAAGTGCCGGCAGGCGCGGCGCCGGACGAGCGCCTCGCGCCGCGGCCTTTCGCGCCGACTGCACCAGTAGACGTAGCGGCCATCGGGCAACAGCCGCAGCTCGAGCCTGCCGCAGTCAAAGCAGACCGGCCGGCGCCGCTCCAGTTCGTGGTGGTGAATCATGGCGGCCTCCCGTCTTCGCACCCTCAAAGCCCGCAACGATCGTGCCAGGCCTGGCCGGTCCGTTGCACTAAATTTAGTCGTCATGGCACCGCTCCCGGCCGCGGCTGGATGGGCGTCCGCGGAGAAGATCGTTTCCCGGCGACGCTTGGCGCTCGTGGGCCAGCCCAACGTCGGCAAATCGGTCCTTTTCCAGGCCCTCACCGGACGCTACGTAACGGTCTCCAACTACCCCGGCACCACGGTCGAGATCACCCGCGGCGTGGGCGATCTCGACGGGGGCCCTTGGCAGGTGACGGACACTCCGGGCATCCGCGGTCTTTTGCCGCGTTCCGAAGATGAACTCGCCGCGCGCAATCATCTGTTGGAGGAGCCTCCGGATGCGCTGGTTCAGGTGGCCGACGCCAAGGACTTGCGCCGGGCCTTGCGGCTCACCCTCGAACTGTCGGCTTTGGACCTGCCGATGGTCCTGGTCTTGAACCTCTCCGACGAGGCGCGCGCCTGCGGCTTCGGCGTTGATGCCGCGCGGCTTTCCCGGGCGCTGGGATTTCCAGTGGTCGAGACCGTGGCCGTGACCGGAGACGGCGTCGCGGACTTGGAGGGTGCTCTCTCCAAGGCCGCTCCCTACGCGGGACCCGAAGGGGCCGCGCCCGAGATTATCCGCGCGATCTCCGCCTTGACGGATCTCATGCCCGGGGATGCTCCGGCGGGGCGGTTCATCTGCGAGACCCTGCTCTGCGGCGAGCCGACTCTCGGGCGGCGCTTGGGGTCTGACTGGGAGGCGGCGCGGACTTGCGCCCGCAAGCTCCGCGAATCCTTCGCCCGGCCTCCGGAGCTGGTCCTGCTCCAAAGCCGCCGCGCCGTCGCCGAGGAATTGGCCGCCCGGGCGAGCTGGCGCTCGTGCGAGCCGGCCCCGCCCGGGTTGGAGCGCCTGGGCATGGTCCTGCTCGAGCCCCTGCCGGGGGCCGCCGCCGCGCTGGGCGTGCTCGCCGCGCTCTACGGTTTCGTGGGTGTCGCCGGGGCGCAGTGGGCCGTTGAGTTTCTCGAGGAGACGGTGTTCGGGGCCTGGCTTCTGCCGCCGGTCCGGCGTCTCCTTTCGACCGTCCTGCCGCCGGGATGGTTCCTCGATCTCTGGGTCGGCGAAATGGGGCTCGTGAGCATGGGGCTCACCTACGCCCTGGCCATCGTTCTGCCCGTGGTCACGGCGTTTTTTCTCTTTTTCAGCGTCCTTGAGGATTCGGGATATCTGCCGCGGCTCTCCACCCTGCTCGACCGTCTCTTTCGGCCGCTGGGATTAAACGGCAAAGCGGTTTTTCCCATGATCCTCGGCCTGGGCTGCGGGACCATGGCCACCTTGACGACGCGGGTTTTAGACAGCCGCCGGGAGCGGGTGCTGGCCACGATCCTCATGGCCTTGGCCATTCCTTGCTCGGCCCAGCTCGGCGTGGTGATGGGGCTTCTGGGCGGCTTGCCGCCCTGGGCCTTCGCGGCCTGGCTGACGGCGATTCTGGCCGCCTTCTTTGGGGTGGGCTGGGCCGCGGCCCGGCTTCTGCCCGGCGCGCGCATGCCGTTTTGGATCGAGATTCCGCCCCTGCGGGTGCCGCGCGTCGAAAACATACTCCGCAAGGTCCGGGTCAGGGTTTCCTGGTACGCGCGGGAGGCGATACCGTATTTTCTGGCCGGCACCTTCGTGCTCTTCATGCTCGACCGGACCGGCGGCCTGCGGGTGCTCGAGACGGGGCTCTCGCCCGTCGTCACGGGCTGGCTGGGCCTGCCCCGCGAGGCCACCTTCGCCCTGGTGGGGGGGTTCTTGAAGCGCGACTACGGGGCGGCGGGCTTCTTCGACCTCTCGCGCCGGGGGCTGTTGTCGCCGGGCCAGGTGGTGGTGAGCCTGGTGACGCTGACGCTCTTCATACCGTGCCTGGCGCAGTTTCTCGTCATGGTCAAGGAGCGGGGCGCTCGCGCGGCGGCCGCCACGGCCCTGGCCGTCACCGCCTTCGCGCTGGCGTTTGGAGGCGCGACGCGCGCGGCCCTGGCCGCGCTGGGGGTGGGGGGATGACCTATATCGACGGGACCGTGACGCCCTTGAAGCCCCGCGCCGAGGAGCGCCTGGAGCAGGCGCTGGGCATGCTCTGGCAGTTTCGCGAGGCGGGGGAAGACGCCGCGGCCGGCGCCCGCGACGTCGTCGGCAAGCGTCTCTCCGACGGGGTCTTTGAGATGCTCGTCGAGCGCGGTTTTGTTTCCGTTGCCGAGGGGCGCTGGCGGTTTACCGAAGATGGCGAGAGGCTCGCGCGCGACCTGACCCGGCGCCACCGCCTCGCCGAGCGGCTCTTGGCCGACGTGCTCGACATCCGGGGGCGCGAACTCGACTCCAACGCCTGCCAGTGGGAGCACATACTCTCCGATGAAGTGGCGCGTTCGATCTGCGTCCTGCTCGGACACCCGCGGGTTTGCCCGCACGGCGAGAGCATACCCGAGGGCGTTTGTTGTCGGGGGCCCAAGGCCGCGCTGGAGCCCATCCTGCGGCGCCTCTGCGACCTGGAACCCGGCGCGACGGGGCGCGTCGCCTACCTCACGGCCTCCGATCCCGGCCTTCTCCAGCGCCTGCTGTCCCTGGGCCTGGCCCCCGGGGCGGACGTGCGCCTGCGGCAATCCTCGCCCGCCGTCGTGGTGCAAATCGACGCCAACCTGGCGGCGCTTGAGACCGAGCTTGCCGCTTCGATCTTTGTCCGGACGGCCGCCAAGGGCTGAGGCGCCGCGCGGCCGGTTTGCGAGAACACCGGACCGCCTCCCAAAAAACTCTTCTTCGCCGTTCCGCCATCCTTATGTGCCCCGCGCCTTTGGCCGCGGACTGAAGGACTGAAGCCCGTCAATGTGCTCGTGAAGGTCCGGATTAATTGGGTTCCACATCGGATCCAGAACGAAGTCGATTCCCTCGCGCCGAGCCAATTTTGAGGCCGGGACGAAGTCGCTGTCACCCGAGATGAGGACGATGCGATCCACGAGCCGCTTGAATGCAAGGGCGGCGATATCAAGGCCGATTTTCATGTCAACTCCTTTCTGGACGATATCGGGCCGAACATCTCGTTCCAAGAGGTCGCTGACTTTGATCCCCTGACGCAGCAGGTCCGACAACCTAGGCTTGTCCACTTTCCAGCCGCCCCGATCGCGAATCTCGCCCAAGCGAAGCGCCAATTTCCGGAGCTTCTTGAGCTCCTCAAAAAAACTCCGCTGAAACTGGGCCTGGGGGGTTTTCGAAAAATCAATCACTTTGCCGGTGATCGGGTGATGGACCTTTTTTGCAAATGGCGGGCAGTCGTAGTAAAAAATCCGGTACAGCTTTTCGCTACGGCGTCATTATACGGTTGCGGACGGCGTAAATGCCACGGAAACCGTGACC
>CAYJXJ010000226.1:0-6664 GCA_964374095.1 uncultured Elusimicrobia bacterium
ATCTTTCAGCGCACCCCTTAAACCCGTGGCGAATTCATCGCCGCGTGTACTAGACCTGCTTGAGCGACTCCTCCACCGCGTCGGCGATGAGGTCGGCTTCCTTGGCGGTCAGGCACAAGGGGGGCGCGAGGCGCAGGACGTTGTTGGCCATGCCGCCCTTGCCGACGAGCACGCCCCGCTCCTTGCAGCCCTCGAGGACCTTCATGGTCGCATCGGGGTTGGGCTCCTTGGTGGTTTTGTCGAGCACGAGCTCGACGCCGATCATGAGGCCCTTGCCGCGGACGTCGCCTACGGTGGGGCTCTTGGCCGCGATTTTGCCCAGGCGCTCGAGCAGGCGGCCGCCCACCTCGGCCGCGCGTTCGACGAGCTTCTCCTTCTCGACGACGTCCAAGACCGCCAGGCCCGCGGCCATGGAGACGGGGTTGCCGCCGTAGGTGTTGAAGTGGAGCTTGCCCTTCATGGCGCCGGCGATCTCGCGGGTGGTGACGACCGCGGCCAGGGGGATGCCGTTGCCGATGCCCTTGGCCATGGTGAGGATGTCGGGCTTGACGCCCCAGTGCTCGATGCCGTAGAACGCGCCGGTCCGGCCCACGCCGGTCTGCACCTCGTCGGCGACGCAGAGGCCCCCGTAGCGCTTGATGACCTCGTAGGCCCCGGGGAAGTATTCGGGCTCGGGAACGATGGTCCCCCCCACCCCGGCGATGGGCTCGGCGAAGAAGGCGGCCAGGCGGCCGCTGGTGGAGGCGCGGATGGTCTCCTCGAGCTCGGAGACGCAGAGCTTGGCGAAGGTCTCGGGCCGCATGCCGGCGGGACGGCGGTAGGTGTAGTTGGCGGGGGCGTGGCAGACCCCGAGGGCGAAGGGACCCGAGTGCCGCCAGGCGGACTGGCCGGTCAGGGCCATGGTCATGAGGGTGCGGCCGTGGTAGGAGTGGCGCAGGGCGACGAATTCGTGGGAGCCGGTGTAGTTCTTGGCCAGCATCGCGGCCGTCTCGTTGGCTTCGGTGCCCGAGTTGGCGAAGTAGACGGATTCAAGGGCGGGATTGACCGCCTTGGCTTTCTCGACGATGCGCTGGGCCAGCTCGCCCATGGCGTGGTGCATGTAGAGGGTGGTCGTGTGGCAGAGCTTTTCGACCTGCTCGGTCACCTGGCGCACGAAATGCGGGTGGGAGTGCCCGATCGAGACGGTCGCGACCCCGGCGAAACCGTCCAAGTACTTGCGGCCCTTCTCATCGTAGACCCACACCCCCTTGCCCTTGACGATCTGAATGGGATTGGAATAAAGCGGCAAGGGCAAGGGCATAATGAATCGCTCCCGGACCCGCGCGACGTCTTCGGCCGAGGGCACGGCTCCGTTGGCTTCGGGGTGCCTTTCCAGCAGGATTGTCTTTTTCATGTCTTTCCCTCGTCGTTATCAGTACAGATTCGAATTCCGCCGTTCCCCGGTGTAGTCCAGGAACACGGTCTTGAGTTCGGTGAAGAAATGGAGTCCTTCCTTGGACATCTCCCGCTCTCCCACGCCCGAGCCCTTGACCCCGCCGAAGGGGACCTGGGCCTCGCCGCCGATGGTGGGGCTGTTGACGTGGACCATCCCGGCCTCCATTTCGTCGACGAAGCGCATGGCGAGCGTGAGATCCTGGGTGTAGACCGCGGAGGTGAGCCCGAACTCGCAGCTGTTTGCGAGTTCGATCGCCTCCGGGAAAGTCTTCGCCGTCGAAACCGCGAGAACCGGTCCAAATACCTCTTCTTTAAAGAGGCGCATCGAGGGGTTGACGCCGGTGAACAGAGTGGGTTCGAGGAAGAAGCCGTGCTTGAGCTCACCCTGGTCGAGTTTTTTGCCGCCGAAGACAAGTTTTGCGCCCTCCTTCTTGGCTGTGTCGATATATTCCAAGTCGGTTTGGAGTTGCGAGTCATCCACGGCGGGACCCATGCCGACGGTCGGGTCCATGCCGTTGCCCACTTTGATCTTGCGCAACTCAGCGAGCAGCATTTGGAGGAACCGCTCCGAGATGCTCTCATGCAGGATCAGCCGGCTCGTCGCGGTGCACCGCTGGCCGGTGGAGCCGAAGGCGCCCTTCATGACGCCGCCCAGGGCGAGGTTTAGGTCCGCGTCCTCCCAAATGACCGCCGGGTTCTTGCCGCCCATTTCGCAGACGACCTTGATGCCGCGGCGGCCGCACGTGGTGTGGACGCGTTTGCCGATCGAGTTGGACCCCGTGAAGGAGACCGCGCGGATGCGCTCGTCTTCGACGAGCACGTCGCCGATGGCCGAGCCCGCCCCCATGACCAGGTTGAGGACGCCCGGCGGCAGGCCGGCTTCCTCGAATATTTTGGCGATTTCGACGGCCATGGCCGGGACCAAGGACGCGGGCTTGAAAACGACGGTGTTGCCCGCGACCAGGGCCGGGCTCATCTTCCAGACCGGGATGGCCCAGGGGAAGTTCCAGGGGGTGATGACGGACACCACGCCCAGGGGCTGGCGGATGGTGTAGAGAAGGTTGCGGGCCAACTCTGAAGGCGCCGTGGTTCCCATCAGTCGCAGGCCCTCGCCGGCGAACCAGTCGATGAGGGTCGTCCCCTTGTCCATCTCGCCCTTGGCTTCGGAGAGGATTTTGCCCTGCTCGCGGGTCATGAGCGCGGCGAGCTCGTCGCGCCGGCGCCGGGCGATCTCGGCCGCCCGCATGAGGATTCTCCCCCGGACGGGGGCGGGCGTGGCGCGCCAGCCCGGCGCGGCCTCCCGCGCGGCGCCGATGGCGGCCAGGGCGTCGCCCGTGCTCGCCCCCTTGAAGCGCGCGACGACGTCGCGGGTGTCGGCCGGATTGAGGGATTGGAAGTCCCTGCCGCTGGAGCCTTCGATCCATTTGCCCCCGATGAACTGCTTCAGGGTTGCGGTTTTAGTCGCGCCTTTGCTTTTGGTTAGAGTTGGCATGGGTTGGCCTCGGTCCTGGGATGTCCTAGGCGGCTATTATACCGAATCCGCGGGGCCCCGTCGACGGCTGGCCGCTTGGGCTCACGCAAATATGCTTCGGAATTCACTCCCAGCGCTGGGAGTAAGTTCAGTTCTGAGCCGACCCCTAGGCGTCTTGGAGCGCCCGCAGTTCCTCGTCGGCGATCCGCAGGCGAAGGGCCAGGGTCCGGGCCAAGCGCGCGAAGAGGGTCGCGCCCAGATCGGGATGGGCCATGGAGAGCTCGTTGAATTCGGACCGCGAGAGGGAGTAGAGCAGGGTCGGGCTGATGGCGACCGCGTCGGCGGAGCGCAGGCCATGGTCGAGGAAGGCCACCTCGCCGAAGAAATCCGAGCGGCCCAGCGTGGCGATATGGTGCTGCTTGCCGCCCTCCAGGGGCAGCAGGATGCGGATCTGCCCCTTGCGGATGAAATAGACCTGGTCCCCCGTATCCCCGCGATGAAAGACCGTCCGTCCCTCCCCGAAAGCGGACTCCTTGACGATCCTCTTCAATGCGGCCAGGGATGCTTCCGGCAAGTCGCGCAGGGCGTCCATCTCGCGCAGGTCGAGAGCCGTCGGCGAGTGCGGTTGCTTGCGTCCGGATTCCTCGAGCAGGCGGTCCTCGGCCCACTCCAGGGCCGCGTCCCGCTCCCCGAAAATGCTGACGAAGCGCTTGGGTTTGATCAGGCCGACTTCCGCGAAATAGGCCTCGAGGTCGGTCCCGCTGGGAAGCGTCCCGGGCAGCGAGCAAAGGATGAGGCGTCCATTTTGCTCGTGGAGGCGGTCCTCGACCTGCTTGAGCATGTGGACGGCGGTGAAGTCCACGCTCTGAACGTGCTTTAGGTCCAGGATGACGTAGCGCCGCGAGGCGAGGTCGCCTTCAATCTCGGTGAAGAGCTGGTCGGTCGTTCCGAAGAAGAGGCTGCCCTGAAGCTCGCACAAGACGATCTGGGAGCTGAGATCCTTGAGGCTTTCACGCTCGGCGGGCAGGCGGCGCTGGCGGGAGGACAGCCGGTCGCCGTAGATTTTGCGGCGCAGCACCGAGCCGCTCATGAGGTCGCGGATGAAGAGTATCGCGGCGAGGGCCAGGCCGGCCCCGGCCGCGGCGATCAGGCCCACGCCGACCGCGGTGACGATGACGGTCGCGCTCACCAGGAAGTCGAAGGCCGTCGAACGCTTCCTCAATAGCCGCAGGCTCTTGCGGTCGAACATGCGCCAGGCCACGACCAGCAGGATGCCCGAAAGGGCCGGCAGGGGGATCCACGCCAGCAGGGGGCGGGCCAGCAGGAAGGCGGCGAGGGCGAAAATTCCCGCGAGGACCGCGGCGAGGCGGGTCTGGGCGCCTGAAGTCACATTCACCAGGGTCGGGCCCATGGTGCCCGCTCCGGGGACGCCGCCCAACAACGCCGAGGCCAGGTTTCCAGTCCCTTGGCCCAAGAGGGTCCGGTCGGAGTTGTGCCGGGAGCGCGTCAGGGCGTCGACCACGACGCAGGTCTTGAGCGTGTCGACCGAGAGGAGGATCGAGAGCGTGGCCGCGGGCATCACCATGGCTCCGATCTCCCCAACATTAAGGTCCGCTGCCGCCTTGAGCCGGTTGGCCAGCACATCCCACGGGGCGCCGCCGCCGTCGGGCAGGGCCCCCACCACCAAGATGTTTCCGGCGAGGGTGCGAAGTTCCGGCCAAGCGAAGCTGGCCGCCCAATAGGCGGCGATCCCGGCCCCCAGCCCGATCACGGGGCCCGGGACCACCTGGGTCAAGCGGGAGGAGAGAACCATCCCGATGATGGCGGTCAGCCCGACGATGAGCCCGGGAACGCTCCAGGCTTCGGGGGTCAGGAGGCCGTGCCCGAGTCCCAAGCCGCTGGGCAGCGCCAAAAGTTTGGGTGCCTGACCCAGGAAGATCAGGATCGCGACACCGCTCAAATAGCCGGTGACCACCGGGTAGGGGATGTACTTGATCAGGCGGCCGCAGCGCAGAGCCCCGTAGAGGAGCTGAAAACCGGCCGAGAGGACCCCGGCGATGGCGAGCAGGAGCGCGGCCTTCCGCGGTCCCGCGGGCGCCAATTGCGCCGCCAGCGCGCCCATCACCGCGGCGGCCGGCGCGCACGGAGCGGAGACCAAACGCGGCGCCCCTCCCGAGAGCGCGGCGAGTATGCCCAGGGCGCCCGCGCCGATAAAACCCGCCACCGCGCCGTCCGCCGAACTCCCGGCCCCGAGCGGGGCGAAGATGGCGACCCCGAAGGCGAGGGCCTGCGGGAGGACGACGAGCATCGCGGCCAGGCCCGCCCAAACGTCGGCCGAACGGGAGTCGCTGGGAGCCGTCGTTACCCCCGGGGAGCGCGCCTGAGGAATTTTCCGGAGCCGGCTTTGCCGACCAGCTTGGCGCCCGAGACCATGTGCTGTCCCCTCAGAAACACGTCGCGGATGGCGCCCGAGACGGTCTTGCCCTCGTAGGGGTTGTAGTCGACGTTGGTGTGGTGGGTCTTGGCCGAGAAGGTGGTCGTCTTCATGGGATCGATGATGACGATATCGGCGTCGGCGCCCGGGAACAGGTGTCCCTTGCGCGGGTAGAGGCCGAAGAGTTTGGCCGGGGTGGTGGCGGTGATGTCGACGAAGCGGCTCGGCGTCAGGCGGCCTTTCTGGACGCCGTCCCAGAGCAGGAGCATGCGCGTCTCGACTCCCGGGGCGCCGTTGGGGATTTTGGCGAAATTTCCTTTCCCGAGCTCCTTGCCGATCTTTCCCTTGCCCGCCTTCATGCAGAAGGAGCAATGGTCGGTCGAAACGACTTGGAGCCAGTTGTGGGCCAGCCCCTTCCAGAGCCGCTCCTCGTTGCCCTTGGGCCGCAGGGGCGGGCTCATGACGAATTTGGCGCCCTCGAACCCCGGCCGCTCATAGTCCTCGTAGGAAAGATAGAGATACTGGGGGCAGGTCTCGGCGTAGGCCGGGACTCCCCGGGCGCGGGCGGCCCGCACCTCCTCCATGGCGTCGCCGGCGGACAAGTGGACGATATAGACCGGGACGCCGGCCATCTCGGCCAGGGAGATCGCGCGGCGCGTGGCCTCGGCCTCGGCCGACATCGGCCGGGTGAGGGCGTGGTACTTGGGCTCGAGCTTGCCCTCGGCGATGGCCTTCTGGACCAGCACGTCGATGACGCCGCCGTTCTCGGCGTGCATGCACACCATGCCGCCATTTTCCTTCGTCTGCTGCATCGCGCGGAAAATGGTGGCGTCGTCCGACATGAAAATTCCAGGGTAAGCCATGAACAACTTGAACGTTGTAATACCTTCGTTCACTAAGCGGTCCATTTCTTTGAGCCCTTTTTCAGGCAAATCCACGCAGATCATGTGGAAGGCGTAGTCCACCGAGGAGTTTCCCTGGGCCTTCTGGTGCCAGGTGTCGAGGGCTTCGGTGAGGGTCCCCCCTTTTTTCTGGATGGCGAAGTCGATGATCGAGGTCGTTCCGCCGAAGATGCCGCCGGCCGAGCCGGTGGCGAAGTTGTCGGCTGTGGTCGCTCCCATGAAAGGCATGTCGAAATGGGTGTGGACGTCGATGCCGCCCGGGATCACGATCATGCCCTTGGCGTCCAGCACCTTCGAGCCGTCAGGCTCGAAAGTCCCCAAGGCGGCCACCCGGCCGTTATGCACCGCGATGTCGGAGACGAATGAGTCCGCGGCCGTCAGTATCGTCCCGCCTTTAATGACCAGATCGTAGCCCATATAAAG
>CAYJXJ010000227.1:0-6659 GCA_964374095.1 uncultured Elusimicrobia bacterium
TGTTCTCCCTGGACGGGGGAGCTGAGCAGGTATTCTCGGCTCCATTCACGCTGGCCGCGGGCGCGCGCACCCTGAGCTTCCGCAGCCGGGACAAGGCCGGCAACCTGGAGGCCGCCAAAACCGCGTCCATCGCCGTGGCCGGCGGCGCCGCCGTGCCCGTGAGGATGAAGGTAAAGCCCAGGACCATCAATCTGGGCAGCTTCGGCCGCTTCGTGACCGTGACCCTGACGGTGGCCGACGGATCCGGGGCTAGGTTCGACCCGTCCACGATCCGGATCACGGAGGTCGCGGGCCGCAGGCTCAACCCGGCGCTCTCCCCCATCGCGCTCAAGCCCGGGGAGCGCGAGGACGACCGGGAGGACGGGGATGAAGATGAGGATGGGGATGGGGAGAAGGACGACGGGGATGATGCGGACCGCGGCAATGGGCGCCGCGAGCCGGACCGGGTAAAGCTCAAGTTCGACCGGCAGGCGCTGATCCGCTTGCTGGAAGCGGGCGCGGAAGTTCTTATCGTAGCCGAGGGCGGATTCCAGGACGGGCGCGTGTTCCGGGCCGAAGCCGCGGTCCGGGTCAAGGGCCAGCGCCGGCCGCCGCGGGTGACCTTGGAGCTCAAGCCGGAGACCCTAAACCTCCGAAGTCAGGGCGAATCCGTCATGGCCTCCATCGAGGTGGCGGGGGCGGAGAGCGCGGCCAATATCGCCACCTTCACGGTGCGGGTGTCCCAGGTGGACGGCAGGAACATTAGCCCGCCCATATTCCCCCAGGGCCCCATCACGCTTGCGGATGAAGACAAGAATGGGGCCCTGGAATTGAGGATGAAATTCCCCAGAGAACAGGTCGCTGCCGTATTGCCCGGGGACCGCGAGGTGAGGATCACTGTCGCCGGCGCCTCCAGAAGCGGCGCGGTATTCTCCGCCGAAGACACGATCCGCACCATCGGCGGACCGGCCAGGACCGCGACTTCCCGGATCGAGGAAGCCCTGGGGCTGGTGAGCGTCCACGTCTTCCCCAACCCGGCGCGGCGGGAAAACCCCACCATTCGAGTCCGGGTCGGCCTGGCGGACTCCGTCGAGCTCAAGATCACCAGCATGCTTGGGACTCCGGTCCACACCGCCGGTTCTGGTCCCCCACGGCTTGTCGACAACGGCGACGGCTCGGGGCCGCAATGGACCTACGACTACGTCTGGGACGTTTCGGGGGTGCGCACCGGAGTCTACCTGTACCAAATTGCCGCACGTCGAGGCGGGTACCCCGAGGTCCGGGCGGCGGGACGGGTCGCCGTCATTCGGTGACGGGTTTCCGCATCGTCAGCGGGAGATTTCTTCCTAACGCTTTCCTAACGGAAATTGCCTCGACGTCCCGATGCAGTTTGTGCCTGCGGTCTGGACCTTGACTAAAACGAGGGGGGGGGGTACACTAGCTCAGAGGCGGCATTAGATGGCAGGTGTTGGAATCCAGGAGGCAGGTTTTTTCACGCGTAAAGTAGCCGCATACCGGACGCGGTAGCGTCCGGTACTGGGCCGCATATGGAAACCTGTTGCGGCCCGGTAAGGCAGTCATCATTTGCGCAAGCCGAGACCGCATGAGCCGGGAGTCCTCCCCATCGAGAGGCCGCTGAGAGCGCGGTCCGGTTTCGTCGCTTCCTTGCTTCTTGCGGCCGCTCTGAGCCCCCTCCAGGCCCTGGTCGGCGACGTCAACCTCGATGACGAAGTTACCAAGGCCGACTCCGACCTGATCGCCAACTTCATCGTCGGTAACGTCTCCTCCCTACCGAGCCCGGACAACGCGGACGTCAACCGGGACGGAAAGGTGGACGTTGCCGACGGGCTTATCATCCTCCAGTTCGTCCGCGGCCTGCGGGAGAACCTGGGCGGCCCGCCCCTGCAAGTCACGGCGGTCAACCCGAGCGACGGCCAGCGGGGCGTTCCAGCGACGGCCCTGATCAACGTCTATTTCTCAAACCCCATCGCGACGGGCACCGCGAAAGGGGAGTCCGTCAGGCTGACGGACATCGCCTCCGGGCTGCCCGTACCATTGGACCTGGCTTTCTCCCAGGGAAATCTGGTGGCCACGCTCAAGCCGCGCGCGGCCCTGGAAAGCTCCCGGGACTACGAAGTGCAGGTCTCCACCGGCCTGCGCGACAAGACGGGAAGCCGGCTCGCCGCGCTCTTCCGGAGCCGCTTCACCACGGCCGGGACCGGCAGCCTTGAGAAGGTCGCGGGGGACAACCAGACCGCCCTCATTTCGAGTCTCCTTCCAATTCCGCTCGCGGTGCGCGCGCGCGGACCTTCTTTGGAGCCGCTGGCCGGCGTCCCGCTCACCTTCAAGGTGGAGATGGGCGACGGCAAGCTCTACCCCAGCGGGCTCAGGAGCCAGGAACTCGTCACCGACTCGGAGGGGCTCGCGGCGGTTCCCTGGTCCTTCGGCGGCCAAGTGGCGACCCAGACGGTGGTGGTGTCGGGAGCCGGGTTGTCCAACACCATCACGTTTTCCGGCTTTTCACGGCCGAGGAACGCCGTGCTGCTTCGGGTCGTTTCGGGCTCGAACCAGAACTCCAGCCCCGGCGACACGCTTGCGCTTCCGCTCATCGTAAAGTCCATGGACGAAGGGGGCAACGCGGTCGAAGGGACCAGCGTCACCTTCAGCCTATCCCAGGGCCAGGGCAACTTCCTCGGCCAGCCCCAGGCAATGCGGGTGACGGACAGCTCGGGAATGGCGGAATCTTCCTTCGCTATTGGCTTAACGACCGGATTCGTCCAGGTGCAGGCGAGCTTCGATGGGATGCAAGGTCGGGCCCCGATCTTCAGCATCCGATCGCTGGAGGGCCGGCCGGCTACGCCGACCGCTATTGTCGGCACGGTGATCAACGAGCGCAACGAGCTTTTGCCGGGGATACGGGTCTACATCACGACTCCCGTCTACATGCGGGTCCTGACGGATCAAAACGGGTCCTTCCGCCTGGAGCCTGTCCTGCCCATCGCGCAGACCTTGACCGTGGACGGGTTTCGCAGCGGGCTGGTCAACGGCAAGGCGTATCCGCGCGTTTCCTACCCCATCACGGCCATAGAAGGCCGGGATAACTCGATCGGGATGCCGGCCATCCTGCCCGCCCTGGATCCGGAGTCCTTCGTCGACGTTTCCGAAACCCAGGGTGGGACGCTAACCTTGAGGTCGAACCCGCTCTGGAAGCTGGTGCTCCAGCCCGGTCAGGCGAAGTTCGCGGACGGGACCAGGACCGGGAGGCTCCAGGTTCAGTTCGTGCCGCCCGACAAGATACCGATGCCCGTGTCCGAGGGCAAGATCAGCCGGTTCTTCGACACGGTGCAGCCGCCGAACGCCATCTTCGATCCGCCCGCCTACGTGACGTTTCCCAACGTGGACAACCTGCCGCCCGGGACAATCACGGACATCTTCACGCTGGACTACGTGAGCGGGGCGTTCCTCAAGACCGGGCGGGGCCGGGTGACCGAGGACGGTACAGTGGTCGAGAGCCTGCCCGGGGAGGGGCTCACGCAAGGGGGGTGGCATTTGGCGGCGCCGCCGGTTCCCGAACCACAGACTCTCATGTGCGGGCAGGCTCCCACCGGGTGCCAATTCAGCTTTGCGGGTGAATCTGGCACGGCAGCGTCTCCGTGGTGCATTAGGACTCCGATATCGGCCTCGGTCGCTGCGGCCCCGCCTCCCCAGGCGCCACCCCTTCCCCCTAAGGGACCAAGAGGACGCTGTCGTACGGGCGGCGGGAACGGTCCTGGCGATGGATCTGGAGACGACGGTTTTGATGATCCAGATAACCCTTTCTTCCGTTGCAATAAGATTGCTGATGAGCCCGCACCTGATGGAGGACGCCGGTGCCTCTATAAGTGCAAGATCTTTGACTTTGAATGGACATTTGAATGGAAATCGCCCCCCGGCTTTGGTTGCCTGTTCTGATGGAGAAGATACTCTCGGTCGTTGTGCCTGACTCGGCGCGCCCTCGACCAAGCATTTTTTCAGTGCCCTACATCGCGCGCATGGCAGACGCGGAGACACTCGTTGTAATTAGGCAGGTGGATGAAGATGCCATAGCTATCGATCTTCGCGATAACAGCGTGCGGGAGATTTTCCGTTTCCACGCAGACGCCTCAAATCCTCACAGAACGATCGGCGAGCTGCGTCTGGCGACCGTAGATGAAAAACATATCGCGGTTTTCGAACCCGCTGGTCGGACCTTGACAATACGAACCCTCGATGGCAACAAGATTCGTGGAATCGAGATTCCATTTGAATTGGAGGACTTCCTCCCACTCGGCACGGATGGATTTGTCGCCCTGGGCGAGTACCGGGGCGATCTGCTGCATATTCTCGATTCCAGCGGCAATATTCTGCGATCCAGCTTTCCAACCATCGAGAGGATATACAACGACGGGAGCCTCAAGGCGACCTATGGGAGGCTTTGCGCTGGAGACGGAGAAAGCCTCTATGTACTGTGCGAACACGGCGCAGGGATAATAGATCATCGGGACTTACCCTCGCTCGGCCTGAGGACTCGGTTCGTGGCAAACCCAAGAAGAAAGCCGATGATGCAGCGGACCTCCTTTACTTTCTCTGGTTATGCCCAGGGGATTCCCATTCCCAAGGCCCATGGTTCTTGCCCATTGCCCGATCTGCCTATTCTGGACTTGAGTTTCCCGACTTTTCTTCCCCCGCTGGTTAGGTCAATTGCCAACGCTTCGAATGGCCGTGTCGCGGTGTTGGATGGAAGCGGCAAGTTCATGATGCTTTTGGATTCTTCTCTACGTCCGCAGAATTTTTTCGCGTTGCCAACGTTATTCACCGATCCAGTCCCGTACCGTCCCATGGTGTTCGCTGTCATGCAGGCAAGGGCCTCGTGGATCGCGTG
Source organism: uncultured Elusimicrobia bacterium (assembly GCA_964374095.1). Lineage (GTDB taxonomy): Bacteria > Elusimicrobiota > Elusimicrobia > UBA1565 > UBA9628 > CAYJXJ01. Next base: position 4,880 of record CAYJXJ010000227.1, read on the forward strand.
CGACTTCCAAGGCGGAATCTGGCGGCTGGAAGAGTCCGATCTGCGACGCACAACAGGGCAGGCCTTCGTCGGCGAATTGCAGGACTTCCAAACTGGCCATCCGTTCTTCCCGTTCGGGACAGTCCCAATGATCCCCTCGCGGGATTTGGAGCATCACGCGGATTTTTGGCGTTCGGTTGGTTGCGGGAGCTACGAATTCTCCCTCAAGTTGGATTCCGAGGGGCGGGTGTTAGCCGGGAAGCTGGCGAAGCCCCCGATATTTGGAGCGGCAAATTCACCCCCGACGGCGGAGAGAATCCTGGATCACTTGCGCACGTTGAGGTACACGCCGCGAATGGCGCGGGGGAAGTGGGTGGAAACCGACCTGTGTGTCACGGTGATGATAGATCCCTTCTCGACCAGACTGATGTCTGAGGCCGGTTCGATCATGACGACGGTATGCATATGAAGCATCGCTGGGCAGGCTATTTCCTAGGCACGATGCTCCTCGATCCTGTGGCTATGGGGCAGGTTGTTGGTGACCGTCCCATTATCTTTCAACTGGAGGATCGGGTTCCCGTACCCTTCGGCATTACCGATTATGGAAGCGTCGAGCATCTCAACCGGCTGAGGCCGATTCCAAAGGTGGCGGTTTTGGGGCCCGGCGACACTCTTCGACCGATGGTTTTGGGCGAATTCCGCGTCGTTCCTCACCAAATGATGGTCGGTACTCAGACATTGAGTCTTGAGTATGAATCGCGCGATTTGACCGGCGGGGACTCAATGGTTTTCTCTGTCGAATACAGCAGTGTGGCTGAAGTGCTCACGACGAATTCGATCCGTGCGGTGGCCCCGGGAAGAACGGGGGTCCTTGTGAGGGATACCAGGTACCATGGTGTGCTGGGCAGAATGGACATGACCGTGGAGGAGCACTCATCGATTAGTTCCATCGCGGTGCGAGCATCGTTGCTGCAGCATGGGCCGTCAGGCCCGCTCCTCATTTTCGTTCCGGGCCGGCAACACATGGTCGGCGTGACGGGAACCTTCTCCGGCGGGAGAAGATCGATCATCAACGGCTATTCTACTACACGGTACTCCATCGACCATTCGACCGTTGCCTCCGTTGATGTCCTCGGCTCGGTCCGTGGGCTTGGCAATGGAGCGACAAGCCTCCGCGTTACGAATCAAGAGCTTTCTGCGTTTCTGGATGTTGTCGTGGCGTTCTCGGCCGGTCTCGATGGCCTGACCGTTGTTAGTCCGTCGGCGACTCCGATCCGCAACGCGGGAGACGGATTACAACTGACGGTGATTGGTAGTCTGACGGATGGCGCCTCGGTTGAATTGACCCAAGCGGCTAGTGGTACTATCTATGAGACCAGCTCCTCCTCTGTGGTTGTGGTCTCCGGAGACGGTCTCGTTACGGCAGTCGGTGCTGGCGTGACCCGAATCACCGCCACAAACTCGGGACTATCGGCCTCCATTGACATTCGCGTGAGCCTCGCGAACCTGGAAAGGCTCCTCCTCTTGCCCTCGAATGTTCCAATCTCGTTGAACGCTGCCTCGCCCGTTTCTCCTCTCCAACTCTCGGTCCAGGGTATCTTCTCCGACGGGACACTCGAGGTTCTCACCTCCTCGGCCAGAGGGACCTCCTATGAGTCTTCGAATCCCGGCATCGCCACTGTGGGCCCGTCGGGCCTGGTCGTCTTCACCCAAGCCGGCGTCGTCACGATCACAGCGACGAACTCAGGCAAGTCCGCCTCGGCGACCTTCGAGGTATTCCGCTTCGACCCCTTCCCCCTCG
>CAYJXJ010000228.1:0-6634 GCA_964374095.1 uncultured Elusimicrobia bacterium
CGGGCCTGGCACCGCGCCTGCGAGAGGGGCGCCTCATCCCCGGCGGAACCTTCAAAAGGGACCTGGGCAGTTACTTTGCAGGTCTCAATCGTTAGGCGACCTTGCTCCTCTTCGATGATTTCGTGGAGGGTCACGATGTAAGGATGGCTCAGCAGGGCGATGGTCTGCGCTTCCTCCAGAAAGCGCTCCCGCATTTTCGGATTCTCCCTCAAAGCGGGGTGCATTTTCTTGATCGCGACCGTGCGCCTGGGCATGGCCCCGTGGCCCGCGTATACCGTTCCCATTCCGCCGAAACCGATCTCGCCGGCAAGCTCCCATTTCCCGCCGATCAGGGGCTTGCTGCCCGCCGCGGCGAGCGCGGCGGCAAATCTGGAATTTGCGTCAAACGTCATTGACCCATCTTCGCCAACCATAACAAATCCACTCCCAGCGGCGACCTCGCGTTCTCCGCGCGCGATGACGAGCGCGGAGCTGAATTCGGCGGCGTCTTGGATCCTGTTCCTGGGATCGGGGGCCATGGCCGTGGCGATTAAAACCTCGACTTCCTGTGGCAAGTCCGGGACGATGGATCCCAGCGGGGCATATTCCATGCGTCTCTTCTGGTCAAGAAAGTCCGGCCCACGAAATGGCAGTTCTCCGCTGAGCGCCTCGTAGAGGCAGACACCGAGGGCATAGATATCCGACGCCTTCACAATTCTTCCGGCGTGCTGCTCGGGCGCCATGTAGGCCGGGGTGCCTGAGACCTCCGGGTGGCCCCCGGCCAGCCCCGCCAGGCCGAAGTCGATGATCCTGACCCAGCCTCTTGCGTCCACCATGATGTTGGAGGGCTTGAGGTCGCGGTGCAAGACCTGCACTTTGTGAGAGTAGGAAACCGGCTCGCAGATCTGTCGAAAAAGCCCTTTACAGGTTTCAAGCGAGAGGCGACCTTGCTCTTGTATCATCCGATCAAGAGGCTTCCCATCGATAAATTCAAAGACGAGGTATACTTCGCCACCATCCGAAATGGCATCGTACAGGGGCACGATGTGGGGGTGGGTCAGCCGAGCGAGAATTCGGGCTTCTCGCAGGCAAGCCTCGCGCGCTCGCTCGAGCGCCAGCGGGTCGGAGAGATCGAATCTGACCTTCTTGACGGCCACTTTGCGATTCAGGAGGGGGTCATTGGCCGCGTAGACCTGCGCCATTCCGCTTTCCCCAACCACATGCTCTAGAACATAGCGACCGCCGATGAGACGCTTGCCGCCGCCGGGCACGTCTGTCGATGGAGTCATCGGTTGGAACGGAGGTTCGACCGGAAGGGGCGCCCCGAGGTCATGAGAAACTCTCCCGGCGATCCACGCGCAAGATTCTAGCGCACATTTTCGTTGCGCCGCAAATTACCTCTAGGGCCGCCTTTCAATCAAACGAAGCCGGCGTCCTCTCCCGCCCCGACACGGCGCCGCGATGTGCCAGGCGTGTAGAGCTCCGCCCGGGCGGAGTTCCCCGGGGCTAGCGTGCCCGAGCCTTGAGCCACGCCAAGGCCGCACGGCGGGACCGCAGCTTCCCTTTCCACTGCAGACGCGAGGCTTCTTCCAGGAGCTCCGAGTAACGCTTGCCGGGGGGGATGCCCAAACGCTGGATGTCGCGCCCGTCGATGAGGAGCGGCTCGAGGGCGCAGGCGGGCAAGCGGGGCAGGGCCAGCCGCAGGGCCTCGCGCGCCGCCGGCGGCAGCTCCCCGCGCGGGGAGGCGCGCCGTCCCGCGACGTCCACGGCGTCGAGGGCGGAGGCGGCCACGGCGCGCTCGAATGGGAACGATTTAATGAAAGCCGCGCCTTCGGCCTCCATCTCGAGCGCGATCTGCGCCAGGCGGACCGCCTCGCCCGCGCCCCAGCGCTTGGGCCAGGAGAATCCCGGGGCCAAATTCCCGCCGTAGCCCCACGCCCGCAGGAGAGCGAGCGCGCGGCCGGGCTCGGGCTCACCGAGTATGCGCCAAAGCTCCATGGCCACGCGGTGCGGCGAGAGGCGGGCGGCGTGGCCGAGGTCCAGGGCCTCGCGGGCCGCCGCGATGAGCCCAGGGGCGGGCCGCATGCGCATCCGCGCCGCGTAGCGGGCCAGCCGGAAGACCCGGGTCGGATCGTCGCGGAAGCTCTCGGGGTGGAGAACCCGCAGGACCCGGGCCTTCAAGTCCTCCCGTCCCCCGAAAGGATCGATCACCTCGGCGCTCGGCCTGAGGCCCAGGCGCGCGGCCATGGCGTTGACCGTGAAGTCGCGCCTCCCCAAATCCCGCTCCAGGGGGGCGGGACTCACCTGGGGCAGGCAGGCCGGGGTGGGATAGGTCTCCGAACGGCTGGTGGCGAAGTCCACCCGCAGCCTTGGGGAGACCACCCGCCAGGTGCCGAAGGGAGAGAACTTCTCGGCCCGGGATTTGAGCGCCGCGGCGCAAGCCTCGGCGAGCGGCCCGGGATCTCCGTCGCAGACCAGATCGATGTCACGGGGCGTGGACGCGCCGAGAATGATATCCCGCACGCACCCGCCGACCAGGAAGACGGGAAGGTCGATCTCGCTCGAAAAGGCCCCGATGGGCTTGAGGGCGCGCCACAGGGAGGGCGGAATCTGGAGCGGGCTTCGGGCCTCCTTCATTCCGCGATCCTGCGGAAATACTCCCGGATCACGCCGTCCATGGATTGCGGGCGGCGCTCGCGCAGGGACCGCTCCAGTTCCTCGCGCAGCTCCCGCGGGGGCCGGTAATCCCGCGCCGCGGGAAGCGGGACGTAGCCCGTATCGGCGCCGCTGCGGCCCCCGCGCCGGCGTATCGTCCCCGGGCCGGCCGGCTCCTCGAACGGGGATAGGGCCGTGGATTGATTCCCCCCGCGCTGCTCCATGGACCGTCCCGCCTGCTCGAGGCCCTGCTCCAGGAGGCGCAAGGCCCGCTCTTGGCTCTCCGCCGCGGCGGAAGCGTCGCCCTCGCGCAGGGACCGCTCCGCGGCGGCTTGCTCGGCCTGCGCGCGCCCCACGCTCTGGAACGGCTCCATCGGAAGCTCCCCTTCGGCGGCCAGATCCTCCAATTCAGCGGCGAGCCGGCCGGTCTTGGAGCGGACCGCGCCCTGGGCGTCGGCCCCGGAGAGGCACTGCGAGTCCGCCGGACCTTTCGGCGGCGACGTCGGCGCCGCCTCCAAGGCGCGGCGGATAAGCTCCTCGGCGGCCGCCAACTCCCGCAACCGCGGGTCCCCCGGCGGGGGACCCGCGGCGCCTGCCTCCAACCGGGCCGCCGCCGCGGCCAGAGGGGGTATCGCCTGAGCGCCGCGCCGTGCCTGCAGTTCTTCTAAAGCCTTCCTCATCGCCGCGAGCGCTGGCTCAGGAACCTCACCCCCCATCGCCGTCGCCGATGAAACAAGCGCTTCCTGCCGTTGGGCTAACTCCTTCATCAATTGGCGCTGAGAACCGAGGAGCTCCTCCAGCCTTCCCGCCTCAATCCGCCGGCTCGCGCCCAGGGCCTCGGTCTGGCCGGCGATCACCTCCGACCACATGGACTTGGCCTTCTCCAGCCGCTCCGAGGGCCGGCCGGGCGCCGAGCGCGCGGCCGCCGCGCCCAGGGCGCGCTGGATGGAGGAGAGCTCGGCGGCCAGCTCCCGCGCCAGTCTTGCCGCCTCGGCGAAATTTCCCGCGGCGATCGCCGCCTCGAGCGCGCGCCGGCGCGACTCCGCCCTGTGGACGGGCAAGGTCACGGTCTCCCCGGCCGAGGGCGAGTCGGCGGCCGGCACGGGGAGCGCTTCCAGGGCGCGCCGCAGTTCGGCCATCTCGCGCTCGAGCCTGGCCATGGCCGCGGCCAGGTCGCGCCGCGCCTCCTCCGAACCCCCGGCTCCATCCGAGAGCCTCTCCAGGGCGGCCTCCACGTCCGAGCCGGACTGCGCCATCCGGCCGGCCTGCGAGTAGATGTCCTGCAGGCCCTGGAGCCCGCGGCCGGAGCGGAGGGTCTGGTGGGCGCTGCGCAGGCGCTTGGCCAACCGGCCGTGTTGCTTCTCCGCCGCCGGCCAGTCGCCGCGCCGGGCGGACGCGGAGGCTTCCTTGAGCGCGTCGCGCTCCATTCCGGCCAGGTCCCGGGAAAGCTCGGAAAGCTGGGCGGCCAGGCCCGCGTTGGAGAGGGGATCATTCGACATCGCCGCGGCCAACGATTCGAGACTCTTGACCGAGATCCTCCAGGCCCCCGGCAGCCCCGACAGACGCTCCTCCAACTCGCGCCGCAGGGCCTGCGGGTCGGCGGGAGAGGCCCCCAAGTCCTTGGCCAGCTTGGCCGCGCGTTCCTGGGCGGCGGCCAGGGCTTCGAGGTTTTTCTCCGCGGCCAGCCATAGCCGCTGAGTCTCGCCGTGAACCGCCTCGAAATCAACGATCTCGACCGACCCCCACGCGGAGAACCCGGCCTGCGGACGCGCGGCGTTGTCGAGCGCCTCGACCCGGAACTCCGCCCGGCTGCCGGGGCGCAGACCGCCCAGGTCCCAGGAATGCTCGCCGAAGACCGCGGCGGTTCCGGCCGCGAACCGCCGCAGGGGGATGCGGCGCTCGACGCCCCCGTCGACCCGCGTCCGAAGGGCCAGCTCCCGGAGTCCCAGGTCGTCTCGGGCCGCGTAGGCGATGGGGATGGCGTCGCGCGGACTGGCCTGGAGAGGGGCCAGCGGGGAGAGCAGTTCCACGATGGGGGGCTGGTCGGCCAGGGCGCGCAAGGGATAGACCGGCGGCTGGGCATCGGCGCGGCCGTCGGGCGTGGTCAGGGCGAAAGTCAAAGCGGCGTCCGCGGCCAGGACGAAATTTCCCTCAAAATGTTGGCCGCGGCCCTCAAGCTTCAAGTCCCGCGGGGGAAACGGAAGCTGAAGAGACGCCGCCGCGAGGTCTTGATTCGCCCGAGCCTTCAATCGGATGCGGCTCCCGACGATCACGGCAAGCTCCAAGCCCGGCACGAGGTCGTGAGCCCGCTCGGCGCCTTGCGGCCCTTGCACCACCGCCTCCAATGCATGCCACCGGGGCGGGACCACGGTCCGAATCTTGTACTCCCGGGTCCAGTCGCCTCGCCAGGAGAGCCGGTACGCCAAGGGTTCGGTTAGCCCCGCGGCCACGTAGGCGGCTTCGCCGCTCAGCTCGTCCCAGCTCCCTTGCCGCCACGACACGCCCGGCGAACGCAGCCAGAGCCTCAACTCGCCGGGCGAGCGCCGGACCTCGGCCGGTTTCCAGCGGGCCGCGATCCGGACCGAAGAGCCGGCCTCCACCGCGGCGTCGCCGGGAGAAATTTCGAGGCGATCCTCCAAGGCGGGCTCCGACCAGGGCGCGAGAACGCGCCGCCACGAAGGGCCGGGACCGACCACGGGCAGGGAGACGGCCGCCAGGCAGGCCGCCAGCGCCCCCCGGCGCGACCAGGGCGAGGGCGACCATCGGAACAAGGGGCGCGCGGGAATCCCCGCGAGCAGGCCTTCGGTCCGCGTGATATGCTCCCGCGCCAGGTCCGCGGAGACATTGGGCGGCAGGCCTCTCCCTAATTCCCAGGCCGCCCGAAAATGACTCCGGAGCTGGGGGAACTCGGCTTCGGCCGCGTCCAAGACCGAGTCCCAACGAAACCTCAGCCAGGGCCCCAACAGCCACCGAAACGCCGCGGCGGCGACGGCTAGGACGCCGCACGCCAGGAGCGCCTGACGGGCCGGACGCGGCAGCGGGACCCAGGTGTCGATGACGGCAAGTCCGACCGCGGCGGCGGCGGGCCAGGTGAGAAGGCGGGCCAGGCCCTCGAAAAGGTCCCGGCGCAGGTGCTCTCGCCTCCAACGGCGCGCGCATTGATCGATCATGGGGGTATCGTTCCGGCTCGACGGTGATAGTGTAGCAGGAGGCGTGAGGCCGCGCCAGGGTTGCCGGACCCTTCCAAGAGGGCGGCCAGGCGAGCGCCCCCCTCGGGGTCGCCGGTCAGATCGTAGAGCCTCATGGCGTATCCCGGCGCAGCGACGGGCCGCCGCTCCTTGAGCCATGAGAACAACTCCCTCTGGGTGAAGTAGACGGCCTGAAGGTTCGTCACGGAGACCGCGAGCAGGACGGGATCCCCGGGTCCCGGTTCCGACGCCTGCGGCCGCGGGTCGACGGTGGTGATCGAGCCGAAGGCCAGGTATCGAATCCCATAATAGCCCGGGTCGGCGACGCCGAAATAACACAGGTAGACGGGGGGATTGCCCCGCTCCTTCAACACGCGGGCGAGTTCCTTGAGTCCTTGCCCCCAGTCGAGGTTCGAGTCGCCCAGCCAGCGGACGCCGCCCGCGGGTCCCCCCGCGATCTCGTTGAAGTAGGCAAGGTGATGGGGGTGGTATCGGAGCACCGAAGCGGCGAGCCAGCCGGCGAGCGCCGCCGCGCCGGCGCGTCCCCAGGGAGGCCGGCCCCAGGCCTTGGCCGCGGCCCAGGCGCCGGCAACGATAAGGAAGGGATACACGGGGAGGATATGCCGGACCCCGATCTGCGTGCTGGAGAGGCACGCGGCCAGGAAATAGGCGGCGGGGGGCGCGGCGACCCAGAATCGTGCCAGGTCCGGCGCGCGCAGCCACCCGGCCAGGGCCGCGCCTCCCAAAATGAGCAGCGGCAAAGGAGTCTTGACTCCCAGGGCCACCGGAAAATAAGACAGCGCTCATTTTGG
>CAYJXJ010000229.1:0-6616 GCA_964374095.1 uncultured Elusimicrobia bacterium
GATGAAGGCGGAGCGGGAGAAGCGCGCGGTCATACTCGCCTCCGAGGGCGAGCGCGACGCCGCGATCAACACGGCCGAGGGCCGCAAGCAGCAGGTCATCAAGGAGTCCGAGGCCAACAAGCAGCAGCAGATCAACGAAGCCGACGGACAGGCCGCCGCGATCCTGGCCATCGCCACCGCCACCGCCGAAGGCATCCGGAAGGTCGCCGACACCATCAACAAGCCCGGGGGCATGGAGGCCGTGCAGTTGAAGGTCGCCGAGAAATACATCGTCGAGTTCGGCCATATCGCCAAGGCTTCCAATACGGTGGTGGTCCCGGCCAACGTCGCGGACGTGGCGTCCATGATCACGACCGCGATGTCGGTGATCACTCGCGGCAGCCCGCCGCGGCAGGGGTAAACCCAAATGCTCGCCCAAACCAAGCCCGCCGTCGAGATCCCCAAGGCCAAGTACGACGCGCAGATGGAGTCCCTGCGCATCAAGCTCCAGAGGCTGGGCCGGCGCATCTTCGAAGCTCAGGTGCCCGTGCTGCTGATCTTCGAGGGCTGGGAGGGGGCGGGGAAGGGCGACGTGATCAACTTTCTCATGTCCCACTTGGACCCCCGGGGGACCCGCGCTCAGTTCTTCAACGATCCGACCCAAGAAGAGCGCCTGCGTCCCTTCTTCTGGCGGTACTGGCTCAAGCTCCCGGCCAAGGGGCAAATCGCGGTCTTTGACCGCTGCTATTACGAATCCCTCATCGAGGCCCGCGTCGAGGGCGAGATCAAGCACCCCCGATTTCTCCGGGGTTTGGAAGCCTCGAACACCTTCGAGCGCCACCTCATCGAGGACGGCACCCTCATCGTCAAATTCTGGCTGCAGATCGGCCGCAAGGAGCAAAAGAAGCGGTTTCAGGAGTGGCGGGACGACCCCGCGACCGCTTTCCGCGTCACGCGCCGGGCCCTGCGCCAGAATAGGGACTACAAGGATTGGCTGGACACGGCTGAAGAGGCCCTCGCCGCCACCAACACCCCGGTCTGTCCCTGGACCGTGATCGAGGCGACGGACCGGCGCGCGCGGCGGCTCAAGGCCACGAAAGTGGTTTGCGAGGCCTTCGAGCGGGCGGTCGCGGCCCGGGATCGAGACGCCAAGATCGCCAAGGCCGCCAAGAAGACCGCCGTCGCCGCCCCGGCTCTGGCCGAAGGCATACGGGCGACTTCAGGCCCCAATCCTTTGGACCGCCTCAAGCTCACGCTGAAGTTGGGCGAGGATCGCTACGAGGCCGAGCAGGACGTCCTGGAGGGGAAGTTGAGGGAACTCCAGCACCTCTGCTACACCCGCCGCTTGCCCGTGGTCATCATCTTCGAGGGCTCCGACGCCGCGGGAAAGGGGGGCGCCATCCGCCGCCTCATGAAGCCGCTCGATCCCCGGGGCTACACCGTCATCCCGATCGCCGCCCCTCAGGGGGAGGAGAAGACCCACCATTACTTGTGGCGCTTCTGGCGGCATCTGCCCAAGGCCGGACACTGGGCCATCTATGACCGCACCTGGTACGGCCGGGTTCTCGTCGAGCGAGTGGAGGGCTTCTGCCGGCCGCAGGAGTGGGGCCGGGCCTATGGCGAGATCCGGGATTTTGAGACCTCGATCGTGCGCTCGGGCGCCGTGCTCGTCAAGTTCTGGCTGCAGATCTCGAGTGCCGAGCAGCTGAAGCGCTTCAAGGACCGCCAGAAGACGCCCCACAAGAACTTCAAGATCACCGAGGAGGACTGGCGCAACCGCGAAAAGGCCCCGCTCTACCGCGACGCGGTGGGCGACATGCTCTTGGAGACCTCCACCCCCGAGGCCCCCTGGACCTTGGTCGAGGCCGATGACAAGCGCTGGGCCCGGGTCAAGGTCTTGAAGACCGTGGTCGAAGCGGTGGAAACCAAGCTGGCCCAGGCCCGGAAGCCGGCCGGCGGTTTTCGGCTGTAGCACGTCTTCGCAGACGTTACGGTTCACGCTTCACCGCAGTAACCAGCGCGCTGGCAGCATTCACTGAGGCTCCACTTCATCTCGTCGACGCTCCCGGGCTAAGCGCCGGCGGGATCAGCCCTGTGAGTCGCCGGTTAGCGAGGGAATTGCGACGCAAGGGCAAGGGGCTGCGCCTGGTCATCATCGACTACCTGCAACTCATCCGCAGGCCCAAGGGGAAGGGGGACCACTCGGCGGTGATAGCCCACTGAATTAAAGGTCTGGCGCGCGAAATCAACGTGCCGATTCTTCTTTTGTCTCAAGTAACACGCCGCGTCGTGGCGAAGGATCGGCATGACCCGCGACCGCGGCTCGCGGACCTGCCGGAGAGCGGGTCCGGGGCAGTAGCCCGGATTGCCGACGTTGTGGCGTTCGTCCATCGTGAAGGTGGTTGTAAACTGGATGATGCGTCTGCTGAAAACAAAGCCGAGATCATACTTGCCAAGAATTCCCGAGGCAAGACAGGAGCCGTGCCGCTGGAATTTGTGAAGGAGTTCGTCCAATTCAGGAATATCGTCAATTGAAACGTTGAGCAGGATCGGGTGGTATGACAATGTTGACGTGGGGGGCATCCACGATTCCCACCTGCCTGACCTGGAAGTCGACCTAGCCTGCGAGATTTTCAGGTCAATCGACCCTCCCCCCGATAGGGGGCTCGAATGTCGGCGTGGCGGCCGTAATGCAGGCGGCCAATCCCTGCCCGTCAAAACGGCTCTTGACAAAGTGTAGTCTATGGACTACAATTAAATTAGGAAGGATAAAATGGACGCCGCTCTCAAAGAAACGTACATCTACCAAGCCGAGACCGGCCGGTGTCCGTTTGATGAGTGGTTGGAATCGTTGAAAGACCGCAAAGGACGCGCCAAGGTTCGAGCGAGAATCGCGCGCCTTCGGACCGGGAATCTGGGCAAGTGCGGCGCGGTTGGAAAGGGCGTATTGGAACTCAAAATTGATTTCGGCCCCGGATATCGTGTTTATTTCGGTGAAGTTGGACATGCGGTCGTCATTCTGCTCTGCGGTGGAGATAAAAGCACCCAGGCAAAAGATATAAGACTCGCCCATGATTATTGGGCCGATTATTGGAGGCGAACCCATGCAACCCGTAAAGAAATATCATGAAAGTCTAACGAAGGCGCTCAAGGACCCTTCCGAAGCCGCTGAATATCTCAACGCGGCGATGGAAGAGGGCGCCTTGGACACCCTGCTCCTTGCGCTTCGTGATGTGGCGGAGGCTCAGGGAATGTCCACGATCTCAAAACGGGCCAAGCTCAATCGCGTAAGCTTGTACAAGATGCTGTCCCATCGTGGCAATCCGCATTTCCAGAGCGTTGTGCACCTGCTTAAGGCGGCGGGTCTAAAGTTATCCGTTGGGGTGCGAGCTTCCGCATGATGGCGCCCCCGGGGGCTCCCCGGGTGGACCACGCGGACCCTGCGGGCCGACATCCGGAAGATCGAAGAATCCCGCTGAGACGTTCCAGTCTCGTGGTCGGCGCGGAGGCGGCTATGGGATGGAGGATTGCGCTTTCTCGGCTTTGCGCAGGGTTTCCTTGGCCTTCCACGGATCGATGCGAGGGGCGGCTGCATCCGGGGGAGCCGGCGCCATGTCGAGACCGTCGGCGCCGTCGGGTCCATCCGCGCGGCGCAGCGCTACATCCCTGGCACCTCTACCCGCAATGCCGGCGGTTCAAAAGTCCGGGAACATGGCGATAATGCCTCCCGGCTCCCGGAGTTTTGGAGGATGCGACGGATGGTTGCCTCCACCGGTGGAGGCAACCATCACGGGTCGGCGCGGCCGACCCGTCTAATCCAGCCAGTCCTTATCCTTGAGCTTGCGGGGCAGGTAGGTCTTGGTCAGGAACTGGAAGTCCTTGTTGGCCAGGGCGTCGAGCTCGAATTTGAGGCCGCTGGAAAGCATGCGCTTGACCTCGACTTGCCATTCCTTCTTCTGGAACCAGGGGTAGTTGAGGAGCTCCTTGGCGCGGGCGATGTCCTTGTCGTTGAGCTTGATGCCAACGGTGCGCGGCAGGCCGTAGCGCTCCGGGTCGGCGCTGGAGAGGCCCACGAACTTGGCGCCGGGGATGGCCATGCGCCGGCTCTCGAAGGCCAGGTTGATCGAGCCCTGCTTGACGACCGAGTAGATGTAGTAGCCCCACGGGTCGTTGTCGACCAGGACATAGACGGGCAGGCGCTTCTCCTCGTTCAGGCGCCGCGCCAGCCTCCTGACCCCGCGGGGGGGCTGGCCGTTGCCGGTCAGCAGGACGCAGTTGTACTTCTTCCAGAAACGGTCCTCCGCGAGCCGGTTCCACTGGGTGCCCTTCTCGACGAGGAGCACGAAATCGGCCGAACACTTGCGGATGCGCACGTACTCATCCTCGACGATGGAGGGGACCGAGTAGCCGCCCTTGCCCAGGCGGGAGCAGTCGACGCGGTCGCCGTCGTCCTCGAGCACGAGGGGCCCCACCACCGTGCCGCCGTTCTCGGCGCGCACGTGGAGTTCCTCGCGCAGGGCCTCCAGGCTCACCTCGAGGTCCTCGATGAGGGGGTCGGAGTCGTCCTGGGTGTCGAAGGTGTTTTCGTCGGAGTCGGAGATGGTGTGCTTGGCGCGGTAATAAATTTCGCGCAGCGAGGTGGTCAGCCGCGAACGCTGGAGCTCCGAGAGGGCATCGGCGACGAGTATGGTCTGCATGAACTTCTTGGCCATTCCCACATTGAAGAAGGTGCGCTCCTGGGTGTTGGAGCCCATCTCGATGATGCCCTTTTTCTCGTTGAACCGCACGTTGGAGAGCGAGCGCACGGGGATCTTGAGGGCCGGGTCCTTCTTGCGCTGGGCGGCCGTGATCACGATGTCGGCCAGCCCGACCAGCTTCTTCTCGACGTTGCCGCCGCCTTTAGCCATGGCCCCTCGTGCGCCTCTTGGGCTTCTTCGCGACTTTGGGCTTTTTGGGAGCTTTCCGCGCGGCCTTGCGGGGTTCTTCGATAGGGGCGGCGACGGCCATGGGGCCGCCGTCCTCGGCCTGCCGTTCTCCATTCCCGGAGGGGGCCTCCGGCGGAGCCTCCAGCGGGATCTCCCCTTCCACCCCTTCGGCGGTCACGATGATCGAGTGCGGCAGGCCCTCGGGGCCCGATGTCCCGCCGACCAGCTCCGTGGTCTTGGCTCCGCCGGTGCGGCGGGCGGCGATCTCGACCAGTTGTTTCTTGAGTTTTTGGGCGGCCAGACGGCCGCCCTTCAGGCGGCGGCACGCCTCCACGACCTCGTCGATGTAGAGCTCGAAGATGTTGCGCCGGCGGTGCTCGTGGTGGGCGCGTTCCCGCCTCTTGACGAAGACTCCCAGCCGGCGGCCGCACTCGCGCAGGGCGAGGGTGATCTCCTTGCGGATCTCGTCGTAGTCGGCGATGGCTTCCTTGGACTCGCTGGTGAACGGGACCCAGACCGAGGCCATGTGCACGAAGATGACCATGGGGCCGGCCGGAGGGGCTCCGCGCGATTGGGCGACGCCGTAGTTGCGCCAGGTGGTGTCCAGGACGGACTTGAAGGTGGCGCAAGCCGACTGCTGATAAACGAGCGGGACCCGGTTGGCGAACCGGATGACGCGGGCGAGTTCGTCGTCCTCACCCTCGTGGGATTCGCCCTCCGCGAGCGGGGCCTTCTTCTGGGGTTGGGCCGTCCCCTCCGCGGGGCTCGCGCCGAAGGCGAGCCCCGCCTCGATGATGAACGGGTTGCCACGATAAACCGAGGGCGGGCGGGTGACGGCCGTGTAAAACGCCCCCTTGATCTGCTTGTAGATCCCGGCCAGGATCGCCTTTTCTCCGATGGGCGAGAGGCAATTGGTGGGGGGCGCCATGAGCTTGGTGGCTTGGAGGACCTTGTAGAGGCGCTCGGCGTCGGGGCCGACCACGTCGCGCGGGCGCTTGTGGGGGTGGATGTCGGCCCCCTTGCAGATCTCCTCCGCGGTGGCCGACGAGACGCGGCTGAAGTCCGTCGAGAGGAAGCCCGAAAGCCAGTGGCTCTTGGTGTCCTGGAGCATCTTGAGGAGCATCCCCAACTCGATGCCGTAGGGGTGGGGCTTGATTTCTCGGGGCGGCTCGGGGAGGTGCTGGATGGCGCGGGGATAGACCTTGGTTTCCCCCTCGGGACTGATGTAGGTGAGCTTGGCGTGGGGGTTGGCGATGGAGGTCAGCTCCATGTACTCGTCCACCGAGGCCCTGCCCTTCTGGTAGCGGCCTTCGAGCTCGATCGAGACCTGGGTCCCGCGGTGGTTCTCCCACTCGACGAGCTCCTTTTTCTCGAGAATGCGGGGCTCGTTCTTCTTGGTGTCGATCTGCACCTCGAAATAATGAGCCGGGGCCTGCTGGCCGGTGCGGGAGATGATCACGACCGGCTTGCCCGTGGTAAGCTGGCCGTACATGCCGGCCGCGGATATGCCGATGCCCTGTTGGCCTCGGCTCATGCGCAGGCGGTGGAACTTCGAGCCGTAGAGGAGCTTGGCGAATATGCGCGGGATATGCTGGCGCACTATGCCGGGGACGTAGTCTACGACTGGGGCAGCGGCGACGGCCGCATCGTCATCCGGGCGGCAAAAAAATATGGGGCGAGAGGCGTGGGCGTCGAGATGGACTCTGAGTTGA
>CAYJXJ010000230.1:0-6594 GCA_964374095.1 uncultured Elusimicrobia bacterium
GTGCCGCTATTTCAAGAATAATTTAGACGCGCAACCGTATAATGACGCCGTAGGAAAAAAACATTCGGGGAGCCCCGGACCTGGTGGTTGAAATCATCTCGGAAACGTCCCGCAAGACCGATAAGACCATCAAGCGCAAGCTCTACGCGGGCCACGGCGTGCGCGAGTATTGGATCGTCGACCCAGAATTGGAAACCGTGGAAGTTTATCGCATGAGCGACCGCGGGTATGTCCGCGCGGCCGAGTTGTCCCGGGAAGCCGGCCATACCCTCGAGACCCCCCTCCTGCCCGGCTTTCAGCTCAAGCTTTCCGATATCTTCCCGTAATACCCTGGGCGCCCTGACGGCGCGAGGCGTCGATCACCAGGCGTTCTCCTTTCGGACGGCGGACGGGGAGCGGCCGTCGAAATCAAGCCGACCGCATCTCCGCTCCCGCGAGACGCGCCGGTCGCGCCAGGCCAACGCCTTCACGAGCGCTTCCGATCCGGCGAGCTCTCGAGGGAGAGCTTGCGCCGCAGGAACAGAACGTCCTGGGCGTCCTTGGGACGGACCGTCTCCTTCATGCGGATGAGCGAGCGCGCGTCCGCGTAGGGTATCGCCGTTCCCTCGACGGTCAGGCTCAGGGCCGAGGGCGCCGCCTCGTCATAGGACACGCCGCAGGCCTTGCCCATCAAGTCCACGATGAACTCGTCCCCCACCCGGACGACCTGGTAGCTCTCCACATCGGTCTCCGCGACATCCCGGGCCGCGTTGTCGGGCAGCCGGGCCATGGCCTTCTTGACTCTGGCCACGTTCTCCGCGGAGGGATCCACGAGCAGGTCCACGTCCATGGTGCCGCGCGTGTAGCCATGCAGGATCATGGCGAATCCCCCGATCACCAGGTAGCGCGCGCCCTCCTCGTTGAGGGCCCGGCAGAGGAAGACCAAATCCTCTAGGCGGGGCGGCCGGCAGTCCTGGCGATCTGATCCAGAGCCCAAAGATCGGCCTCTTCGAAGGTCCTGAAGCGCCAGACTCCCTTGGGAGCCACGCGGCCGCCCTGGAGCTTGGCGATGGTGTCGAGGAGGATGCGGGCGTTGACGATCGGGTCACCGGCCAAAGCGCGCCGGGTCACGACCTTGCCGACCGCCTCATCGAAATCCCCCACGCCCCTATTGTACCCTCTCAACCAATCGACCGCAAGGGCCTCTAATCCGGGGCCGCGTCTCTCTTAAAGCTGTCGGCGTCGAAAAAGCTCGGGAAGGATCGCTCCACCTTAAGGCCGCAGCCAAGCTCCGAAGCCAGGGACTCGATGACCCGGGGAACCCGATGGAATATGCCCGGGTCGGAGGTGAAGAAATCCAGGTCTTCGGAAAGGCGGTGCTGGAGATAGAATGCCGACAGGGCGGTGCCGCCGGTGAGATAGAATGCGGCGTTGAGGTCGGTCCGGGAGAAGGCCTTAAGGAATTCGCCTTGAAAAGGCGTCAATAGGGTCATAGAGGTGCGCCCTGGGGCCGGGAATGCCGAGGTGCCAAGACCACAATCTCTCCACTTCAATCGGCAGATGGAGTTTGGCGAAATGGCGCCGGACCGCTTCCCTACCTCCGGCGTCGCGGATGTCGCCGGCCGACCCCTTAGACAGCACGCGGCCAAGGTACCATTCCTCGAAGGCCTCGGTCTTATAATCCCGCTCGGAGAAGTCGTAATCCCAAATCAGCGAGCGATTGACTTTCATCCCCTTTAGTTTAACAGCTTCCACCATTGTTGTCCAGGGCGCGTCCAAGTCCAACGGCCGGTAGCGCTCCCGATTTGACCCGGCCTCCGGATTTTTGGTAAACATGCCCCATGAAAATCCTTGCTCTTGCCGTCATCGCCTCGCTCACGGCGTCCTCGGCACCCGCGGCGTTCGCCGCCCCCAATAAGCCCGCCGACGTCCTCGTGACCGTCAACGGGACCAAGGTCCGGCGCGCCGAGGTCCAGGAGCGGCTCTGGCAGCGCTACGCGACTCAGGCCCTCAACGAGGTGGTCGACGACCTGCTGGTGGAGCAGGCGGTGAAATCCCTGGGGATCAAGGCCGACTCCCGCGAGGTGGATACCCGGCTCAAGCGCATCCAGGGCCAGTTTCCAGACGAGGGGACGTTCAAGCAGCGACTCGCCTCCTCGGGCGGCACGCTCAAAGCCCTCAAGGAGCAGATCCAGGGGCAAGTCCTGCGCGAGGCACTCCTCATCTCGGCCGCGGGGATCAAGATCACCGACGCCGACGTGCGAAGCTTCTTCGACGCCAACAAGGACAAGCTCGGCTCTCCGGAAGCGGTCCGGGCGCGCCACCTGCTGGTCGCCAGCGAGAAGGAAGCCCAGGATTTCCTGGTCGCCCTGCGCGCCGGGGCGGATTTCGTGAAGTTGGCCGGCTCGGTCTCGCTGGACGCCCAGAGCAAGCCGCAAGGCGGGGATCTTGGCTTCATCGCCCGCGGCATGGTGGTGCCGGAGATCGAGACCGCGGTGATGGCCCTAAAGCCCGGGGAAGTCTCGGGGCCGGTCAAGACCGCGCTGGGGTGGCATCTCTTCAAGGCCGAGGAGCGCCGGGCCGCCAGCCCGGCGGATTTCGCCCAGATCAAGGGCGATCTGGCCTCGGCCATCCTCGCCGACCGCCTGACCAAGGCCTGGCCCGACTACATCAAGGAGCTGCGCCAGAAAGCCAAGCTCGAGACGCCCTAGCCGCCGGCAGGCGGCGGTCCCGGCGCCATATGAGGAGGGCGCCAGGGCTAGGCGGGACCGGGCCCGATCCACTCCTCCAGTTTTCGGCGGCGCTCCGCTTCGCGGGCGAGGGCTTCCTCGGCCAGCCGGACGCGCTCCTGGGCTTCCTGGAGGGCGTGTTGCGCCTCGGCTCCGGCGGGAGCCGCTGGGACATCCGAGGCGGGGGCCGGTTTTCGGGCCGACTCCGCGCGCCGTCCGGCCTCCAGGCGCTCGGTTTCAGCGTCGTCGATGCTCTTGAGCGCCGCGGCCTCCCGCGCGCGCGCCTGCTCTTGGGCCTCCCGAGCCAGGGCCGCCTGCTGCTGCGCGGCCGCGGCCTGATGCCGCAAAGACTCGCCGGACTGCTCGGCGGCTTTGCGAAGGCCCGTCTCGGTGGAGAGCGCCTCTTTTGCGCCGACAAGACCCGCCTGAACCTCGGAGAGTTGCCGGACCGCCTGCGCCTCACGCTCTCGCGCCTGCTTCTCGGCCTCCAGAGCCAACTCCAAATGCCGCTGCGCGGCCGCGGCCTGATGCCGTAATGACTCGCCGGATTGCTCGGCGGCCTTGCGAAGGCCCGTCTCGGTGGAGAGGGCCTCCCGGGCGGCGACAAGTTCCGCCTGTACCTCCGAGAGTCGCCCGACCGCCTGCGCTTCACGCTCTCGGGCCTGCTGCTCGCCCTGGCGAACTTCGGCGAGAAGCTGCTGGCGTAGCGCCTGCTCGTCATCAAGCGCCTTGCGCAGCGCAATCTCGCGCGCCGGGGCTTCTCCCGCGGCGGCCAGCCGCAGCTCAAGGTCAGACTCGCGAGACTTGGCCTGCTTCTCGGCCTCCTCCGCCCGGGACACGCGCGTCTGCAAGGGCAGGCGCTCGTCCTCCAGGGCATGCCGCAGGGCCGCCTGGCGCAGATTGGACTCGTGAGCTTGGATGAAGCGGCGCTCCATGTCGGCCAGTTGGACACGCAGCTCCTGCTCCCGCGCTTCGAATTCCTTGCCGGCCCGCCCCGACTCGGCGGACCCGCGGTCAAGCTCCTGGCGCAGGCGGGCGCCGTCCTCCGCGGCGGCCTCCAGACGCTGCCTTTCGGCCGAAAGCTCCGCCAGCAGGGCTTGGTTTCCCTCCTCGACGTCCTGCCTGAGGCTCCGCTCTCGCGCCAAATCGACTTCCATGGCCGACCCCCGGACCCGGGCCTGTTCGACGCGATCCTTCAGTTCGCCGATTCGTTCGGCGAGTTCGGCCTCCTTGGCGCGCAGGAGGCCCTCCATCTCGCTGCGCGCTGTCCGATCGGCGAGGGCGGCGGATTCCAGGGACCGCCGCGCCTGCTCCCAGCGGCCGCGCTCCAACGCCAGCTCCGAATCCAAACGCTCGACTTCCGCTTCCAGGCCCTGAGACTTCCCGCTCTCGCGCCGCGCCGCGGCCTGGGCCTCCCGCACGGCGGCCGATTCCTGCTCCAACGTCGCCTCCGTGGCCGCGCGCGCGCGTCTCAGGAGTTCCGCGGCGAGCTTGAGATCTTCCGCTTCAGCCCGGAGCGAGCGACGCTCCGCAGAGCGCTCCGCCTCGATGGCGGCAAGCCGGCCGACATGGATCCGCTCCTGGTTCTCGAGGCGCGCCGAGGCGTCGGCATGGATTCGCTCCCGCAAGGAACTTTCTTCCAGCTCCAGGGTCCGCCGCCGCTCGGCCTCGATGGAATCGAGGCGAGCCTCTCGGTCGGCCAACTCTTTGACTTGAATCTCCAAGGCCGCCTCGCGCTCCCGCAGGAGCGCGGCCTCGGTTTCCCATTCCGCGTCACGCTCGGCGCTGCGGCGGGCGAGCTCCTTGACGCCCTCGGCCTCCCGGGAATCGGCTTGGGCCTTGAGTCCCTCCCGCACTCTCTGCGCCTCTTGCGCCGCCTCCTCCCGAAGACGCGCCAGGCGCGCCCCCTCCTCGCGAGTCCTCCGATTCAATTCGTCCTCGCGCAGGGACAATTGCCGCTCCCGCTCCAGGACCGGCGCCAGGTCGAGCTTCCCGGCGAGCCTCAAGGCGACGTACTCCTCCGCCCGCTTCAGGAAGGCCAGCCGCTCGACGCCGGTCTCCGGCCGCAGCGACAGGACGCGCTCCAACGCGCCGTAGTCCGCCTCGGCCTTGGCGCGTCCCTCGCCTTCGGACCGGGCCTTGGCCTCGCGTTCCGCCAGGGCCCTCTCCAGTGCATGGATGCGCTCCAGGGCCCAGCGCAGCGACAAACGGGCCGCGTCGAGGTTGTCGATGGCATCGACCGCCGACAGGGCTGGGATGGGGGGTTTGTCCTCCACGGGAGGAAGGATAGCCGGAAGTTGTTACGAATTGGGGTCCTGCGCTTCCAGTAATTGATGGCGCCGTTCCTCACATCCGACAAATTCAAACCCAAATCGGCTCTCCGTGGAAGGAGAGTGTCAGATGTTAGGATGTGACCCCGTTAGGGGAAGAGGCCGCGGGCGCGGACCGCGGAATCGAGGCGGGAGAGGCCGACCATGAAGGCGGCTAGGCGCATGTCGACCTTCTCGCGCTGGGCCATGCCGTAGACGTCGTTGAAGGCGCGCTCCAGGACGTCTTCGAGCTTGGCGTTGATGTCTTTTTCGCTCCAGAAGTAGGCCTGGATGTCCTGGACCCACTCGAAATAGCTCACGGTTACCCCGCCGGCGTTGGCGAGGATGTCGGGGACCAGCGTGACGCCCTTGGCATTGAGTATGCGGTCGGCCTCGTTGGTGGTCGGGCCATTGGCGCCCTCGACGATATAGCGGGCCTGGACGCGGGCGGCGTTCTCCCGGGTGATCTGGTTCTCCATGGCCGCGGGGATCAAGATATCGCAAGGAACCTCGACGAATGTCTCTTGGGGAACGGGCTCGGCGTTGGGGTAGCCCGCGATGGTGTCGTGCTCGTGGCGGTAGGCGCTGATCTCCTCGACGTCGAGCCCCTTCTCATCGTAGAGACCGCCCCCGACGTCGGAAATTCCCACGACCTTGCAACCGTGTTGGGAAAAGATCCGCGCGGCGTTGGAACCGACGTTGCCGAAGCCCTGGACCGCGATCGAGGAGCGATGCAGGTCGAAGCCCTTGGCCTCGGCGAGGTTGCGGGTGATGTAGAAGACGCCGCGTCCCGTGGCCTCGCGGCGGCCCAGGGAGCCGCCGGCCGCGATGGGCTTGCCGGTCACCACGCCCGGGGCCGAATAGCCCACGGTCATCGAGTAGGTGTCCATCATCCAGCCCATGATCTGCTCGTTGGTGTTGACATCCGGGGCCGGGATGTCGCGGTCGGGGCCGATGAGGATGGAAATCTCCGAAGTGTAGCGCCGGGTCATGCGCTCAATCTCGCCGATGGACATCTTCTTGGGGTCGCAGACCACGCCGCCCTTGGCGCCCCCGTAGGGAATATTGACCACCGCGCACTTCATGGTCATCCAGAAGGACAGGGCCTTGACCTCATCGAGCGACACCATCGGGTGATAGCGGATTCCCCCCTTCGCCGGCCCCCGGTCGATGTTATGGTGGATGCGGTAGCCCTCGAAGACCCGGACCGTCCCGTCGTCCATGCGGACCGGGACCGAGACGGTGAGGATGCGCTTGCAGTGGCGCAGGCGGGAGAGGACGTGGTCGTCGATGCGCAGGCGGGCGGCGGCCCGGTCGAGCTGCTCCATGGCCTCGCGCCAGGGGTTGGAGTCCGCGGCGTGCGGCAGGGCGGAAGCGGTCGCCGTGAGGCTCATCTCTGGAGCATTGTACAACATGGGTCGGTGCTTGCGCCTCCCGCGCTTCCAGTACGCATTGGGTGCGCTGAAAGATTGTAGGCAGATTGTTGAGCGTCGAGCCGGCGGCGACTTGCCCCCGTGAGCACCTGCGTCCGGACGCACTCATTAGAGGTCTCCGCGTCAACCGGCGATAGCAGATTG
>CAYJXJ010000231.1:0-6593 GCA_964374095.1 uncultured Elusimicrobia bacterium
ACACGTAGGCCTTTTCGGTGCTGGGGCTGAAATGACGAGCTCGGACCGCCTCGCGGATCCTTTGCAGGAGCCTGTCCAGGGGACAATCGAGGGCGGGGGCGAGGAGGGCCCGCAAACGGGCCGGCATCCCATCGGCATCGGGCACCGTCCAGAACCTTTCCAAGACGTGCCAGCGTCGTCCGGGGATGCCCTTGATGCTCGCCACCCGTTCAGGCGTGTAAGGGAAACGGACGATGAGCCGTCCCGGCTCTCCGGGGCTGATGCGGATGGGGTCCGAATCGTCTTTCATGCCCTACATATACGATCTCGGGGCAAAAAAAGTTCCCGGAATTTTTCGGGGCTTAGCGCCGGCAGTCGGTCCAGGCCTTGATGATGCGGTCGCGCACCGCGTTGGTGCCGTAAGTCGAGTCCCGGTAGTGGGTCTCGGCCAAGCCGCCGATGAGGGCCTGCACCTCGCCCCATGGCAGATGCTCCTTGTGGGCCCCGAAGTATTCCTCGATGAGGCGGTTGCGGTCGTAGCCCGAGCTCTGCCAGGAGGCGACCTCGACGGCCAGACGCGGCGTGAGGCCGTGAATCCGGTCGCGCAGGAAGGCCTCCGACATGCGGTTGCGGACCGGGTAGACCCCGTAGGTGTTGTCCTTGTAATAGGTGTCCGCGACGCCGCTGAGAAGCCCGCGGACCGGCTCCCAGTCCAGGTCCCCGCGCCGGGTCGCGTCGTACTCCTCGATGAGGCGGTTGCGATCGTAGGCCGAGCTCTGCCGGGATGCGGCCTCGATGGCGGTCCGCGGATCGAGGGACCGGGCGTGGGCCTTGAGGTAGGACTCCGACATCCGGTTGCGCGTGGAATAGATCCCGTAGGTCGAGTCCTTGTAGTAGGTGTCGCGCAGGCCGTCGATCAGGCGGCGGGCCTGCCGCCAGGAGAGCCGCTGTTTGGCCCTTCCGTAGCACTCCTCGATCCTCTGGTTGCGATCATACGAAGAGGAGAGGTAGGCGACGGCCTCCAGGAACACATCGATGGTCGCATCGTCGACCGCGGGGCGTTCCAACCCCATGCAGGCCGGAGACGACTCGCGCTCCGTCGCAAAAGCCGCGGGAGCGGCGCTGAAGAACCCCGGCCCCAGCAGGGCCGCGGCCCGGGCCGCGTCGGCCGCGAAGGGATGCGTCTCGGCGGCTGCGGAAGCGGCGACGGAAAGAACCGCGACTAAGGAAATCAACTGCTTCATGGCAAACATCCTCCCGCGAAAGGGCCGGCTGCCATTATACCGCGGGCCCGGCGCGCCGCCCTAGGTCCTTGGGCCCGGCCCCATCCCCGCCCTTGATCCTAGCCCGTCAGGGCGGCGTCGAGCTGCGAGTTTTCCTTAAGGAAGAGGTCGCAGCGCTGGCAGGTGGGCAGGTGGCGCCCGGCGCGGAACTCGCGGCGGATCCGCTGCATGGGCTCGCCGTGGAACACCGAGCGCACGCTTTGGCGGCCGACGTTGCCGAGGGATTCCATGCGGCCGTTGGTCATGCAGCACAAATAGGAGTTGCCGTCCCAGGCCATGAAGAGGTGCAGCCAGGGGGCGAGGCAGGTCCGGCGCTCGAAGTAGCCCCGGGCATACATTCCCTTGGAGCTGAGGGCGATTTCGTTCTCGGTCACGCCGAAGGGGTGGATGTCCTGCAGGGTGGTGGGCAAGCCGCGGCGGCGGCGGCGCTCGGCCACCAGCGGCGCGATGTCGCGGTTGTATTCGCGGATTTGGGACCTGGAGAGGCGGTTGACGCGCGGGCCCTTTTCGTCCACCGGCATGGCGACGAGGTTCTCGGCCCCGAGCTTGCCGGCCAGCTCCACCATCTCCGGGACCTGCCTGAAATTGGAGCGCATGATGACGAAATTGACCCGCACCTTGACCTTCGACGAGAACTTCTTGATCCAATGGATGGCCTTTAAGCTCCGCTTGAAGGCGAGGGGGCGGCGGCGCACGGCCTCGTGGGACTTGCGGTCCGGCCCGTCGAGCGAGATCGACACCGCGTTGATGCCGATGTCGGCGATCCGGCGCGCGCGCTCACGATCGATGAGGGTCCCGTTGGTCGTCATGTTGACCTTGAGCTTCTTGTTGACCGCGTCCTCGGCCAGATCGAGGAAGTCCGGGCGCAAGAACACTTCGCCGCCTGAGAAATGCACCTTGCGGCAGCCCAGCGCGGCCATTTCGGAAAAGACTTCACGCCATCGGTCGGAAGCCAAGGCCTCCTCCCCGCGTGTCTGCCAGTACTTGCACATGACGCAGCGCAGGTTGCAGCGGGAGGTGAGCTTGATCTTGGCATCCCTCAACAACGGGGGAGGAGCCCCCGTTCTCAAACTGTCGTTAAACCCCTCCATGAAGGCGTGATTTCGTATGAGCTCGGCAAGGTTGTACATCAGGCCGTCCCTTTCCGCAGGCCTCGATACGCCCACATCAAAACCCCCAAAAGGTCCTCGGCCGTGAGGGCCTTGCTCATGTCGGGCATGAGGGGCGCGCGCGGCGAACGGACGGTCAGCATGGGCCTGGTTTCAAAGGAGGCGTGAATCCGGGATTCATTCACGCGAATCCCCTTGAGCGTGAAAACCCGCGGCGGCTTGATGAGCTTGAGGCGCTCGGCGATGGCCGTCGGATCGCCGTAGCAGGATTGCAGGCGCAGGGAGAGGTCCACCTGGCTGGCGAAGCGCTCGCGCTCCTTGGTGTACTTGCGTTTGCGCTTGCTCTTTAAGGTCACGTCGTCGGTGACGTCCAAGCGCACCACATTGCCGTCGGCCAAGCGGGCGACGAGCGCCAGCCACGGGTCGCGGAACTTCTGCGCGGTCGCACCAATGCCCTCGGACTTGGAGTCCACCACCTCCCCGCCCTCTTTGTACCCCCGGAAGTCGATCTTGAGGCTGATCTGTTCCTGCGCGGGCGCGTCGGCCTTGATCATCTTGAGCAGTTTAGCGGCCATCTCGACCTTGCGGTTTTCGAGATCGTGGGCCTTGGTGAGGTTGTAGAAGACCAGGGCGGCGATGCACGCGACGAAGGCCAGTCCCGCGGCTTTGAATAAGTTGGCGAATACCAACAGTATGGTGATCAGAATCGAGAATCCGGCCGCGGCGCCCCAGGCCTTCGCCTTGGCCTCGGCCTCCTTGTCCTCGGAGGCGGCCGCGGCCAGCCGCGCGACAAGGCCGTCGGCCGTGTCCTGGAAATCGTATTCCAAGGCCCTCATCTCTTCACCCCCCTCCGGGGCCGCAGGGCCCCGTAGAACCACACCAGCGATTTTAGGACATGCTCGGGCGTCAGCGGCACTTTCTTCGTAATAGTCTTGGCGTTGGAGTAGCTCCAGACGGGCCCGTCCAAATCCACCCGGACGGCGCCCGCCCGATGGGCCACGCGCGAAGCCTTCAAAGGCTCCGGGGGCTTGACGGCCTTAAGCCGCTTACCCAACTCGGCGGGGGAGCCATGATGTTTCTCCAACCGCGCCACGAGCGTCAACCGCTCCGAAAGCCGCCCCCGTTCCAGGGTGCCCCGCCGTTTGTACTTGCGCTTGATCTTACCGCGCTCCGTCACCGCGAGCCGCAGCCGGCTGCCGTCGGCCAGCCGCGTCCCGAGCGCGAGCCACTCCCGACGGACGCGCCCCGTCCGGTGGAGCATCCGAAAATCAATCGCCAGCTCCACGGGTTCGGAGGCCGGGATGTCGGCCCCGAGCACCTCCAGAACCGCCGGGACGAAGGCCACCTTGCGGTCGTCCAGGTCGTAGCGGCTGCGCTGATACCAGGCATAACACCTTGCCATCGCGGCCAGCGGAAAAGTGACGAAACCCGCCGCGGCCGCGGTCATGAATCCCGAATCGCTCTTGATCAGCGTCCAGAAGGGCAGAGAAACCCAGCACGCCCCGCACCCGGCCAATATCCACCAGGCGACTCGGTTCGCTTTGCGGGCAAGACTCTCCGCGCGCCGATCCGCGGCGGCGATGGCGCCGAAACGCGCGATGAGGCGCGCCGCCGTCTCCCGAAACCGGTAGTCGGCGATGCGGATCACGCCGGGACCCCCGCCAGGTCCGCGACCGCCGACCGCAGATTCTCGCGGAAGCGCTCATGCGTCCACCCGGCGAGCGCGGCGGCGCGGGCTTGCGCGCCCAGGGCCTCGCGCTCGGCGGGGTGCTCCATGAGCCAGCGCAGGCCGTCGGCCAGCGCGATGGGACTCGATGGTTCCACCAGGTGCGCGGTCTTGCCGTGCTCCAGCATCTCGAGGACCGGAGGCACGGCCGTTGAGAGTATCGGCCGCCCCACGGACATGTATTCGACGATCTTGACCGGACAACAGCCTTGAAGGACGTTGCGCGCGTCGGCCGGCAGAGGCGCGGCGCAAATATGCGCGGTGCGCAGGATCGGCGCCAAGTCCTCCTGGGCCGAGGGTCCCGAGAGAAGCACTTGCCGGTGGATGCGCAGGCGATGCGCCAGGGCCTTCACCCGCCGCCGCCAGAGGCTCTTGGCCGAGCCGACCGCGATCAACTCGATGGCCGCGCGATTGGGCAGGCGCGAGATCGCCTCGAACAAAAACTCCAAGCCCTGCCAGGGGGACAGCGTGCCCACATAGACCACCCGCCACGGCGGACCGGCGGGCGGCGGCTCGGGAGCCGGGAAAAAAATATCCGTATCCACCGCGTTGGGAACCACCGCGACGCGCTCGATCCGCGCCCCGAGCAGACGCATGAAGCGGGCGTTGGTGCGCGAGGGGACGATCAGGCGGTCGGCGCCCATGATGAGGGCCCGCTCCTCCGCGGCGATCTTGGCCAGGACGTCGTCGTGTTCGTGGAGCGAGGGAAAATGGTACGGCAGTTCGACCGAGGGCAGGCCGTGGGCCTCGAAAACCAGCCGCGCCCCGGCGCGGCGCGCCCAGGCCAGAGCCGGGAGGCCTTCCCAGATGCTCCGGACGAAGACGGCATCGGCACCGCGCCGCTCAAGCCATGCCGCGGCCTGACGACGGAACGACAGCTTGCGTTCGAGGAAGTTCGACGGAGGCTCCGCCTCCGCCGAAGGCTCGGGGCCAAAGACCTCCACCTCGCAGCCCAATTCCCCCAAAGCCCGCACGGTCCGCGCGATGCGGGAGCCCGCGCCCTTGGGCGCGCCCAACCGGTCGGGGGCGAGGTAGAGGACCTTCATGCCGCGGCCGCGGCGCGGCGCGCGCGGCCATGGCGCGCGGGGAGGAGCCGGCGGTAAAGCGTGAAAATCGAGTCTCGCTCGGCCTCCGGCGTGTAGCGGGCAAGAACATCCGCGCGGGCCTTCCGGCCCAACCTGTCGAGCTCTTCCCGAGGCAACGCCGCGACGCGCAGGGCCTCCCGGGGAAACTCGGCTAGGCGCTCCGCGGAAAGAAGAAAGCCGTTCTCGCCGTGGCGCAGGACTTCGGGGAAGGCGCCGACGGCCGCGGCCAGGACCGGCTTGCCGCAGGCCATAGCCTCGAGCAGGGCGTTGGGCATCCCCTCCCACAGGGACGGGAAGACGAAGAGGTCCATGGCGCGATAGGCCGCGGCCAGCCGCGCCGGGTCGCTTTCATAAGGAAGGGCGCGCAGCCTTCGGCTCGCCGCCGGTTGGCGCCGGCGCCAAGATTCCAGTTCCGCGGCGCACTCGCCCCGGGCGCCTCCCAGAGCGAACAGGGTCCCGCTCCCCTCGCGCTCCATGAGCTCGCCCAGATCCAAGAGAAGCGGCAGGCCCTTCTTAAGCCGAAGTTCTCCGGAGAAGGCGATCCAGGGCCGCGGCGCCTCCCGCGGCAGACCCTCGGCTGAAGGCCCGTCCGGAGAAAAAAGCCGGGCATCGACGCCGTTGGGGATGCGCCACAGGCCGCGGCCTCGGCCCGTGAGCGCCCGCGCCTTGTCCAGGAGGTCTTGGGAGACCCCGGCCACCGCGTCGGCGGACTCCAGGGCCCAGCTCAGCATGGGCAGTCTCTTGCCGTCGAAAAGACAGCGGTCCACGTCGTTGCCGCGCAGGCTCACGACGCAAGGTACGCCGGCCCGCCGCGCGGCCAGCGCGGCCACGTAGCCGGCATACACGGCGTAGAATCCATGGAAGAGATCGTAGCGATGCGCCCGATGCAGGTTGAGCGCGGCCTCGCAGAGAAGCTGGAGCGACTCCTCCCCCGAAGGCGCCCGGCCGATCCTGATGACCTCCCCTGGGCCGTTCTCCTCCGAGCGGGAACGCCCGGCGGGCAGGGACCCGTCGGGAAGATGGCCATTGAACCGTGCGTAGGAACGGTATGTTCAGAGGCCACGTGGGCTATCTCGCGAAATGATGCCTGATTCGGCCGAATAGGCCGATCCAACCTTTCCCGACCCGCCAAATCGGGCTATTCGGTCCATTTGGGGAGATGGGCCAGGGGCCTGCCGTCACGGACTGCCGGAACAAAAGGGGGTCCTGGATCGTATGAAGTATGAGTGCCCCTCCCGACCTCAGGTCCCGCCACGCGTCTCTACGCGCCTCGCCGCGCCTGGGAGAGCCCGCTTTACAGGGTGGTCCTCGACCACCTTGAGACTCTCCTGGCGGGACCTCCCGAAGGCCCGGACCCACACTCCGCTCCCTGCGCCGAGGATTCCCTGCGCGCCTTTCTGGAGTGCGGCAT
>CAYJXJ010000232.1:0-6581 GCA_964374095.1 uncultured Elusimicrobia bacterium
CGAGAATTGGGTCGATGACTCCATGTCTATGTGGACAAATAGCGCATCATTGAGGATAATCAAATGGACCTAGCCACGCACGCGCGCCTGCGCCTCGAGGCCGCCGGCCATGGCGGGCGGCCGGTGCCCAACACGCTCTTCGAGCGCAAGGGCTGGACCGGCACGCTCGGGATCATCCTGCCCGGACGCAATTACGGACCGACCATGCCGCTGCTCTACTACCCGAGCCTCTCGCTCATGCGCTGGGGAGCCGACCTCCTGCGCCTCGAGTACGACTACGCCGGCCGGGACCTTCAGCGCCTCCCGGAGGCGGAGAAAGAGACCCGGCTGCGCGAGTGGATGGGAGCCGACGTCGCCGCCGTGGTCGAGGCCGCGCTCGCCCGGCGGCGCTACGAAAGCGTGGTCATGATCGGCAAGTCGCTCGGCACGGTGGCCATGAGCCTGCTCCTTGAAGGCGAAACCGTGCTCTCGGAGTCGGCGGCGGTGTGGCTCACCCCGTCGCTCCAAAGCGCCCGCGTCAAGGAGACCCTCCTCTCCTGCAAGAACCCCTCCTTCCTGGCGATCGGCACCGATGACCCTCACTACGACCACGGCGTGATAGCCCAGGTGCGGCGCAACCTCAAAGGCAAGCTCCTGCTCATCCAGGGCGCCGACCACTCCCTGGAGGTCCCCGGGGCCGTCCCCCGCAGCCTCAAGGTCCTCACGACGATCCTCGACGCCCTTGAAGCCTTCCTCGTCGAAGCCGGGGCGGCCCGCCCCCGTCCGTAGTCCCCGGTTTCTTAAGTTGGGCGAGATTTGGTACCTTTTGCAGCCATGTCCCTGAGTCCCGACGGGAAGGCCTTGATCCTGCTCGAAGCCGGAAGGCTGCTCACGGGCCAACTCGAGCTGCCGGAACTTTTGCGCTCGATCCTCGAGTTGGCGGCCAAGGTGGTCGACGCCGAACGGGCCTCGCTGCTTCTCCTCGACGAGGCGACCGGTGAGCTCTACTTCGACGTGGCCCTCGGCCTGGGCCCCGAGGCCGCCCAGGTCCGGCTCGGGATGGGGACCGGCATCGCCGGCGAGGCGGCGCGCGACCGCCGCGGGCAGATCATCAACGACGTGCGAGTCCATCCCGGGTGGTCCCCCAAGGTGGATCAGGTCTCGGGCTTCACGACGCGCTCCCTCATGGCCGCCCCCCTTCTGCGCCACGACCGCGTGCTCGGGGTGGTCGAGGCCATCAACAAGATCGACGGCCTCTTCGATAAGGAGGACCTCAAGACGCTGGAGGCGCTCGCCGGCCAGGCCGCGGTCGCCATTGAAAACGCGCGCCTGTTTTCCTCCTTGCGCGAGGAGCGGGCCAAGCTCGACGCGATGTTCGCCCAGATGCAGGAAGGCGCGGTCCTGACCGACGCCAAGGGCACCATTCTCATCGCCAACCCCGCGGCGCAGGGCCTGCTCTCCCTGCGCGGCGGCGAGCAGCGGCTGGACGAGGCGTTCGCGGGGGCGCGCTTGACCCCCCCCTTCGAGTCGGTGCTGGCGATGGACAAGACGGCCTCCGTCGAAGCCCTGAGAGAGTCCCCCAAATTGTTGATCCTGGCCGGCACGGCGACCCGGCTGATGGTCGAAACAGGGGGCGGCCGCGGTGAGGGCGTGCCGGGCATTTTCTGGGTCCTACGCGACGTCACCGAGGACCGCTCCCGCGACGCCTTGAAGCGCACTTTCCTGTCGCTCATCTCGCACAAGCTCAAGACCCCGCTGGCCTCCATCACGGGCTATTCCGAGGTTCTCCTGATGGGCCTGCCCGCCAACGCCCCCGCCGTCGAGGTAAAGGCCCTCAAGGCCATCCTCGGCCAAGGCCGCAAGCTCACCAGCCTGGTCAACAAGCTGCTGAGCTACACCTACCTGGAAAACCCGGATACCCCGCAACGGCGGGAGCCCTGCCTGGTCGACGACCTGGTCCATGAAGCTCTCAAAGAACAGAGCGACTGGATCGCCGAGCGCGGGGCACACGTCAAATACGAGCCCTCCGGCCTGAGCCTGCTGGGGGATCCCACCCAGCTGACCGAAGCCATCCGCAACCTCATCGAAAACGCGGTCAAATTCGGCCCTAAAGGCGCCCACGAGGTAACCGTCTCGGCCCGGGCCGAAGGCGCGACCGTGGCGGTCGCGATCGCGGACCGCGGCCCGGGCATCCCGCCCGAGGACCGGGACCGCATCTTCAGCCGCTTCCATCAGGTCGAAGCCGACTTCACCGGACAAGTCGAAGGTTGGGGCCTGGGCCTGGCCTACGTCAAGAAGGTGGTGGAGCGCCACCGGGGAGAGGTGCGGCTTGATTCCGTGCTGGGGCGCGGGACCACCGTGACCCTCATCTTCCCCCGCTCTGAAGCCGCGGCGTGAAGGGCGTGATGGACGCCGTCGCCCGGGAATTTGTGCCCGCGCTGGGGGGATCGGACTACGGGGAGGTCTACCTCGAGGAATCCTCCTCCCTCGCGATCCGCCTCGAGGAGTCCAAGATCGACGACATCGCCTGCAGCGCCGAGCGCGGGATGTCCCTGCGCCACCTGCGGCGCCGGGGCCCGGGCGTGGAAACCCTCTTCGGAAGCCTCCACTCCCTCGAGCCCGCGGAGGCCCTGCGCCTTTCCCGCGAACTCTTGGCCGGCGCCCGGGACGGCCCGGTCCCGGCCGCTGAACTCTCGCACCGCCACCTCGCCCGGCGCGATCCCGCCGCCGTCGGCCTCGATGAGAAGATCGCGCTCGTGCGCGCCGCCGACGCCGCGGCGCGGGGGCGGTCCGAAAGCGTCCGGCAGGTCACGGTCACCTACGCCGAGCGCCGACGCGCTTTCGGGGTGATCAACTCCGAGGAGGCCTCCCGGCGCGAGGAGCGCTCGACGGTGCTCTTCGCGGTCAGCGTCGTGGCCGAGAAGGGCGGGATCCTCCAGACCGGTTCGGCGGTGATCGGGGGACTCAAGGGCTTCGAGCTTCTCAGCGACTATTCCCCGACCGCGGCCGCCCGCGCCGCGGCGGCCCGAGCCCTGGCCAAGCTCGACGCTCCCAAGGCCCGCGCCGGGGAGATGCCGGTCGTGCTCTCGAGCTCGGCGGGAGGCACCTTCGTGCACGAGGCGATCGGCCATTCCCTGGAGGCCGACCATGTTCAGGAGGGCTCCTCTCCGGCCTATAAGGGCAAGATCGGGTCCGTCATCGCCGACGCGCGCATTTCCATCATCGACGACCCGACCCTGCCCTTCGCCCGCGGAAGCTACCGGTTCGACGACGAGGGCCTTTCTTCTCAGCCGACGGTCTTGGTCGATCACGGCGTGCTCAAAGACTACCTCTACGACCGGGTCACGGCCATGAAAGACGGGCGCGCCTCCAACGGCCACGGGCGCCGGGAGTCCTTCCATTCCCGGCCCATCCCCAGAATGACGAACCTCTATATCGGGCCGGGGCCCGACGACCCCGCCGAGATCGTGCGCGGCCTCAAGGCCGGGCTTCTGGTCACCCGCATGGGAGGCGGCCAGGTCAACACCGCCACCGGGGAGTTCGTCTTTGAGATCGAGGAGGGGTTCTGGGTTTCGGACGGCAAGGTCCGCCATCCGGTGCGCGACGCCAACCTCCTGGGCGTGGGCCCCGAAGTCCTGCGCTCCATCGACCGCGTGGGCTGGGACATCGGCTGGGGGATCGGCTCCTGCGGCAAAGACGGGCAGTACGTGCCGGTCTCCGACGGCCAGCCGACCCTGCATATCCCCAAGCTCCTGGTGGGCGGCCGGCATGAGGCGGCGTGAGGCGCGCGGCGGCGGTTCTGCTGGTCCTTGCGGCCTGCGCGCCGCCTGCCCGCGCCCCCGGGAGCCCTAGCCTCATGGAGTGGAAAGGCCAGCACTGCCGGGTCATGGCGGACGGGACTAGGGTCGCGCGCACGCCGGCCGAGTGGAAGGCCCTGTGGGCCGACATCGGGGTCGAGCCGCCCCCCGTGGACCTCTCGAATCACTTCGCCGCCGCGGTGTTCTTGGGCCAACGCATGACCGGGGGCTTCCGGGTCGAGTGGCTCGAGCCCGGCCTCGACGGCGGCCGCTACAAGGTCCCCTACCGGGTCCAAGAGCCGGCGGGCTTCGCCATCCAGGTCCTCACCCAGCCCTACGCCGTGCGGCTCATCCCCAAGACCGCCCTTGATATCGACGTCAGCCCGGCGCCTTGAAGTCCGCTCCGGAGGGGGCTATACTCAAAGCATGCCGGGACTCTGCTGGGCGCTGGCCCTGACTCTCCCTCTCTTGGCCCAGGACGCGGGCCGCTGGGCCAAGCAGGGCTCCTCCCTCCTTCATTACGACTCCTCGGGGACGCTCGTCTCCGAGATCGGACTGGGAGTCTCGGAGGAGACCGCGTCCCATGGGCTGACGGTGACCGAACTTCTTGGAAACGCCGCCCCCGGGGGCCGGCTGGCCTGGGTCATCGAAAAGCGGGTCCTCTGGAACGCCTCTCGGACCAAGCAGCTCAAAGCCGAAGCCTCCCTCAAAGTCCTCGGGAGCTCTGGCCGGGAGCTTTGGACCGAGGCTGCCGCGGCCATCCCGGAAAGCGGCGATCCCGTGCCGCTCGGCCCCGAGGGCGAGAGCCTCGCGCTAAGTCTCAAAAAGGCCGACGGGTATTGGCTCTCGGTCCGGGGATACTTGGGCAATACGCTGTTCGAAACCGGACCCTTCCCGCGCCTGGTCGCGACGGCGCTCTCGCCTTCGGGGCGCTACGCCCTGGCGCGCTGGACCGATCCGGACAAGTCCGCCACCCATACCTTCCTGGATGTCACGGCGAAGCGCCGCGAGGACATCCCCTCCGAGCGGTTCCTGGCGCCGGCGCGAATGGAGGAACAACGGCTCTATTCGGGGTCTAAGGTGATATTCGAGTTTGCAACGGAAACGGAAAAAAAGAAGGCACCGTGAGACGCTCGCTTCTGGCGGTCCTCGTGCTGGCAAACCTCGCGGCCTTGGCACGACCGCAAGAGGACGGCATGACCGCGGCCGAGATCCGCCGCGCCATGGAGGACCGTCTCAAGGAAGACCCCTCTTTCGGCGATGCGCTCGCCGAACGCATCATGCGCTCGAGCATCGCCTCCGAGATCTCCTCGGAATCCAACCCCGACCGCCAGCGCGAATCCATACGCAAGTGGATC
Source organism: uncultured Elusimicrobia bacterium (assembly GCA_964374095.1). Classification (GTDB taxonomy): domain Bacteria; phylum Elusimicrobiota; class Elusimicrobia; order UBA1565; family UBA9628; genus CAYJXJ01. Next base: position 5,135 of record CAYJXJ010000232.1, read on the forward strand.
GACGACAACAACGGCTCGGCCGCGTCCTTGGCCGTGGGCCTGGCCAAGGACGACGCCGCGGGGAGCAACGACTTCGAATCTTCCCTGAAGAACGCCGTCGTTAAGGGGGCGGAGCGCCTCGACGACAACCCCAAGGCCAAGGACGGGCTCTACGGCCGGCTCAAGCGCTCGAGCCGAGACTCCAAGCTGCTCAAGAACGACGAGCTCATGCGCGACGAGGAGAAGCGCGAGATCTTGAAGACCCTTTTCGAAGGGACGGGAGCCGACACCAGCAAAATCATCACCTACGGCGCCACCCCGGAGCCCGACGACAAGGGCGCCGTCGGCGCCGGAAACATGGGCCTCTACGACCGGCTCGCCGGCGGAAACCTCAAGGGCTACTCGCCCCAACTTCTGGCCCTGCAGAGCCACTTGAACGGACGGCGTCCCCCCGGCGCCCCCGCCCTGGTCGCCACCGGGAGGCTCGACTACGAGACCTTGAGCTACCCGCGCTACCAGATGGGCTTTGACCTCGGAAACATGGAGAAACGCCTGGTCTATGAGCGCAATGTCGCGCTCGCCAGGCTCCTGGGCCGGGAGCGAAGCATGCGCCCCGAGGAGCTTGCCGACCCGGCGACCACGGCCAAGCTCGAGGCCAAAGCCGCTGGACGCAAACCCCCCGGCGCCCGGCTGGAACGCCGCGCCGCGGCTTTGGCCAACGCCCGCGCCGCGGTCTCGGCTTTCGAAAACGCCGCCGCCGCGGCCCGCGACCCGGAGAAGATCACCCGCGGCCTGCTGCTCGAACTCGGATCCAAGCAGCAGGAAGCCGCGCGCTGGATCACGGTCGCGGCCCTTGAGGAAGAGCTGGCCTGGACCGAGTCCCAGGAGGCGTTCATGAGCCCGGAGCTCTCGGCGGCGATCGACGCCTGCCCGGTCCCCGACGGCGCGCGCCGGTCGTTTCGAAAGCGCGGGGATGACTACAAGAAAAAGCTCGCCGTCCTCAAAGCCACGGCCGAGGAGGCGGTCGCGGCCCTGCAGTCGGACGCCTGGCTGAAGTCCCTGGCGGAGGTGGACAAGAAGATCGCCGCCAACGCGGCGCTAAAGCGCGGCCTCGGCCGCAACGTCGGCGACTACGCCACCACCGCCTTTCGCCTGGCCCCCCACGGCGCCCCCAAGCCCCGCTGGAAGGCTTGGCTCGAGGACCTCATCCTGCGCTTTGGGGCGGGCACCTCCCACGGCAAGCGCCTCGCCCAGTCGGCGCGGGAGCGGTCGGTCCTGACCGAGGTCTTTCACAAGATCGCCTCGGGCGACCTCGATGCCGCGCACCGGATACTGGCCGCCGTGCCGGCCGCGGGCTAGGAACCTGATCATTGGCTTTCCAGAAGATTCGTCCGGTTGAGCTGCTGCGGGATTAGTATCCGCGCAATAATTACTTAGCATCGCGTTGTTTAATCTGACCATCTAGCAC
>CAYJXJ010000233.1:0-6408 GCA_964374095.1 uncultured Elusimicrobia bacterium
CCCGCGGGCCAGAAGGCGCCCACCGACCCCTTTCTGTTCGTCGCCTATCATAAGGACGGCTGGGGCGCGATGGGGCCCTCCATGCTCCTGGCTCTTATCCTGCAGGGGATCGGGGGCTTCACCTGGACCTGGATCCTCGGCAAGATTCCGGGCCTGACCATGAAAGACGCCGCGCTCTACGGCGCGATGTTCGGGCTTTGCGTGGGCGTGCTGGGGGCGCTGCCCAACTCGGTGTGGTGGAAGTTCTCTTGGGGCTTCACGGCGCTTTATCTTGCCGACTCGGTGATAAGCTGGACGATCGCCAGCCCCGTCATATTCCGCTGGTGCCAGGCCTCCGTCTGCGCCCTGCCGGTCCGAAAATCCTGATGGCCGCCATGCTCGATGAGTTCGAGGCGCGCCTCCTCGGCTCCCTGGTCGAGAAGTCCCTGACCACGCCCGAGTTCTACCCCCTCACCCTCAACTCGCTGCTCAACGCCTGCAATCAGAAATCGAGCCGCGACCCGGTGATGAGCCTGGACGAGGCGGGCGTGGGCAAGAGCCTGCACTCGCTCCTGGCCAAGGGCCTGGCCGAGCGCGTGCACGAGCCCGGCAGCCGCGTGCCCAAGTTCAAGCACCGCATCGACATTCTCGTCAAAAGTTTGGACCCCAAGGTGATCGGCGCGGTGTGCGTCCTGCTCCTGCGCGGACCGCAGACCCCCGGCGAGATCAAGACCCGCACCGAACGGCTTTGCCGCTTCGAAAGCTCCGCCGAGGCGGAGATTCTCCTGCAAGAATTGGGCAACCGCCCCGAAGGCGCGCAGGCGGCCAAGCTCCCGCGCCAACCGGGGCAAAAAGAGAACCGCTACCGGCATCTCTTTGGCGCGGGCGCTCCGGCGGCTCCGGTGGCGGCCGCGGCCCCCGCGCCGGCGGCGAAGGCGCCCTCCTCCAACCGCTTGAGTGAGCTCGAAAAGCGCGTGTCGGCCCTGGAGGCCGCGGTTCGGGCCTTGCCGAGCCGCGGCTCCTGATTGAAGACTCCCCGCATCGCCCTGGCCGGCTGTTTCAAGCTCCCGGAGCCCGACCCCGACGCCGCGCCCTTGAGACGGGCGATCCAGGAGGCCGCCGGCAGCGCCGAGTGGATCGGCTGGGACGATCCCGCGGCCGACCTCACGGGCTTTGACCTCTGCGTGATCCGCTCGACCTGGAACTACATCCACGACTTGCCGGGCTTCCTGCGCTGGATCCAGCGCGCCGCCAAGAAGACCCGCGTGCTCAACCCGCGGCGCCTCGTGCGCTGGAATGCCGACAAACTCTACCTGCGGGACCTGGCCGGGCGGGGCATCCCCACGGTGCCGACCCTCTACATCGAGCAGGGGCGGGTGGCGTCCTTGCCCGAGCTCCTCGCGCCCACCTCCTGGACCGACGTGGTGATAAAGCCGCGGGTGGGTGCCGCCTCCTTCGCGACCCGGCGCTTCGGCCCGCGGGAGCACCGCGAGGGAAGCCGCTTCCTAGCCGAGCACGCGGTGCGCCTGCCGATGCTGATCCAGCCCTACGTGAAATCGGTCGAGGACTACGGCGAGCGGGCATTGATTTGGATCGGCGGGTCCCTCACCCACGCGATCCGCAAGAACCCGCGCCTGCACGGCCAGGCCGAGGGCGTCTCGGGCGCGGTCCCTATCGCCTCGGATGAGGCCGAACTCGCCGCGCGAACGCTCGAGCCCTACGCCAAGGACCTGCTCTACGCCCGAGTGGACGTGGCCCGCGACGAGCGGGGCCGGGCGCTCGTCATGGAGCTTGAGCTCATCGAACCGTCGCTATTTCTAATCCAGCACCGCCCGGCGCTCGAACGCCTGGCCAATGCCTGTGTCGAGGCGGCGCGGAGCTAAGGTATCGCATTTTGCGCGGCAGTTGCGGGGCCGAGGGATCAGGTCGCCTGGGCGGCGATGCGGCGGGCCGCCGGGCGGGGCACCAGCTCATCCTCGCCGGCTTCGGCCGCGGCTTTGGCGCGCAGGCCGAAATGGACGAAGGCCCAGCAGTTGATGCCGTCCCAGACCGAGACCGCCAGGAAGGCCGGGTTCGCATAGGACATGAGAAAGACGCCGAGGTAGGAGAGCGCGGTCGTCCCCTTCATGAACACCAAGGGCGCCACACAGCACCAATGGCGCCGGACGTCCAACTGCACCCAGAAGCACAGAAAGCCCAAGGTCAGCACGTTGGTCGCGCCCAGCACCCGCCAGATGTAGGACTGCTCCGGAACCAGATACGGCCGCCCGCCGAGCAGGCGCCCGAGCAGGTCAAAGGACCGGACGGCCTGATCCGGCGCGAAGAGATATCCCAGCGCGGGGATCACGAAATGAATGCCCAGCAGGCCGTAGACCAGGTGGAAATTGCGGTAGTCGCGGCTGGGTTGGGTCCAAAATCGGGCGAGGGTCATGTCTCGGGAACGATCCCTGCGCCTCCAATAATTGGTAGCGCAGGCAAAATGGTATCATAATGACCCTCGCCTGCCCCCGTGGTCACCCTTACGCTGCTGTCTTTGATATCGCTTCCTTCGGAAGCCGGGAATTTCACCCCGGCCGCCTACGCCCGGGCGGTCCTCGCGGCCTCGCCGGAAGTGCGCCAGGCCCGCGAAACGCTGGCCGCCTCCGACGCCCAACGCAAGAGTCAATGGGCTTCGGCCGCCCTGCCGACCGTCTCCTTGACCGGAGTCGGCACTCCCTTCGGCCACTCGAGCCTGAGGTCAGGACGCTACAACCGCTGGCACCTGCAGCGGGAGGACTTGAAGTTCACGACCACCCTCAATCTCAACATCTTCAACAGTTGGCAGGATTTCCAAAAGGTCCGGGCGAGCTCCCGCTCCCGGGAGTCGGCCTGGGCCTCGCTGCGCGGGACCGAGCAGACCCGGTCCTTCGAAGCCATCAAGGCCTTCTTTGACCTCAACCTCAAGAACAAACTCCTGGAAGTCGCCGAGCAAAACCGCGCGGCGCAAGAGAGCCAGTTCAAACTGACCCAAGACCTCTACCAGAACGGGATGAAGTCGCTTTCCGACCTTTTGAAAAGCGAGACCGATTGGCGCTCCGGCGAGCTCCGGGTGGCCTCCGCCGAAGCGGAGGAGCGCCTAGCGCTCCTCCGCTTCAATCTCCTGATTGAGCGCGAGCCCTTGCAGTCCGCCTCCTTGGAGGCGGACCTCTCTCCCGGCACGACGGAAATGCCGCGGGTGGCCGATGACGTTGTCCGCGCCCTCACCCAGCGTCCCGAAATCATCCGTTCCCGCAAGGACCTCGAGCGAATCGAGATCGCCCGGCAGCAGGCCCTCCAGGGGATGCTGCCCACGCTCGGCATCGACGCCAACTGGAGCCGCACGGACTACGGCCCCGCGTCCAGCACTCTCAATCCGACCTACAAGGTGGGGCTGGCGCTCTCCATGCCCTTCAACTATAACTTCGTATCCCAGCTGTTCTCATACCGCTCGGCCTCGGCCGACAAGAAGCGCCAGGAGGCGGCGCTGGCCCTCGCGGAACGCTCGACGCGCGAGGAGCTGCACGCGGCCTACATCAGCCTCGACCGCGCCTTCAAAGCCTACCGCATTTCCATCCAGAAGGAATCCCTCTCCGAACGCAACCTCGGCATCGTGACCGAGCAGTACCGCCAGGGCTCGGCCGACGTGATCCGCTTGGCGCAGGCCCAACTCGACCTCCTGAACGCCCGCGTCGAGCGCGCCCAGGCCCTCAACGACACCTTCATCAACCGCGCGGCCTATCGCCTCGCGGTGGGAGACCCGGTATGGTAAGCCGAAGCCGTAAAACCGTCATCATCGCGCTGATAACGCTCGTCGGCTTCGGAGCCGGAGCTTACGGCTTCAAGACCTACAAGGACAAAAAAAAGAAGACGCCGGCCGATGAATCAGCCGGCGTGGCGGAGGTCACCAAGGGAGACATCGAGGTGCGCTTCATGGACGCCGGCGAGATCTCCCCCAAGCACTTCGTGGACATCGCCTCCAAGGTGAGCGGCCGGGTCATCGAGATGGCCGTCGATGAGGGCCGCCGCGTGAAGAAGGGGGATACCCTCGCGGTCATCCAGCCCGGCCGCACCGAGGCCGAGCAGTACGTGCCGGTGCCGGTGGCCAGCCCCATCGACGGCGTGGTCATGCGCTTCCAGAAGCGCGGCGGCTACCAGGAGGAGCCCACGCTCGCGCGCCTGGGCAACTACGTGACGGGCCTGATGGACTCGACCCAGCCCACCTACCTCATGACCGTGGCCGATGTCTCGCGCCTGGTGGTCAAGATGAAGATCAGCGAGATGGACATACTCAAACTCAAGGAGGGGATGTCGGTCACGGTCAAGATCGACGCCCTGCCCGCGGAGAGCTATCCCGGCAAGGTCACCCTGGTTTCCCCGCAGGCCGAGAAGGACCAGAACAATCTCAAGAACTTCAAGGTCGAGGTGACTTTGCTCAAGCCCGATGGGCGCTTGAAGCCGGGGATGACGGCGCGCGTCGATGGCCTGCTGGAGAGCCGCACGGGCGTGCTCAAGGTCCCGATCTCCGCGGTCTTCGAGGAAGGCCGCAAGACGATCGCCTACGTGGCCCCGGCCGACAAAAAGAAGGGCAAGCCCCAAAAAGTCGACATCAAGCTGGGGCTGCGCAATGAGATGGACGCGGAGGTCCTCTCGGGGCTCAAGGAAGGCCAGAAGCTCCTCACCGACAAGCCCGCGGAGAAAGAAGGGTGACCCCCCTCATCCGCTGCGAGGACCTCGCCCGCCGCTACGGCGAGTACCGGGCCTTGGACGGGGTGAGCTTCGAGATCGCCCCCGGGGAGTTCACGGCCGTCATGGGGCCCTCGGGCTGCGGCAAGTCCACGCTCCTGAACATTCTCGGCCTGCTCGACCGGCCGACCGCGGGCCGCTACCACCTGGGCGGGCGGGACGCGGCGCGTCTCTCCGACTCCAGCCGCACCACCCTGCGCCGCGAGCAGATTGGCTTTGTGTTCCAGGCCTTCAACCTCCTGCCCAGGCTCTCGGCCGCCGATAACGTCTGCCTGCCCATGGCCTACGCCGATGTCCCCCGGGCCGCCCGGCTCGAGCGCGCCTCAGACCTGCTCGCCCGGGTGGGGCTGGAGCGCCGGGGACGCCACACCCCGCTCGAACTCTCGGGCGGAGAGAGGCAACGCGTCGGCATCGCCCGGGCCCTGGCCAACAAGCCGGCGCTACTCTTGGCCGACGAGCCCACCGGCAACCTCGACTCCCACTCCGGCGCCGAGATCCTGGCCCTGTTCAAGGAACTCCACGCCGGCGGCATGACGGTGATCTTGGTGACCCACGACGCGGCCATCGCGGCCGCGGCCCAGCGGGTCCTGCGCATGAGTGACGGCAAGCTGGCGTGAACGCCGGGGAGGCCCTGCGCTCGGGCCTGGTCGAGATCCGCACCAACAAGTTCCGCTCCGTCTTGAGCTTCGCCGCGGTCTCGGTCGGGGTCGCCTCCCTCCTCTATACGCTCGCCCAAACGCGCGGCATGCAGGAGGAGATCGCTAAAGCCATCGCCATACTCGGCCCCGGCCGCATCACGGTCTCGGCCAAGCAGGACTATGTCTCCCAGGGGCTATCGAAGGGGCTCACGCTTGAGGACGCCTCCGCCATACGACGCGCCATGCCCTGGCTCTACATGGTCTCGCCCACGGTCCAAGGCTGGGGCGCGCGCTTCGAGGCCTCCGGGCAGCGCTTCGACCGCGCCCAGGTCCTGGGCATCACCCCGGAGTGGCGCCGGCGCGACTGGGTGTTCAAGCTGCGGGGGCGGTTCTTCAACGACTGGGACATCTCCCACGCGGCCCGGGTTTGCGTGGTCATCGAGCCCGGAGGCTGGTTCAAGAAGCCCTTCTGGGCGGCCTTCTGGTCCCGGGAGGAGCCCATCGACGACTTCCTGGCCCACCACGACCTGCTGGGCAAGGCGGTCCGCATCGAGGAGCACCTATTTACCGTGGTCGGGGTCCTCAAGGAGCCGCCCAAGGACCTCGATCCGCGGTGGTTCCACTGGGGCCAGTCCTCGGTCATGATCCCGGCCACGGCCTTCCACCGCTACCTGGGGACCCAGGGTTCCGAGGCCAAGTCCTCCTCCGGCGTCGATGAGATCACCCTCGACACCGGCTCGGCGGCCTCGGTCAAGCGGGCCAAGAAGGAGATCACCGCCCTGCTCAAGCGCCGGCACCGGCAGGAGGAGGACTTCGAGCTCAAGGACCTGCGCGAGGAGATCGAAGGCGAGCTCGAGGAGTCCAAGAAGTATCTCATCGCGGCCATCGTCATGGGCGGCGTTGCGCTTTTTGCGGGCGGCATCGGGATCATGAACGTGATGCTGGCGACGGTATTCGCGCGAACAAAGGAGATAGGGATTCGTCGCGCCTGCGGCGCGACGAATGCCGACATCACGGCCCAGTTCGTCAT
>CAYJXJ010000234.1:0-6297 GCA_964374095.1 uncultured Elusimicrobia bacterium
ACGGGCTTGAAGAAGAGGCGGCCCGCGCGCGCGCGCGCCGATTACCCGCCGGAACCGGCCGCTCCCGCGGCGCCTCCTCCTCCCCCATCCCGCGCCCCGGCGCTGCTCAAGGCCCTGCTGGCCGCGGTCGTTTTGGGGGGCGTCCTCTGGGGCGTCTTGACGCGGGGCGGCCAAGCCCCGCGCCGGCATGCGGTCCCCTTCTCCCACCCCACCGGCCTGGCCTGGAGCGGCGCCGACCTTTGGGCCTGCGACTGGGTGGACCGGGCGGTTTATCGTCTGGGGATGAAGGACGGCCGCCTGGCGGTCCTGGCCCGGCATGCGGTCCCGGAGACGACGCCGACGGGCCTGGCCGTGGCCGGAGGGGTTCTCTATATCGCGGACCTGCGGGCGCGCGAGATCGCCCGCTACCGGATCGGCTCGGGACTCATTAAGGAAAGCGCGATTCCCAGCCCCGGCGCGAGCCCCTCGGCCCTGCACTTCGACGGACGCTACCTTTGGTCGGCGGACTCGGACTCCAAGCGCGTCTATCAGCACGCCCCGGACGAGGCCTTGACGGTCCTGGGCTCCCAGGCATTCCCCTTTCCCGCGACGGTTCTCATCGTCCGGGAGGGCGAGTTATGGGTCGGCGACGCGGCGGGCCGGCGCCTGGCGATTCACTTGCGGGACGCCGCCCTCACGGCCGGAGGCGAGATCGCGCCTCCGGTCCTGCGGCAATCCCGGCGCCTGCTCTCCGCCGCGGCCCTTCAAGGACGGACGCTGTGGCTCGGCCTCGACGGATCCGCCGAACTCCTGGAACTGCCCGCGGGCCGGACGGGGCCCTGAGGACCCGCGGACATGAACGAGCTTCCCAAGACCCCCGCCGACGTCGAGAAGATTTCCGACCTCCACGCCGCGCGCAGCGTCATCTACGCCATGATCGTGCGCCTGGCGGCCCTGGAGGAGGAAGCGGCGCGGATGCGCGCCCAGATTTCGGAGACGGCCGATTCCTGCGAGTCGGAAATCCGCCGGCTCAGCGAGGCCTTCGACGGGGCGCGCCGCGTGCTGGAGAACCAGGCGCGGGCCCGCGAGGACCTGCTGGCCCGCGAGCGGTCGCGGCTCGATGAGCGCGAGCGGCTCGCGGCCGAGCGGGAGCGGGAGACCGCGCGACACGAGGCCGATCTCATGGAAACCAAGGCGCGCCTGCAGGATGAGGTCGGCCGCGTGGTGCGCCAGTACCGCTTGCCCCCCGGGACCGGGGCCTAGAACTGCACCCGGGCTTCCAGGCTCGTGCGGTGCGCCTGGTAGTTGAACTGCCCCGTGAAGATCGAGTTTTTCTCGAGGTATTGGTGGGAGAGGCCGAAGCTCAGCCACTCCTTCAGTCGGTAATCCGCGTTTCCCGCGAGGGTATAGATGTCGTCTCTACGGTTGGCGGCGATTCCGCCGGTCTGCGCGGATTGCGGGTAGTGGTCGACCTCGAATGACCCGGTGACGCCGAGGGTCAGCTTTCCGATCGCATGCATGACCCCGGAGCCGACGCGGGTGGCGGTGTAGAAGCGGTTGTCGCCGAACGTCGATTCCGTGACGGCGCGCGAGGCCGTTAGGGACAGGTTGGTCCGCCGGCCCACGGAATAATTGAGGTCCGCGGCGGTTTGCCAGGTCGTCACGAAGGCTTTGATGACGCCGGTGACGTCATCGTAATCCCGGCGGTGGACGCCCACCGAGGCGGTTCCTCGAAGCCTCGGGGTGAGCTTCCCTTGGATCGCCAAATCGCCGGAATGGCCCTTGCTGTTGGCCTTGCGCCCGGCGGAGTAGTGGACGATGGTGCGGTGGTACGACGCGCGCAGATCGCTCTTGGGCGTGAGTTGGACTCCCAACCCGCCGCCGAAACTCTGCTCGTAGTGATTCAACAGTCCGCCGATGGCGCGGCCGAGGTATTTGTGCGTGGTGTGGCTCCCATCGGCATGGAGGAATAGCTTGCGGGAGACCGGGGCCCGACCGAACACGCCCACGCTGTTCTGCCAACGGCGTTCCCGCTGCGTCAGTTCGCTGAAAGGAGGGTCCACCGTGTTGGCGTAGCTATTCGATGCTCCGAGGGAGATGCCCCGCGGTCCCGTGTAAGAGTAGGTGACCCCGACCGACTGATCCATGCTGTTGTTGGTTTTGCCCTGGCGGGAGTAAGTCACGGCGCGAAAATCATAGTTGGCCTCGACCTTGTGGGCGCGGGACAGGGGCATCAACAATCGCATGCCGAGGTTGTTCGTCGTGGTCCAGGCGCCGACCACCCCGCCGCCGACCACGACCCCCCCGGGCCGGTCGGGAGGCACCAAGTTCACGTTCGAATCGTACGTCTCGCGCAAGGTGTAGTAAGGATGCAGCTCGATGGCGATGCGCAGGCCCGGCCACGGCGCCGCGGGAGACGGGGCCGCCTCCGGCGGGGGCGCTTGAGGAAGCGGCGGAGCGGGCGGCGGCGGGGCGGGCGGCGGCGGGGCGGGCGGCGGCGGGGCGGGCGGCGGCGGGGCGGGCGTCTCGGGGGGAGGGGTCGGCGCGGCCGGTCCGAGCCAGACCAAGCTGCCGGGGCCGTAGGCCCGGGTCTCCCCATGGAGCGTCACCTCCACGGTCCCGGCGAGCACCGAGAGGGCCGGGCGCCCGTCCGCGACGAGGAGCGTCAGGCTGTCATTGGCGTCGGCGCGCAGCAATGCCGCCTCGGCCAACAGCCAGCCCTCCCCCGCGAGCATGGTCAGTTCGGTCCCGGGCCCCACCGCGAAGGCCGGCGAACCGGCCTTCAGGGTCACGAGCTCGCCTCGGGAGAGCAGGGTCAAGGTTCCCGTGAAACGCACCACCCGCAGGGCGGGGGTCCGCGGGGAGGTCTGCGCCGCGACGGGAGGCTCTCCCGCGAAGGCCGTCAAGAAGCCGGCCAGGGCGGCGGCAGCCGCCCGGAAACGCCGAGGTCGAAGCGGACTAGATTCGCGCATCCATGTGTCGGGCCGTTCTCGGCAGGACGACCCGCCAGAGCCATGAGTCTAACATGGATTCGTGGATTTTTCAATACCTAATTGTTAAATATTCATTGCCGGGACGGCGGTCCGGGCGTGCGCTCCAAGACCAGGACTTGATGCGGCCGCAGGTACCAGCCGCGGCCCACCGGCTGCAGCAACTCGCGAATCTCGCGCCTATTTTCAAAGAGCGGTCTCCAGCGCTGGTTGTTGATTTCCTCCGGGAACCGCAGCATCACATCCTTGCGGCGGTTGATGAGTACGCAGGTGTCGCGTCCCGTGTGCCCCCAGCAGCGCGATTCGGGTCCGTCGGGATTGGGAGGGAACGGGAGCTTGATGAGGCGCCCTCCGGCGAGCATGGGCTTAAGCGAGCGCATCTCCCTCGCTACCCGGGCGACGGCCTGCCAATTTTCCGGTTCGTCGACCAAAGGCCGGCCTCCCGGCGTGGTAAAGCGGAAGTAGAAAAGGCCGCGAGCCCCGTGTAAAACCGACAGGTAGCTCATGAAGCGGATTTCGGAATGGGTGGGAAATCTGCCGATTCTGGGCTTTTTGGGATCGCGTTGGGGTTCCTCCCTCCAATCAAAGGCCTGCAGGATCATCCAGACCGGCTTTCCCCGCGGCAGGAGCCTCGCGGCTTCGTCGAGTTGGTCGGCGACCGAGTCGAGCGGCAGGTGCGGCACCGGGTACCAATCGAGCATCACCACATCCGCCGTCGTTCCGAACTCGCGCGCCGCCGAGCCTTGGCCGATGGTGAAGACCACGGTGCGGCGCGGGTCCCAGGCTCGAATCTCGGCGTCGAGGGCGGCCAAACGCCCCGGAGACATGCGGTTGACGTCGGGCTCGTCGGTCGCGTACCACCCGAGAACGGGGCCCCGGGGCGGCGGGGAGCCCCGGCGTCCGCCGGGCGACAACAGAAGCCTTAGGCCGAGGCGGGATGCCTTGGCCGCGACGGCTTCGGTGTTTGCCCCCGAAGGGAAGATGACGTCGAACCCCGCGTCGCGGATGGAATCGAGATGGGAGGGGTCCGATACGCTGAATATCCCGATTGGAAAATCCCGGGAGGGAGGGGTGGGCTCATCGCGCAAGGAGGCGCAACCCGCCAGCGCCGCGGCGGCCAGCGCGAGGGTCGCGACCCGCAGGCTCACGCCTGGGCCCGATGCGGGCGCTCGCCGGCGGGTTCGTAGCTGGGGACGATCCGCCGCAGCAGGGCGATGAGGGCGGCGTGGTCCCCGGAATCGATGAGGGGCTCGATCCCTTTGACGACGGCCTCGATATCGGCGTCGGGGCGGTCCGCGGACCTGCGCAGCACCATGATGTCGGGATGTCCGGAGTGCTCGTGCCCCGCCGGGTCCTCCCAGAGCTCCTCGGTCAGTTTTTCTCCCGCGCGCAGTCCCGTGAACTGGATCGGGACATCCTTGTCCGGCGTCAGGCCCGAGAGCAGGATGAGGTTGCGGGCCATGTCGAGTATGCGTACCGGGGAACCCATGTCGAGGACGAAGATCTCTCCGCCCTTGGCCACGCCGACCGCCTGAAGGATGAGCTGCACCGCTTCCTCGACCGTCATGAAGTAGCGGGCGGCCTCGGGGTGGGTGACGGTCACGGGTTTTCCTTGTGAGATCTGGTTTTGGAAAATCTCGAGGACCGACCCGGAGCTTCCCAGGACGTTGCCGAAGCGCACCGTCATGAAGCGGGTCTTGCCCTCGCGACCGGCGAAATGGCTCACGGCCATCTCCGCGAGGCGCTTGGTGGCCCCCATGACGCTCGCCGGCCTGACGGCCTTGTCGGTCGAGATCAGCAGGAAGGTCCCGACGCCGGCCTCGCGGGAAAGACGCGCGAGCCGGTAGGTCCCCAGGAAATTGTTGCCGACCCCCTCCGCGGCGTTGGATTCCAGTTGGGGCACATGCTTGTGGGCGGCCGCGTGCAGGACGACGTCGGGCTTGTGCGCGGCGAAGAGGGCCTGCATCGACGGCTCATTGCGGATATCGGCCAGGACCGGCACGATCTCCGCCGTCGGGAGCTGTTCGCGGCTCCGGCTCTCGATGGTGAAAAGCGACGTGGCGTGGTTGTCGATGAGGACCAGGCGCCGGGGGGCGTAGAGGAGCGATTGGCGGGCCAGCTCCGAGCCGATGGTTCCGCCGGCGCCCGTCACGAGCACGCAGCGCCGGCCGAAGAGGCTCGCGACGCGCGGGGACTCCAGGCGCACGACCTGGCGGCTTAAGAGATCCTCGGGACGCACGTTGCGGATCGCCAGTCCCCCTTGGGGCGCGCGGAGAATTTCCTGGAGGCTGGGCGCGACCTTGATCGCGGGCCGGCGGGCGTGGTCCCGCATGGTCTCGACCAGGCCGCGCAGGACGTCTCCCCGCTGCGCCTCGGCGGTCAGGATGATCTCGTCGACCTCATAGGAGGCGAGGACGCCGGCAAGATCGGCGAGGCCTCCCAGGACCGCCACGCCGTGGATGCTCATCCCGTGGTGGGTCCGGTCCTCGTCCAAGAAACCGACGACCGTATAGGGGGAGTCCGCCATTTTCTGGATCTGGCGGAGCACGCTCTCTCCGAGCTCGCCGGCGCCGATCAGGAGGACTCGCCGCCCCCCCCGGGGGCCGCGTCGTACCGACGGGAAGGCGGTCTTGGCGTAACGTATGCCGAAGCGCACCGCGCCGACGCCTAGAAACGTCAGGACGGGATGGAGTATCAGGATCGAGCGGGGGAACACCCCTTGCCGCACGAAGAGGATCGCCGCGGCCGAGACGATGCCCGAGGCCGCCACCGCCTTGGTGATGTTGACCAGGTCCGAGAAGCTCGAGAAGTGGTAAATCCCCCCGTAGAGGGCGAAGAGTTGGCAGCCCCCGGCGTAGATGAAGAGCATCCAGGGCGCGGTCTGCCGGAGCATGTCCTGGTATTCGCCCGGGATCGCGAAATCAAAGCGCAGGAGGAAGGCGAGGAGAAAGGCGCCGATGAAGATGGCGAGGTCGGCGCAGGCGATGGCGAGCCGCCGGATGTTGATTTCCATCGAGTACGCCCGATTATAACAAAGCCGCGGGGGCCTGAGGGGAAACTCGTTTTCCGGAGAGCCACGACCCCAGCGCCGCGACGCCCCGGGCCGCGAACACGAGGAGCACCTCAAGTTCTACTATCGGACATGTGGCGGAAAAATCCCACTGGCGGAAATGCTAGTACACCCGGCGATGAATTCGCCACGGGTTTAAGGGGTGCGCTGAAAGATTGGGAGTGCGTGGGCGGTTAGGCTCCGAGGGGCCTGTGCAGCCGTGGGCCGCTGATAATCATCTAGAGGTTCCCTGCCAGAGGTGGTATCGTCTGTTTGGCA
>CAYJXJ010000235.1:0-6294 GCA_964374095.1 uncultured Elusimicrobia bacterium
CTTCCCCGCCGGCCCCTCCTGGGAAGGACTCGACTGGCGCGCCTTCCAGGCGGCGGTCGCCCGGGAGCGCGTCGCGGTCCTGCTTCATTACCTCCTGGACCGAAACCCGGCATGGCGGCCTCATTTTCCGCCGGACTTCGTCTCTTGGCTGAAGATGAGCCATTACGTCTCCGCCAAGCTCGCCGCCCAGCGCTCCCGGGCTATCGGGGAATTCTTGAGCCGGGCCCGCGGCCGGGACCTCCCGGTCTTGGTGCTGCGCGGCGCGGCGCTCTCGGAGGCCTACTACCCGGACCCGGCGCTGCGCCTGGCCGCCGACGAGGACATCCTGGTCCGGAGCGCGGACCTCGCCCGCGCGGAGGGACTGTGCCGGACAATGGGGCTCAAGCTCCAGCGCCCGGTGGCTGACCTCACCTATGCCGGCCCGACCCCATGGCCGCTGAACCTGGATATCCATACCGGGCTTTGGCATGAGGAGGACGAATCGGCCCTGTGGGCCCGGGCCCTTCCCGCGCGTTTGGCCGGCTCGGAGGCTTTCCGGCTCGGTCCCGAGGATATGGTTCTGCACCTGGCCTTCCATGCCGCGGTCCATCACGGCCGATTTTCCCCGCGGGACGCCCTGGATCTGGCCTTCGTTTGCGCGCGGCCGGGCCGCACGCCGCGCTGGGACTTCCTCCTTGAGATGACGGCCCGCGCCGGCCTCGAGGCGGTCCTCGGACATTGCCTGCGCGAGACCCGCAGGCAAACGGGAGCGGACATCCCCGACGGGGTCCTCGAGCGCCTGCGTTTGAAGGGTTTCAGGCGCTGGGAGGAGACATTTTACCGCCGCGTCCTCGTCTCCTACGACCGGCCCGATATCGGCCGCGGCCTCACGTTCTTGGCCGCCAAGGGGTGGGGGCGCAAACTGAGACTCCTCCGGGATGTCCTATTCCCTCCCCGCGATTTCCTGGAGCGCCGCTACGGCCTCACCCGCCCCGGCCAAGTCGCCGCCTTCCGGCTCCTGCGCCCGCTGCTCCTGCTGAAGGCGGGCCTGCTCGCCTTTGGCAAGGCCTGGGGCCGCCGTCGGCCGCGGTATTGACAAGTCCACGCGCTTCCCTTACACTTGTCCGAAATGGGTCCCGTAGCGAATTTCGAGCTGGAGCCTAACCTCCTCGACTATTGGAACATCCTCAAGAAGCGCCGGTATGTTTTCCTGGGGACATTCTCCCTGGTCTATATTTCCGCGCTGGTCTACACCCGCAGGATCGTCCCTCTGTACCGCTCCCAGGCGGTCGTGCGCTACGAGCCGCCGGGCAAGACCGTGATCGGAGGCGACTGGAACCGCTGGGATCAGATCGTGTCCCTGAACACCCAGATCCGTCTCATCACCTCGCCCCACATGGCGCAGCGCACGGCCAAGAAGATGGGGCTGGCCGCCGTGCCGGCCATCTCGGCCTCCGAGGTCGAGAAGGCGAACATGATCACGCTCTCGGTGGCGCACCCCGATCCCAACCTGGCCGCCGACGTGCTGGGGGCGGCGCTCGCCGTCTACTCCGAGCTGGACTTCGAGCTCCGGTCCCAGTCGGTGCGCAAGACTCTCGACGACGTGCAGGTCCGGCGCGAGGAGGTGGATTCGGCGCTCAGCGAACTCGAGGAGCGCAAGCGCGAGTACCTCGAGGCCAACCCGACCCTCAACGCCCAGGGGGCGCTCGCCGTCAACCTGCTGGAACTGGAGACCCGCCATAAGGATCTGCTTCGCAAGTTCACCACCGACCACCCGGAGGCGGCGTCGCTCCACGACCGGATCGTTCAGCTCCGAGCCAAGATCGACCAGATCCCGACCAAAACCCTCGATCTGGAGCGCATCAACCGGGAGCTCGACGTCAGCAAGGAGCTCTACATCGGACTCTCGCGCCAGGCCGAGGAAGCCCGCATCGCCCTCTCGGCCATCCCCTCCTACATCACCATCATGTCCCCCGCCGAGGTCCCCACCGCGCCCTTCTACCCCGACAAGCCGAAGAACAACATGCTGGCCTTCCTGGGCGCGGTCGTGCTGGGCCTGGCCGCGGTGGGGCTTCGGCAAAGCCTCGACATCTCGATGTCCACCATCGAGGAGATCGAGGCCATCGCGGGCGTCCCCGTCCTCGGCGTGGTCCCCCACCTGGGCAGACACCCTCCGTGGAAAACACTCTGGTGGTGGCTCATCCGCCGGCACCGCTTCCCGACGGAGGACTTCCGCTCCATGCTGCTGGTCAACCAATCCCTCGGCTCGCCGGCGCTCGAGATCTACCACGGCATCCGCTCCGGGATCCAGACCCAGCTCGCCCGCAAAGACGGCCTGGTGCTGGTCATCACCTCCACGGGGGTCGCCGAGGGAAAGACCCTGACCGCCATCAACTTCTGCCTGGCCGCGGCGCACGCGGGTTTGAAGACCCTCCTGATCGCGGCCGACATCCGCCGCCCCGTCGTGCACCGCATACTCGGGCTCCCCAAGCAAGAAGGGCTCTGCGACATACTCGCGGGGCAGGCGGAATGGGAGGACCGGGTTCTGGGGGCGGAGGACCTCTTCCTGGGCGCCGTCGGCGTCGAGAAGCTGCTCGAGTTCTCGGGCATCGGCAACCTCAAGGTCATCATCAACTCCAGCAGCGCCCCCTCCGACGTGGTCAACGTCTTCGGTTCGCCGAAGCTTCCCGAATTCATCCGCGACGTCAGATCCCGCTTCGACTTCGTCGTGTTCGACTGCCCGCCCGCGCTGCTCTTCATCGACGCCCTGCTCGTCGGGGCCCACTCCGACGGCGCGGTCATGATCTACCAGTCCGGCAAGATGCCCCGCCAGGCGCTTAAACGCGCCAAGGAACAGCTGGCCGCCTCGCAGGTCAAGCTCCTGGGCGTGATTCTCAACGACATCCGGGCCGGGGAGATGGGGCCCGGCTACACCTACTCCTACTATTACGGCTACGAACACTACGCCCGCAAGGCCGACGCGGAAACCGAGGTCTAGCCCTCACGCCCCGGCGCTCTCCGCAGCGCCGGTGTCGTGAGGACCAGGGGCCTTCCGGCCCCTAGGGACCGGGCTCGGGCACGGCCTTGACGATGCGCACGTAGGGGTTCTCCGAGAGCCTCAGAAGCACGGGCTCCTCCGGCGGCGCCCCGTCGGCCTTGAGGCAGACCTCCAGCGTCGGGCTCATCGAGTCCTCCGGGTGGACCTCCACGACTTGCGCGACCTCCCCGGTCGAGAGGTCGACGAAAGAACCCGCCGGGTACAGCGTGACCCGCCCCAGGAAGGCTTTGAGCAGTCCCCGGTCCAGCCCCGCCGCGCAGGTCTCGAGAATGTTTTTGACCGCCTCGTGCGGCAGCAGGGCCCGGCGCCAGGGCCGCGGGCGGCTCAAGGTCTCGTAGAGCTCGCAGAGGCCCACCAGCCCCGCGGCCTGGCTCAGGTCCTCCTCCCGCGGGTGCGACGCCGCCCAGCCCCGGCCGCTCTGGGCCAGGGAGAGGCGGACAGCGCGCTGCGCCATTCCAAGGAAGGCGGGGACCGACTGGGCATCCAGGGCGTGCAGGCGCGGCTCGTCTTGAGACCCGGGGACGCGTCCGCCTCGGCCCATCACGCTCATGAGCGAGAGGTCGTTGAGCAGCGCGGCTAAGCCCGCGGCGGGGAGCAGGCCCGCGCCGGCGCGCAGACCGAGCCCGACGTTCATGGAGAGGACGGCCACGTTGACGGCGTGCGCCGGGAGGTAGTGTTCGGCGGCGCCGGCGCCGGCGGCCAGCGCCGGGAGAGCTTGGTTGCGGGCCTTGAGCAGCTTCAAGAGGCCGAGCAGGGGCTCGCCCAGCCGCTCCACGGCGCCGGCCGCTTCCGGGCCGCGCAAGAAGACCGTCATGGCGTTCAGCGCGTCGAAGTAGGCCTCGCGCGCGAGGCGGCGCTCTTGAACCAGGGCGGAGACCAATTCCGAGCGCGCATCGTGGAGACGGACCACCGGCGACGCGGGTTCCGCGCGCGCGCTTGCCGGGACCGGAACGGGGGGCGACGCTTCCCCCTTCGCCGAGGGCGGCTCGGCCGGCGGCGGAAGGGCCGCGGCCGCCGGAGCCATGCGCGGCCGGCGCGCCGCCTTCGCGGGAGGGCAGGGGGCGGCTTCCGGCGCCACGCCGGGCGCCGCCGGGGCCGCATTGGTCCCGCGCCGCCGGGCCGCGGCCAGTTCTTTCTTGAGCTCCGAAGCCGCGCCCGCCTTCCGCAGCGCCGCGTCCTTCCAGCGTTTGAGACGGTCTAAGAGCGTCGTCCTCTCGGCCTCCCAGCCGACCTCCGGGAGCGGGTCCGGGGGAAGCGCCAAGGAGGGCAACGGGGGGGCCTCGACCCGCCGGCGCCCTTCGGTCTCCCGGGCCTCGGCCTCGAGCGCCCGGCGGCGCCATGACTCAACCTCGCCCTGCGCCCCCCCCGCGCCGGAATCGGAACCCGGCGCGGCGAGCCTGCGCCGCTCCTCCTCCCGCGCCCGCTCCAGGTCGCGCCACCGGTTATCGCGCTGGAGCAGTTCGGCCTCACGCGACTCGGCCTCGACCGCCCGGCGCCGCCACGACTCGAGCTCTTGGGCCCCGGCCGACAGGGAAGCCTCCAGCTCGCCGGTCCGCGCGGCGACCGCCCGCCGCTCCTCCTCCCGCGCCCGCTCCAGGTCCCGCCCCAGGCTCTCGCGCTGGACCCGGCAGAACCCCTCGAACTCCTCCTCCCTCTCCCGAAGCATCCGCGCGCGTTCGTCAAGTCCACGCGTCAATTCGGCGCGCTCGCGCTCCAGGGAGGCGCGCGTCGCCTCCAACACCTCGGCGTCCTCCGGCGCGCCCGCCCGGCCTTGCCGGCGCCACTCGGCCTCCCGGGCCTCGGCGGCGCGCGTCCGCGCCCGGCGGGACCGTTCAAACTCCTCCTCCCTCTCCCGCAGCGCGCCTTCGCGTTCCTGGAGCGCCCCGATACGTTCGGCGCGTTCTCGCTCCAGGGAGGCGCGCTCCGCCTCCAACGCCGCCGCGTCCCCCGGCCCGCCCCGCGTCCTCTCGACCTCCGCACTCTTGAGGCGGTGCTCATTCTCGAGCTCCAAGCGGCGCGCCTCGTACTCCGTCTCAAGCTGGGATTGCCGATTGGCGAGATTCTGCTGGAGGTAAGCGCTCTCGGCCTCCCATTGCTTCTTGAGAGTCTCCTCGGACTTGGCCCGCATCTTGATCTGCCAGTCCGCGCTGCGCGCCAGGTCCGCGTTGGATTTCTGCAAGGCGCCCAGGCGCTCCAGGGCCCAGCGCAGGGCCATCCGCAAGGCGTCGGGGTTGTCGATTTTGTCGATCTGCGACGGGTCGACCGGAGAACCGTCCGGGGGATCGCTCATGGAGTCGGACAGCCTACGGCCTTGACGATGCGCACGTAGGGGTTCTCGGAGAGCCTCAGAAGCACGGGCTCCGACGGCGGCGTCCGGTCGGCCTTGAGGCGGATCTCGAGGCTTGGCGCCATGAGGTCCTCGGGATGGACCTCCACGACACGCGCGATTTCCCCCGTCGACAACTCCACGAAGGAGCCCGCCGGGTAGAGCGTCACCCGCCCCAGGAAGGCCTTGAGCAGCCCCCGGTCGAAGCCCCCCGCGCAGTGATCGATGATCCGCTTGACCGTCTCGTGCGGCAGGAGAGCCTGACGCCAGGGGCGCGGGTGGCTCAGGGACTCGTAGAGCTCGCAGAGACCCACCAGTTCGGCCGCCTGGCGGAGCCCGTCCTCCTTCAGCGGCTCGAGCCCCCCGCCCCGGCCGCTCTCCGCCAGAGAGAGCCGGACGGCGCGCTGCTCCGACGCGAGAAAGGCCCCGACGGATTGCGCCTCAAGCGGATGAAGACGCGGCTCGTCCTCGGGCCCGGGGATCCGTTCGCCTCGGCCCGTCACGTTCATGAGGGAGAGGTCGTTAAGAATCGCGGCCAGGCCCGCCCCATGGAGCAGCCCGGGGTCGGCGCGCAGCCCCACACCCACGTTCATCGCGAGCACCGCGACGTTGACCGCGTGCTCGGGAAGATAGTTGTCGGCGGCGGCGGCGGCGCCGGCGGTCAGCGATAGGAGGGCTTGGTTCTGGGCTTTGACCAATTCCAGGAGCTTGAGCAGGGGCTCGCCCAGGAGGCCGACCGCCGAACTGAAATCAGGCCGGCGCAAGTATCGCTCCAGCGCGTCCTTCGCCCCGGCGTAGGCGTCGCGGGCCAGCCGCCTTTGAACCTCGATGGCCGAGTAGGCCAAGGAGTTCGCGGCGTGCAGCCGGACCACGGGGGCCTGAAATGAATCCCGGTCGCTTCCAGGCGGGCGGGCGGGGGGGGGGGGCGGGG
>CAYJXJ010000236.1:0-6238 GCA_964374095.1 uncultured Elusimicrobia bacterium
TTTTTTTTTTTCGGGGTTTGGCTTCCCCCACCCCCCCGGGGGGGGGGCGCCCCCCCCCCCCGGGGCCCCCCGGGGGGGGGGGGCGGGGGGGGGGCCCCCCCCCCCCCCGCCACCCGCCGTCCTGCTTAAGCCACAATCCGTCCCCTAACGTTCCGGCCGCGATTCTGTCTTTGTCCGCAGTGAGCGCCCCGGGGTTTACCCATGCCGTCTTGATTTTTACTTCGGCCCGAGGGCTTCCGGGCTCAAGGACGGCAAGTCCCGCGTCATAGGTTCCGACGAACAGGCGCCGGCCCGAGATGGCCAGCGCGGTGGTCCAATCGTCGGGCAAGGCCCCATCGATGGCCCGGAAGTGCCGTACCGTGCCGTTCTCGATCCGGTAGAGCCCGTCCAAGCCCCCGAGCCAAATGGTCTTGCCGTCGGATGCCAGATGCTGGGGATGAGCCTCGGGGGTGGGGAGAACCTCCAACCGGCCCGCCCGCCACGCCAGCACGCGCCGGGCCTGGGCGGCAAACACCGAGCCCCCATTGACAGCCAAGGCGGCCGTGGGCTGGCGCAGCGCGGCCGGCGCCGGGACCTCGACGCGCCCATCCCGCACCCAGAACACGCCTTTATCCGTCGCGCCCCAGAGCTTCTCGCCGTCCCAGGCGAGGTCGTTCAACCACGCCGACGGCAGTCCGTCGGCGTCTCCCCAATGTCTCCACTGCGAGCCGTCGTAGGCGGAGAGCCCCCTGTCAAACGTGGCGACCCAAAGCTGCCCTCCCCCTTTTTCCAGAGCCGCGATGTGGGAATGGCGCGGACCTTGGGGCGTGATGGAGCGCGGCGCGCCGTCTTCATAGATGAAGAGGCCCTCCTCGGTCCCGATGATGAGACCGGCTCCGAAGGGGGCCAGGGCCGTGATGGAAGTGGGTAGGCCGGGAATCGCCCCCGGCCTGCCCAGAATCCTCAACCCCGCGCCCAGGGTTCCCACGTAGAGCGAGCCGCGGTGCGCGGCGACCGCGACGGCCGGAAACCCGCCCACGGGACGCGTGACCGCGGCTCCGCCGCACTCCTCGATGACCCCCTCCTCGGAGGGCCGGTAGACGCACGCGCCCAGCCGCGCCGAAAGGAGGGGCTCTCCGGCGGGTGGCTTCCCGGTCCAGGCGGCCGTCGCCGCGCCGTCCGGGCCGCGTTCGATGCGGTAGGCCCCGCCGGAGACGAGCGCGACCAGCGCCGGGCCGTCGGGAATGAGGGCGCGCACCGGAGACGGACTTGGGAATGAATCGATCGTGGGCGCGGGGGCGTTCCAGAGAACGCCCAGAGAGCCGGCCAGCAATGCCGTCATCAAGAGCTTCCTCACGGCAACACCCGAAGGTTTTGACGGTGCACGTTGCCCGCGAAGTCCACGGCCTCCATGATCCAAGGCCCGGCCGCGGAGGCGGGCGCGAGGCCCCGCCATTCGAAGACCCCGGGCTTGTCCTGGAGCTTTAGAAGGGTGATCGCTCCGTCGCCGGTCCGCAGGCGCAGGCGCTTGACGTCGTGGACGAGCCTCGCGCGGCCGTCGCGGCACCGCGAAGGCTCGAGCACGTTCCGGCGCGGCAGGGCGAGCACCTCGATTCCCTCCGCGGTCCGGCGCAGGCGTACGTCGAGGATGGGCGCCTTGGAGTCGACCGTGTAGAAGGCGGTGATTACGGTCCGCGAGCTGTCGCGGCCCACGCAGGTGATCTTGATCGGGTGGCGGCCCTCGGGGACGCCGCGCGGCACCAGGAAGCGGCACTGCCAGCGTTCGGAGTCCGCGTCCCAGCGGCAGAGGCGGCGCTCGCCCATCGGAAGGTCGGCGATCACGGCGATGGTCCCCGGCGGGGCGTCCACCGAGAGCACCGGATCTCCCGGCTTCATGCGGGGGATCGACACCGCCGCCGAACCCGGGAGAAAGTGGGTCTCGAAGCTTACGCCTTCCGGCATCTCAACGGGGACCAGCACGGTGCGCAGGGGAATATCGAGACCCGGCCGGAGGCGCCGCTCCACGGCCACGAATGAGGTGTATTTTGAGGCCAGGTTGTGGCGCAGGGCCAGGTCCTTGATCCGTGAGGCGATTTCGGATATCTCTCCCGCATTCTGCGTCGCCGTCAACTCATCGATCGTTTTTCTAGCCCAGAGGGGAGGCAGGACCGAATGTTCAGGCTGGTCGGCCCTGAGCGATGCGTAAAGATTTCGGACATAAGGCGTGCCCGCGAGTTGGCCTTTGATCTGGACCGTCCCGGTCGAGGCGCCGGAGTAGCGGGCGAATACGAACAACGGCTGCGCGTCGAAGAGGTCGGGGATTACGGCGGGCACGACCTCCTGGACCTGCAGGCCTCCCCAGTCGATCGCCAGGTCCAGGAGGAGCGGATTGCGGATTCTGCGGTAGAAGCGTTCCACCGCCGCCGCGGGGTCCTCGTCGTTGCGAACGTACTGCACGAAGCCGCGGCCGACCGTCGCCATGGAGTCGAGGAGGGCGCGGTTGACCGAGGAGCCTACGCCGAAGGAGAACAGGCGCGTCTCACCCAGGCGCTCCGCGATGGCGGCGAGTATCTGCGCCTCATTTCCGATGTAGCCGTCGGTCATGAAGAAGACGATGCGCCGGCGCCTGGGATCGCGCGGGAAATCCAAGGCGGCCTTGATGCCGGTGAGCATCTCGGTGCCGCCGGCGCCGTGAAGGCTGTCGATGGTGGAGAGTCCGCGCCGGACGTTCTCCGGCGAGGAGTCCAGGGGCTTGGGCGAGAGGGCCGATGCCGACATGTCAAAGCGAATGATCTGGAAGGTGTCGCGGGCGTTCATGCCGCGCAGGGCGCGGCGCATCGCCTGCTTGACCTTGGCGATGGGCTCGCCGTCCATGGAGCCCGAGGTATCCACGACAAAGACCATCTCCTTGGGCGTGACGTCTTGCGGCCGGGGCTTGGCCTGGGGCTGGAGCAGGAGCATCAGGGTGCCCTCTCCGGCCTTGGCGTGGGAGAGGAGCGCGATCTCGGGGCGCCGGCCCTGAAGGGAGTACTCGAGGATGAAGTCCTTGTTGGGGATCGTGTCCAGCGGCGCCAGGGAGACTTCGGCCGTTTTGTGCGAAGCGCGCTTGACGTGGAGCTGGTGGGACGTCGAGCGCAGGCTCTTGAGGGTCAGGCCGGGCTTGAGATTGACCCGGATGGAGACTTCGTGGCCCGACCGCTCTCCTGGGAGGAGGGGGAATGGAGAGATTCTCCCGGCGTCGGCAACGGCTTCGGTATTCGCGGACCAACCATGACCTGCGTCAGGGCCAGGCTTCGCCTGGCCCGGCATATACCGTGGTCCGACGACCAGCGGGATGACGAGCTGATAGCGGCCGTCATCATAGCGGACCTCGTGAAGATACCGCAGGCGCACCAGAATCTTCTCGCCGGGAAGGATGTTGGCCACGGACTGGGTGAAGATGTTGGGCCGCTCCTGTTCCAGGAGCGCGGCGGCCTGGCCCGAGGATTTAGCGGCCTCGTAGACCTTCTTGGCCTCCTCGCGCTCGCGGATCTCGGCCATGATGACGCGCTGGCCCACGCGCATGGTCATGCGGTTGACGGCCGCGTGTTCGGGCAGGGGGAAGGTGTAGACCGCCTCCACGCGTTCCTTGTGGGGGTTGGCGAAGGTCTGGGTCACCTCGACCGAGGCGAAGGCGCCGGAGACCTCAGCCTCGTACTCGGTGCGCTCCAGCACGAAGGTGGAGGATGCCGTGCCGCTGGCGGGCCGGACCTGGAAGGAGCCATAAGGAAGGTCTTGAATCTGTCCGCGCGGGTGGGCCCCGGGGTTGGGGTCGAGGTTGGCGTCCAGGGCCGCGGGAATGCCGGGCGCCGCCGGGGGCGGCTCGGGCGCGGGTTCGGCCGCGAGGAAGTAGCCGAGCTCGGCCAGCAGAACCAAGATGAGTGCGTGGCGGGTCATCAGCACTGATACCGGGTCGGGGGCCGGAAACTTTCAGCGCGAAGTTATCAACCGGACTTGGGCGCCCCAAGCGCTGTGGATAACTCGGGCCAACGCCTCCGGGTGCTTTTGTAGAATCTCCTCAATGGCGGGAGAGCTTTCAACCGGACTGGCGCTGGGGATCGGGCTTCGAGCCCGGGGCCGCCTGGAGCGATCCCGCCGCGTCCTGCTCGAGATGGCCAAGCGCTATCCCGGCGACCCCCGCGTCAACTACCAGTGCGCCTGGGCGCATGACGTCATGGGCCGGGAAGGCGAGGCGATCCCCTTCTACGAGCGCGCCATCCGCCGGGGGCTCGCCGGCCGGGACTTGGAGGGCGCCTTCCTCGGCCTGGGAAGCAGCTACCGCTGCGTCGGAGAGGCCGGCAAGGCGGCGGCGGTCCTCGGCCGAGGGGCCGCTCGGTTTCCGTCGAGTCGCAGCCTTAAAGTCTTCCTTGCCATGGCGCTCCACGGGCAGGGTCGGCACGATGATGCTCTCGGCATTCTGCTGCGTCAATTGGCGGAGACCTCCTCGGACCCGGGGATTTCGCGGTACCGGAAGGCGATCTCTCTTTACGCCGCGGAATTCGCCGCCAGGCCCCGGCGGCGCGTTCGCGCGACGGCGCTGCGCAAGATCGACAGCGTTTCGGTCAAGGTCGCCGATCCGGCGGCCGCGGCCGACTGGTATGTCCGGGTCATGGGACTCATCCCGCTTTGGAAGGATTCCAGATCGATCGGTCTCCGGTTCCCGGAGAACGATGCCGAGATCGTCCTGCACAACAATCGGCGGATTCCCGGCCGCGTCGATGTCAGCTATCTAGTCGCCCACGCCGACCGCGCCGCGTCCGGTCTGCGGCGCCAGGGCTGCAAGATTCTCGCCGGCCCTTTCGACATCCCGATCGGAAAATGCGTCGTGATCCAAGACCCCTTCGGAGTGCCGATGACTCTTCTTGACATGAGCAAGGGACCTCGACGGGCATGAAGCACGCGGGCCGGGCGGCGCTGGTTAAGCTCTCGCCCATTCTCGCGCGAATCCGGAGCGTGCCCGGACTCAAGGAGCGAAGCCGCGGGGTCTTCTACCTGGCCGGCAAGGCCTTCCTGCATTTCCACGAAGATCCGAAGGGGCTTTTTGCCGACGTGCGGCGTGGGGCGATGTGGGAGCGCTTCCCGGTGGGAGATCGCGCCGGGCGGGGGAGGCTTCGGCGTCTCATCGCAAGCTTGTGCCTCTTGGCGGCCGTTGGCCCCGCGCGGGGGGCGGCGGGGGTCGAGGGTTTGGGCTGGCTCACGGGCTGCTGGGAGGAGAAGTCTCCCGAAGGGATTTTCGAGGAGTACTGGACCGCTCCCGCGGGCAAGACGCTCCTGCAGATGGGCCGCATGACCGCGGGAGGCCGGACCATGTTCTACGAGACCCTGCAGGTCCGGGAGGAGGACGGGCGCTTGGCTCTCCTGGTGACGATCAACGGAAAGCGCCAAGTCGAGTTCGAGGCGGCCGAGATCTCGGACCGAAAGATCGTATTCAAGACCCTTCCCGGGGCGGCCCCGGAGTCCCTCAGCTACGAGCGGGTCTCCCGCAACGTGCTTTACGTGCGTTTGGAGAAGACCCGCGACGGGAAGCCGTCGGTGAGCGAGTTCCGGCTCAGACGCGCGGATTGCAGGCGTTCGCTTTCAGGTAAACCCTAGGGGGATCGAATGGCATACAGGGTCGGGTCAATGTTGCCATTTCCTGCACCGCGAACCAATCGCTTCGTTTGAAAAGCCGGAAATAGCGATTGACGAAACCGGAAGCGGGGGGTTATACTTCCGATATCGGTCATGGAGGATGGGGGGGCGGCGGCCATGAATTTGCGAATGAAGATCGGCATTCCTATTTAGATATTCCTCGATGAAGTCGGAGAGCTTGCGATCCTCGGCGGCAAAGCCCAGCTCCTTGCGCTCAAGCTTGACCTGGATATCGGCCAGGGCCAGCTCCTCGAGCCTCTTGGAGCGACCTAGGCGTTTGCGGACTCTCGCGGGGTCTTTGCGCTCGAGTTGGATCGATGATGAGCCGATGTGAGCCGATGATGAGCCGATGTGAGCCGATGATGAGCCGATGTGAGCCGATTATGAGCCGATGTGAGCCGATTATGAGCCGATCAGGATATAATGCGCTGTTGGACCTTTCCCCCTTGGTTCCAGCAATCCAAGCTCTGCAAGCATGCTTAGATCACGTTTGGCCGTAGCTTGGCTCATTTTCAGGGAAGCCGCGCACTGAGTGCCTACGGCGTCATTATACGGTTGCGGACGGCGTAAATGCCACGGAAACCGTGAC
>CAYJXJ010000237.1:0-6231 GCA_964374095.1 uncultured Elusimicrobia bacterium
CATTTCTTTCCGAACACATCACGGCGCCCAGCGGAGGGACGCCATTTTACCTCCATCGGTGGAGGTAACCGTAGCATGAGGGCGATGCGGCCGAAAGGCATCGCTATCGCAAAATCCGGGTCCGGACGCAGTGGCCCACGGCTGCACAGGTCCCTCGGGGCCTAACCGCCCACGCACTCCCAATCTTTCAGCGCACCCCTTAAACCCGTGGCGAATTCATCGCCGCGTGTACTAGCATTCTGGAGAGGGCGTCGTTAAGGATGACGCTAAGGCCGCCGAGCATCGGCGCAAGTCAGCTGAGAACGGATGTCAATCAGACGCCTTCAGCGCCAGACCACCCGGCCGTCCTGGACATCGGCGCGCAGGGCCTTGGGGACCTCGCCCTCGAGGAGCCTGCGGGCCAGGGGCTCGGCGAGCAGGGTATCGACCGTCCTTTCCAGTTCCCGGGCCCCGAACTCGGCGCTGAAGCCGCGCTTGAGAAGGAGGTCCGCCGCCGGGGGCAGGACCTCGAGGGTCACTCCCCTGGCGGCCGCGCGCGCCTGCAATGCCGCCACGCCCTTGAGGAGGATCCGGCGCGCGTCATCGAGCTCAAGGGGGTAGAAGACGACGATCTTCTGGATGCGGTTGAGCAGCTCCGGCCGGAACGTCCGCTTGGCGGCCTGAGTGATGGCCTCCCGGAAGCGGTCCCGGGCCCCCGCCGCCGCGGCCGGCGCGCCCTGGGCCGCGGCGAAGCCCAGGGGCTTGGCCGGCCCTTCCCCGGCCCCGGAGCCCAGGTTCGACGTCATGACGACCACCGCGTCGCGGAAGGAGGCCATGCGCCCCTTGGAGTCCGTGAGGGTCCCCTCGTCGAAGATCTGCAGGAAGAGATCGAATAGGTCGGGGTGGGCCTTCTCCACCTCGTCGAAGAGCACCAGGGCGTGCGGGCGCGATCGGACTCGGGAGACGAGCTGGCCTTCCTCCTCGTGGCCGACGTAGCCGGGCGGCGAACCGATCAGCTTGGCGACGCTGTGGCTCTCGCTGAATTCGGACATGTCGAACCGGATCAGGTGCTCGCGCGAGCCGAAGAGGCATTCCGCCAGGGCCTTGGCCAGCTCGGTCTTGCCCACCCCGGTCGCGCCCACGAAAAGAAACACCCCCAGGGGCTTGCGCGCGTCCTTGAGCCCGGCCCGGGCCATGCGCGCCGCCTCGGACACGGCGCGCACCGCCTCAACCTGGCCGATGACGGACTTCTCCAGCTCGGCCTCGAGGTCCCGGAGCTTCCGTCCCTCCTCGTCTCCGGGCTCTGCGACCCGGACCCGGCACTTCTCCTCCACCAGGGCCGCGATCTCGGCGCGGCCGACCGTGAGGGAGCCCCCGGCGGCGATGGAGAAGGTTTGGAAGCGCGCGCGGGAGCAGGCTTGATCGAGAAGGGAGATGGCCTTATCGGGGAGGCGCAGTTCCGGAAGGTAGCGCACCGACAGCTCCACCGCGGCCTTAACGGCCCCATCGGCGATGCTGACGCCGTGATGGCGCTCGAGCCGGGCCTTGACCCGAGCGAGTATGGCCTGCGCCTCCGCGGGGCTGGGCTCCTCGACCCAGACCTCCTCGAAGCGCCGCGCCAGAGCGGTGTCTTTCTCGAAATGCCGGCGGTACTCCCCGACGGTCGTGGCGCCGATCACCCGAAGCTCACCCTTGGCCAGGGCGGGCTTGAGGACATTGGCGGCGTCCATGCCGCCCGCGGCGTCCCCGGCCCCGATCAAGGTGTGGATCTCGTCGATGAAGAGGACGATGTCCCGGTCGGCTTCGGCCTCCCTCAGGACCGACTGCAGGCGCTCCTCGAACTCTCCCCGGAACTTGGTGCCCGCGACCAGGGAGGCCAGGCTCAGTTCGATGAGGCGCTTGGACTTGAGTTCGGGCGGCGCGTTTTCCGAGAGCAGGCGCTGGGCCAAGCCTTCCACGATGCAGGTTTTTCCCACTCCCGCCTCCCCCACCAGGATGGCGTTGTTTCTTTGGCTCTGCATCAGGATGTGGGCCAGGCGCCGGATCTCCTCCTTGCGCCCGACGACCTCCGGGAGCTTCCCCTCGCGGGCCAGGGCCGTGAGGTCCCGCCCCAGCTCCAGGACCCCTCCGCCCGATGGGCGCCGCTCCGGCGCCGGAGAGTCGGTCGGCGGCGCGCCGCGGATCGCGGACAGGAGGTCGGGTGGATAGGCTAGGCACACGGCGGCCTTGAGGCCGGACTCGGAGCTGATCTGGCGCACCGCGGCCCGGTCCGTGGGGTCGGCCATGGCCACCAGCAGCTTGCCGCCGTTGCGGCCCAGGGGAAGGGCGAGGAGCTGCTCCTGGGTCTTGGCCGGGAGCAAGCCGCGCGCCGAAACTTCCATGGTGACGCCGCGGACGTCCACGGCCTCGACCGCCCAGGCGCGGGAGAGGGCGCGCAGATAACCCTCCCGGCTCAGCGCGCCCTGATCCACCAGAACGGACTCCCAGCGGCGGCCCACCTGGGCGGCCAGGCCGCAAGCCTCCAGAACCTGGCGCGCGGAGGCGATGCCTTCCCGCACGATGACCTCCTTGGCCGTCGGAGAGCGGGGGGCCAGGGCGGCGCGGAGGGGCTCGATCTTGGCGCCGAGCTCGGCCAAGAGAGCCGCCCACTTGCGCGAGGAGGATTGGAGGATGACGCACAGGAGCCGGCCGGCGCTCAGGGAGGGCCGGTCCCCCAGGAGCCGCGACTGCTCGGCCTCCAGGAGGATGTCCCGGGCCGCCCCGCTCAACGGCGGCAGGCCTCCCGGCGGGGCGGGGGCCTCGGGACGGCCCATGTCCTCGCGCACGCGCCGCAGCAGCGGCTCGGGAGCCAGCGCCGCCTCCCCCAGGCCCGCTTTCAGCCGCGCGACCTCCTCCCCGGCCCCGGGGTCTTTCTCGAGCTCCTCCGGCGCGAGGTCGCAGAGCCGGCACAGGCCCATGACCAAGTGTCCGGGCATGACCTTGGCGAAGCCCCCGGCGCGGGCTTCCTTCGCGGCCAAGTCCAGGGCGAGGGCGCAGGCGTAGGAGCGCCGGCCGCCCTCCTCCTCCCCGTGAGAGGGGCCGCTGGCCGTACGGTCGGCCATCAGCGGATCGTGCCGCCGCCGAAGGGGGACGTCGCCTTGGTCTCCTCCGGGAGCAGCCCGTAGAGCTGGTTGACCGCCCCTTTGAGAGCATCCAGGTTGTCGGCTTCGGCGGCGCGGCGCGCCTGGGTGAAAAGCTCTTCGGCCCGGCGGGTGTCGCGCATCTCGCCGCGCCGGTCCTCCAGCCACGATAGGTGATCCAGCCAAAACCGCGGCTGCGTGGCCTCCAAGCTCCAGCGGAACCTCTTGACGTCTACGATCTTGACTTTGAGCAGGGCGGGGTCCCGGGATTCGATGGCGGACTTAAGCTCCTTCTCTAATGCCGCGCGCCCCTCCCGGTCCTGGCGGCGCTTGCCCAGGTTGTCGGCGGTTTCCCGCATGTCGGCCAGCGCGTTTTCGGCTTCCTTGAGCAGGTCGGGCCACAACAGGGAGGCCTCCAGCTCGTCGAGCGCCAGATGCAGATCGAGGACCCGCTGATGGCACTTGTCCGCGGCGTTGGGGTCGTTGCCCGCGGCTTCCAGGGCCTGGGAGATGTTCTGCTCCACATTCTCCCGCTCCACGCGCGAGAGGACCTCCTGGGCCTTGCGGCGCGCCTCGCCCCCGGCCGACTCTCCCTCGGACCCCTCGAGCCGTTCGCGCAATTCTCCCAGCCTGCGGCGCACCTCGGCGACGGGTTCGGCCAGCTCCTTGGCCGAGATGTTGGGCTTGCGCAGGTCGAGGATCTTCTCGAACTCCCGGTCGAGGACCGGGATGTAGGCCCTGGCCTTGACCGCCCGGGAGGCGTCGATCTCGATGGTGATCTCGATGTCGCTCTGGGCCGGCAGGTCCCGAGGTATGCCCTGGGCCGGGATCTCGATGTAGCCGATGAGGCGGTTGCGCTCGTTGCGCCGGCTCTCCCCCTCGAGGAGCTGGATGCGCAGCAAATTCCCGGCGGCGCCGCGCCGGACCTCTCGAACGTTGCGATGAACCAGCCTCTTGCGCACGGGCAGGGCGGCGCCCTTCGAGATGAAGACGTCGGTTTCGCCGTTGGCCATGCCCACGCCCAGGGAATGGGTCACGGGGGCCGCGCCGGGCCGGTTGCCGAGGGTGATCTGGATGGTGCCGGGCTCGGCGGGCACCTGCGCCCCGGAGGGATCGCACAACTCGATAAGGAAGGAGTTGCGGCGCCCCTCGTCCGCCCAGAGCGTGGTCATGAAGGAGCCGTTAGCCTCCACCGCGACCTTGCCGCTGCGCCAGGGCGGCTTGGATTCGGGGTTGACGAACTCGATGGTGAAACCCGCGGGGCTGCGGCCGCCCGCCAGCGCGACTCTGCCGCCGACCGAAGGCTCCTGCTCCCGGACGATCGGATCGTAAACCAGCTCCAACGCGGCGGCGCCCGCGGGCGCCGCCGACAGGGCCGTCCGCTCCAACTTATGATTGCCGGCGAAAATCGCGGCCCCGCGCGCCACCACGGTCATGGGGTCCTGGGTGAAATCCAGGGGAATGCCCAGCCCGCGGGTCTTGTCCGACAAGCGGGCCCTCAGGGCCGGAGTCAGGGTCGGCCCCCCCACGAGGATGAGCCGTTCGATCATGCCCGACGCCAGGCGCTTTTCCTCGAGGACCCGCCGGCAGATGTTGACCGACCGCTCAACGTAGGGCTCGACGATGGCCTCGATGTCCCGCCGGGCCAGCTCGCATTCGAGTCCCACCGACCCGCCCCGCTCGTCCTGACACAGGAGCTCTATGATGATTTCCGCGGATTGGGCTTGGGAGAGCAGAATCTTGCACTTCTCGGCCTCTTGCTTGAGCTTTGAAAACGCGCCCATCCACCGGGGGTTGCCGCGATTGAAATCCGGGAGGCTGTGCTCGCGGGTCACGGCCGGGACGAGGAGCTTGTCGACGATGTCCCAATCGATGTTCTTTCCTCCCAGCTGTTTGTCCCCGCCGTGGTTGACGACCTCGATCTGCCCGTCCCGGAGCTGGATCACGGCCGCATCGAAGGTCCCGCCCCCGAAGTCGTAGACGAGCCAGAAGACCTTGTTGGTGGAGGCCTGGAAGCCGTAGCAGAGGGCCGCGGCGATCGGCTCCTGCAGCAGCGGGCACTGGCGCAGCCCGGCGAGCTGGGCGGCCTTGTTGGTCGCGGCGGTCTCCGGCGAGTCGAAGTCCGCGGGAACGGTGACGACCGCGGCTTCGATGTCCTCCCCCATGCGGTGCTTGACGATGGCCCGCAGGGATTTGAGGATCTCGCTGGAGAGCTCCTCGGGCTGGAGGCGCCGGCCGCCCCGCTTGAAGGCGTAGGGCCGGTCCCTGCCCATCTCGAGCTTGAACTCGCCCACCGCGTTCTCAGGGTCGTTGAAGAGGCGCTCCTTGGCGTTGGCCCCGACTTGGATGCGGTCCGCCTTGTCGATCCAGACCACCGAGGGCGTGCACTCCAAGTTCAGGTTGTTCTTGATCACCTCGGTCCGCGTGCCTTCGAGCACCGCGACGGCACTGTTGGTCGTGCCCAGATCGATGCCGAAGTCTATGGTCTGTCTTGCCATGCCGCGCTCCTCCTCAAGTTCCCCCGCCCGGCCGCGCCGGGGGCCGCGGGGTTCCGACGATAACCTCCCCCATCTGGACCAGGCGCCCCCGGTAATAGATCGAAGGCTTGACGGTCTCGATCACCTTCTCGCGCTCCATGCCCTCCGTGGGCTGGAAGGCCAGGCACTTGAGGGCGAGCCCCGAGTCAAAGGGGGCTCCCGTGTGGTCCTGGATCTCGATGCCGGCCTGGGCGAGGGCGTCCCACATCGCCTCCACGTGCCGCGCGATCCGCCGCGGGTCCGCGACCGCCCCCGACCCCTCCGCCGGGACGGCGGACCTGAGGCGCCAGAGCGCGGTGGCCAGGGGCAATAGGAAGGCCCCCGTCGCCGCCTCGGGAGCCCGGGCCTGCGGGCGCTGCGGCCCGCCGCCGCAGAGCGCGCGGATCGCGCCGATCAACCCCACGGTTTCCTCATGGTTCTCTCCCCGTATCCATTGGAATCGAACCATTTCCTCCGGTCACGACTGAGAGAATACAATATTCGCCCTTGCGGTCCTCAGCGAATCACGGCGACCCGTCCGACCGCCCGGACCTCGGGGTAGCCGGACTTGCGGGCTACCACCTGGTAGATGTAGACCCCCGTCCTCACCCCCGAGA
>CAYJXJ010000238.1:0-5136 GCA_964374095.1 uncultured Elusimicrobia bacterium
TCATGAGGGTCGGGGAGTTGGGCAGGAAGTCCCAGCGCGAGAGCATCTCATAATCCTTCGTCCACCAGGCGTCGACGAGCTTGCGGGCCTCGGCTTGGGTCGCGTAGACCGTCTCGAGGTTGCGCAGGAGCTTCATGAAATTGGCGTCGCGCTGGCTCGTTTCGGGGAGGCCTTCGTGGAAGAGCCACATCCTCGGCGCGCGCCAGCCGGGGGGCGCCCCGCCGGTCTGCACGACGTAGTGGACGCCGGTGAAGGCGCCCCACTTCTCGGCGTCGGGATGGTTGAGGATTTCGGCGAGGGCGACGTTATGGGCGACCCCGTCGAGCCACGCCTCGATGGAGGGGGCGTCGCGGAGGTACTTATCCTTGATGACCTTGGACTGATTCTCCGTTACTGAAATTTTGGGCAGCGCGCGCTTGGGTGCTTCGATTTCCGATTTATTCTTCAAGTGACTTCTCCTGGGTAACGTGCAACGAGTTTTGGCGAGAGGGCCCTCCCAGTCCCTTAATCAAAAGTGTAACAGCAAAGCTCGAACATGTCAAATTTCTCGTCGGGCGGTCGCGGACCGGCTGTTTTTCCGGTCCGCGACTAATCTTGAGCCTCAAATAGCAGCTAATGATAGTACATGGAATATTGCGAGGGTGCCTTCCGTCGGAGAATGAAACCAGCATGCCCCCGCGGTTGCGCCTGTGAGTCGGAGTTTGCTAACATTGTTTTCGCCGGCCAAAAGGCGGCCGGCGAAAACGGCATGTACGCGATAATCACAACCGGCGGTCGTCAATATTGGGTCGAGCCCGGAGAGCTTCTGCGCGTTGAGAAGCTCGCGGGCGAGCCCGGCACGGAGATCACCTTCGAGGCCCTGTGGTCGGCGGGAGACGGCGACGGGGCGGCGCGCGCGCGCGGCGGCAAGGTCGTCGCCGAGGTCGTGCGCGGCTGCCGCGGCCCCAAGATCATCGTCTTCAAGAAGCGGACCAAGAAGGCCTACCAAAAGACCCAAGGCCACCGCCAGGATCTCACCGAAATCCGGATCAAGAGCATCTCACCCAACTGATATGGCCCACACCAAAGCCCAAGGTTCGTCCTCGAACGGCCGCGACAGCAACGGCCAGCGCCTCGGCGTCAAGCGCTACGGCGGCCAGGTCGTCAAGGCCGGCATGGTGCTGGTGCGCCAGCGCGGCACCAAATTCCTGCCCGGCGTCAACGTCGGCTGGGGCCGCGACGACACCCTCTTCGCGAAAGCCGACGGCGTCGTCACCTTCCAGTGGGCCTACAAGGACAAGAAGCGCATCAGCGTCCTGCCGGCGCCGGCCGCGGCCTAGCCCCGCGTCCCGGGGCCGTCCCCTAAGATGAAGTTCATCGACACCGCGCGCCTGCACGCCCGGGGCGGGCGCGGCGGGGCCGGGTGCCTGTCTTTCTGGCGGGACGCGCTGGTCGCCTTCGGCGGACCCGACGGCGGGGACGGCGGGCGCGGGGGAGCCGTCATCCTCGAGGCCTCGACGCGCCTTTCCACGCTCCTGGAGATGGCCCGCAACCCGCATGTCGAGGGCGGCGGCGGCGCGCCGGGCCGGTCCAACAGCAAGACCGGCGCCGAGGGAGAGGACCGGGTGGTTTTGGTCCCCGTCGGGACCGTCGTCTACCGCAGGGTCCGCGGCGCCCCGGAGGGGCGCGTCCTCATCGCCGACCTCAAGGCCGCCGGGGACCGCGTCGTCGCGGCCCAAGGCGGCCGCCCCGGGCGCGGCAATCTCTCATTCAAGAGCCGCGTCAACACGGCCCCGAGGATCTGCGAGAAGGGCGAACCCGGCGAGACCGCCGAGATCGACCTGGAACTGAAACTCCTGGCCGACGTCGGGCTGGTGGGCCTGCCCAACGCTGGAAAATCCACGCTGTTGGCCCGCGTCTCGGCGGCGCGTCCGAAGGTCGCCGACTACCCGTTCACGACGCTCTCGCCGCATCTGGGCGTGATCTCCCATAAGGGCGCGCAATTCACCGCGGCCGACATCCCGGGCCTGATCGAGGGCGCGCACTCCGGCAAGGGCCTGGGCGACGAATTCCTCCGCCATGTCGAGCGGACCCGCGTGCTGGTGCATCTGGTCGATCCCCTGGGGTTCGGGGGGGACTCGCCCGGGGAGGGGGTCCGCGTCATCGAGGGCGAGCTCGCCGAATTCGGGCGGGGGCTGGCCGAAAAGCCGCGCCTGCTCGTCGTCAGCAAGATGGACCTGGCCGAGGGAGAGGCGGTCCTGCGGGCCTTCCGGGCCCGCTGGCGCAAGCGCGACGTCATGGGCATATCGGGGGCCACCGGCCGCGGGGTGTCGGCCCTGCTCGACCGCGTCGCCTACGAGCTGTCCCGGGCGCCGGAGCCTCCGGTCTTGGAGCCGGCGCCGCCGCCCCGGGTCTCGGAAGGATTCCGGGTCGAGCGCGCGGGCCCCGGCCGCTTCTCGCTGAGCGGCCGGTTCGTGGAGCGGGCGGCCGCGATGCTCGACGTCTCCCTGCCCGAGGCCATCGCCCGGTTCCAGAGGAGCCTCAAGCGCATCGGGGTGGACCGCGCCTTGCGCCTCGCGGGCGCCGTGGAGGGAGACCTCGTGCGCTGCGGCAAGACCGAATTCGAATGGAGCGACGCGCCCCCGCGCCCACTGCCTCGCCTCAAGCGCCACCCGCGGACGCGGGTGTCTTAATGGATACCCTGCGGGAGTACGAGGCGAGGGCCGCCGATCCCGCCGCTATCGGCGCGGCCTACGATTTCTGCGCGCGGCTGGCCTCCCGCCACTACGAGAATTTTCCCGTGGCCTCGCGTTGGCTCGCCCGCGGCCGGAGGCGCCATGTCGCCGCGCTCTACGCCTTCGCCCGTATCGCCGATGACTTCTCGGATGAGCCCGAGCACGAGGGCTCGCGCCGGGAGCGCCTGTTGGACTGGAGGCGGCGGCTGTGGGAGGCGGGCCGGGGAGCGCCGTCGGATCATCCCGTCTTCATCGCCCTCGCCGGCACCCTGCGCGAGCTCCAACTGCCCGTGGAGCCTTTCGACGATCTCCTGAGCGCTTTCCTGCAGGACGTTGAGAAGACCCGTTATAGGACTTTCGACGAAGTCCGGGACTACTGCCGGCGTTCCGCCGACCCCGTCGGGCGCATCGTGCTCATGATCCACGGCCTGCGGTCCGAGGAGCTGTTCCGCCGCTCCGACGCGATCTGCACCGCGCTCCAGCTCACCAATTTTTGGCAGGACCTCTCCGTGGATGTGCGCAAGGACCGGATTTATCTCCCTCAGGACGAGATGGCGCGCGTGGGCTACTCCGAAGGGGAGCTGCGCATGGGCGTGGTCAACGAGAGGTTCCGGGAGTTGATGCGCCTCCAGACGCGCCGGACCCGCGACCTCTTCGAGGAGGGGCGCGGCCTCCCGGCCCGCCTGCCCTGGCCCCTCTCCTGGGAGATCCGGCTGACCTGGCTCGGCGGCGTGGCGGTGCTGCGGCAGGTCCGCGGGATGGATTTCGACACCCTGCGCCGGCGCCCGGCGCTCTCCAAATGGGATTGGATTCCCCTGTTGGCGCGCTCCTTGACGCGCCTGTGACCGAGGTGAATGGGGGCCGCTCCAAGCCGGGTCCGCCGACCAGCATCCTCGACCATCCAACTGTACCCGGGTACAGTCGGCGTGACGGCCTCTCCGCCGCGCTCGCAAGGGGCAAGGGTTGCAAGAGGGGGATGCGCGAATGACCGGCAACGCCGAGCGGGGTTCGAGCTTCTATCTGGGGTTTCTGTTCCTGCCGCGGGCCAAACGCGCCGCGCTGGCCGCTCTCTACGCCTTCTGCCGGCAGGTCGACGACGTGGCGGACTCCGGCGCGTACGGCCCTGACGAGGCCCGTCAACGGCTCGATTTCTGGCGCGGTGAGATCGACCGGCTTTTCGAGGGCCGTCCCACTCACCCCGTCGCCCGCGGCCTGGCTCCCCATGTCGCGGCCTTCCGCCTGCCCCGGGAGTCCTTCCTCGAGATCGTGCGGGGCTGCGAGATGGATCTGGACAAGCGGCGCTATCGCACGATCGAAGACCTCCAGGGATACATGGCCCGCGTCGCCTCCTCCGTGGGCCTGGCCGCGGTCGAGATTTTCGGCTACCGCCACACCCCGGCCCCCCGCGTCCGGGAGTTCGCCGTCCTCTTCGGGTACGCCTTCCAACTCACCAACATCATCCGCGACGTGGGCGAAGACCTCCGGCTGGGACGGGTTTATCTGCCGGAACAGGAACTGGAGTCGGCGGGCCTCTCGCCCGCGGACTTGCCCGGCGCGGGCGATTCGCCCGCATTTCTTTCGCTCATGCGGCTGCAGTACTCCCGAGCCAAAGGGTACTACGCAGAGGCCCGCCGACGGCTGGACCCCCGCGACCGCCCCGCCATGATCGCCGCGGAGGTCATGGCCCATGTCTATGAAGGAGTGCTGGAGCGCATCCGCCAGGAGGATTACCCGGTGCTCCGCCGCCGCGTCAGCCTTTCCCGCTGGCGCAAGGCCGCCTGCGCGGCCCGGGCGTGGCTCTATTGCCGCGGCTGGACCAACGGGAAGCCGTGAGCGCGGATACCCTGGTCCTGGGCGGGGGATTCGCCGGCCTCTCCTGCGCCGCCGCGCTCGCCGAGCGCGGCGCGCGGGTGCTGGTCGCGGAGAAAAAATCCCACCTGGGCGGCCGGGCGTATTCCTTCAAGGACCCCGAGACCGGGGCGAGCGTCGACAACGGACAGCATCTGTTCATGGGCTGCTACCGGCATACCCGGCGCTTTCTCGCGCGCATCGGCCGCGCGGACAGGCTCTCTTTCGGGGACCGGGTCCGGATCGATTTCGTCGATTCCACCGGATCCCGGGCGCGTCTGAGCCTGCCGCGCGTTCTGGGCGCTCCCTGGAATTTCGCCGCGGGGGTTTGGGGGCTCAAGGGGTTGACGCTCCGCGACCGGCTCGGCCTGCGGCGCCTCCACCGGGAACTCTCGCGGCTGAGGCGGGGGGGAATCTCTCCCTGGCATGACACCGTCACGGTCCGGCAGTGGCTCGATTCCTTGGACCAGTCGCGCCGCATCCAGGAGCGGCTCTTCGATCCCATCGCCCTCGGGGCCCTCAACGAGGACCCGGCCGTGGGCGCGGCCACCCGCTTGGGCCAGGGATTGCTGTT
>CAYJXJ010000238.1:5146-6218 GCA_964374095.1 uncultured Elusimicrobia bacterium
TATGTTATCGTTTGTGGTGACCGGGAGGGGGCGCGCTTCGGCTTGGCCGCCGTGGGCCTGAGCGAGCTCTACACCGACGCGGCCCGGGACTACATCGAGTCGCGCGGGGGGCGCGTGCGGCTCGGCGCGGGCGCCGAATCCTTGATCGAAAGCGACGGGCGCGTGCGGGGGGTCCGGTTGCGGGACGGCGGGGAACTGCGGGCCGAGCACGTCGTGTCCACCCTGGCCCCGTGGGACCTCGCCAAACTCCGGCTGCCGCGGGCCCTGCGCGGCCCATGGCAGAGCCTCTCCGGAGCGCCCATCGTGAGCCTCTGCCTGTGGCTGGACCGGCCGGTCGTCACGGAGCCCATCGTGGGCCTCTTGGGAACGACGATCCAGTGGGCGTTCAATAAGAGCCGCATCTTCCGCGACCAGGACGGCGGAGGGCAATACCTCGCCCTGGTCATCAGCGGCGCGCGCGGCCCCGTGGGCCTCAAGCCCTCCGAACTCCTGGCCGCGGCGCGCCGCGATCTGACGCGGTGCTTTCCTGAATTCAAAAAAGCTAAGATCAGGCACTGGCGCGTGGTCAAGGAACCCTTCGCGACGATCTCGCCGTCTCCCGGCACGGAGGCCGTGAGGCCCGCGCCGGGAACCGGGATGCCGGGGTTTTACTTCGCGGGGGACTGGACGCGCACGGGGCTGCCCGCCACCATCGAAAGCGCCGTGGCCAGCGCGCACCGCGTGGCCGGAATGATCGCCGCAGGGTGAGATCGCCATGACCGACGGGAAGGGCTGATTCCTTGCGCCGGTTGGGGAGGAAACCGTGTTGAAAGCAGACCGCTGGATCCGCAAGATGTGCCAAGAGACCCAGATGATCGAGCCTTTTGTCGATCGGCTCGACACCGCAGGCAAGGTCTCCTACGGCCTTTCCTCGTACGGCTACGACATCCGCGTGACCGACGAGTTCAAGATCTTCACCAACGTCATGGGCGCGGTCGTGGACCCCAAGAACTTCGACCCCAAGTCCTTCGTGGACTTCAGGGGGCCGGTGTGCATCGTCCCGCCCAATTCCTTCGCCCTGGCGCGCTCGCTC
>CAYJXJ010000239.1:0-6177 GCA_964374095.1 uncultured Elusimicrobia bacterium
GGGCAACTCACCGCCCCCCTGGGACGCTTACGGCAGGGGGCATCGAGTTGAGTCCTACCCTCCGCCCTTTGGTAGAGAACAGTGGGAGTATGCCTGGCTTGATGCTTCGTTTCCGGCTGGCGCTTGTCACAACTGCCCCGCGGTAGTTGGTCGTCGAGCCCTACTCGTTTCACAATTTTCTGTCATGAGCCGTTTTTTGCGATAATAGGCCGCTTGCCTCGTCACGTCGCGAAGGAACTGCTCGTGGCCGCGGCCGCGGCGCTCGCCGCCGCGGGCTGCGGCGCCACGTCCCCGCTGGCCGGCGTCACTTTCGGGGATCCCGCCTCCCAGGTCGCGGAGGTCCCCAAGCCGGAGAAGTCCCTCCTCGACCGGGTCGATCCGGCCATCACGACAAACCTGATCGAGCTCTTTGAGCGCGTGGACAAGATTCGCGTCCGGCCCTCCGACCCGCAGAGCGCCGCCTTCCAAGAGATGCTGAGCGTGGGGTCGCCCATCGGCTATGCCCTCAGGAACCGCTACCTCAATCCCGGGGTCCCCCTCTCGGAGGCTTTGGCGCGAAACGACGACAAGGTCTTCCGGGAGAAGCTCGTCGAGTTCGCCCGCTGGGGCAAGGATGAGGTCCGGGCCGCGGCCCTGGTCGTGCTGGCCCAGGATCAGGACCCCGCGCACCTGGGCATACTAAAGGAAGCCCTGGTCCACCTCGATCCCGGCGTGCGCTTCGGCGCCATCGAGGGCCTCATTGCCTGGGGCAACGAGGACAAGGCCGCGGCCCTCCTCGCCGCGGCCTCGGAACGCGACTCGGAGCCCATCCTGCGGGTCTATGCCGCGCAAGGCTTGGCGCGCCTGCGCGACCCGCGGGGGCTTGAGAAGTTGCGGGCCTTCCTCGATGATCCCGGGTGGCTGGTGCGGGCCATGTCGGCGCGCTACCTCGGCGAATACGGAATGGCCGCGGACTACACGAACCTGATCGGCCGCATCGGCCGGGAGCAGGGCAACGACTTCGTCCTGGCCGAGTACTGCATCGCGGCCTTGAAGCTCTACCGGAAAAAATCCCAGTGAGTACGGCACTTTGGGCTCTTATCCTGGCTCTATATGCGCCTACGGCGCGGGCGGCGGCGTCCGCGCCCCCCGCCCTCGAGGACCTCGTCATCACCGCGCCCCGCGACCGGCTTCCCATGGGCGCGGTGATCGATCCCATCATCAACCAGACGCTTCTGCGCCTGCTCCAGCAGCGCCAGGACGTCCGGCCCGAGGGCGACGCCGCCTATGAGGCGTCCCTGGGAAACCTCTCGAAGCTGACCACGGCCACGGGCTATAAGTTGAAGACCCGCTACACCGAACTGGGATTTCTCCTCACCGAAGGCCTGGCGGGAGTGAAGGACTTCCAGCTCGCCTCGGAGCTCAAGCGCGTGGTCCAGCTCGGCCGCAACGTGCAGACCCGCGCCGCGGCCATGGTAGCCCTGGCCTACTCCCGGGATGGGAGCTATCTGCCCATGTTCCAGGGCGCCTTGCAGGACCCGAGTCCCACGGTGCGTTTCGCCGCGGTCGAGTCCCTGCTCGTCCTGGGAGACTCGAGCGCGCGCTTTCAGCTCGCCAACGCGGCGCGCGATGACCGCTCGCCGGCCGTGCGTCTCTATGCCGCGCAGGGGCTCTGGCGCATGGGCGATTCCTTCGGCCGCGAGGTGCTGCTGCGCCACTCCGTGGACCAGGACTGGCTGGCCCGGGCACTGGCCGCCCAGTACCTCGGCGAGCTCGGTTCGGCCGAGGACTACCGCAAGCTCTTCGTCCAACTTTCCTTGGAGAGTCACCCGTCGGTCAAGATCGAATTATGCGGGGCTCTGCTGCGTCTGCACGGGCTCGGAGGCAGGTGAGGATGATGGGGTCACATCCCGCCATCCGCCAAATTCCGCGAATTTGGCGGATGGCGGGATGTGACCCCATCGGGAGGCAGATGAGATGAACCTATCGTTTTTGAACGCTCTGGCCCTGTCGGGAGGCGACTGGGTGATCTGGGGGCTGTTCCTGTGCTCGGTGGTCTCGATCGCCATCTTGATTGAGCGCGGGATCCTCTTGAAACGGGAGCTTCGCGATTTTCACGCCCTTCGCCGCGGAGTGCTCGAGTGCCTCAACGAGGGGCTTCCGGCCCTTGAGAAGGCGATCCGGCGCCATCACGGCGCGGCAGCCAAGATACTCCAGGCCGGCCTGACCCAGGCGCACCACGGCGCCGCCGGCGTCGAGGACCTTCTGACCTCCGCGAGCCTCGAGGAGCGCATGCGCCTCGAGCGGCGGCTCTTGGCCCTCGGCACCCTGGGCAACAACGCGCCCTTCATCGGGCTCTTCGGCACGGTCCTTGGCGTTATCAAGGCGTTTCATGATTTGGCCCAGGCCTCGGCGGGTCCCGAGGTGGTCATGGCGGGCCTCTCCGAGGCCCTGATCGCGACCGCGGTCGGCCTCTTCGTGGCCATCCCCTGCGTGGTGGGCTTCAACTACTACCAGAAGAAGGTCCGGGACCTGCTTTCCGGGACCGAGGCCCTCGGGCGGCTCATCCTCGCGCACCTGAGGGCGGGGGTGGGTAAATAGATGCAGGCCGGCCTGGATGAGACCGCGATCACGGGCATCAACGTCACGCCCTTGGTCGACATCATCCTTGTCCTCTTGATCGTGTTCATGGCCACGGCTCCCATGATCCAGCGCCGCGCCATCAAGGTGGATGTCCCCAAGGCCGCGCATCATGACCGCTCCGCCACCGAGGCCATGGCGGTGGTCATCAACGCGCGGCGGGAGGTCTTCCTGGACGGAAAGCGCGTGACGCCGGATGAGTTGTCGGCCGCGCTTTCCCGGCAGGTCGCGCTCCAGCCGGGAGTGCCGGTCACTCTTTCGGCGGACAAGGCCCTGGCCTACGGCGAGATCGTGGAACTCTTGGACCTTGTGCGGGGCTCCGGTGTCAAAAAGATAGGCCTCGAGGTCCAAAAGCGTTGACCGAAGGATACCGGGGGAGAACCATGACTGCCGACCGTCTCTTCCACGGCTCGATCGCCGTTTCATTCGCCGCGCATGCGGCCTTGATCGGCTTTGCCAACCGGGCGCCGGTCTCCGCGCCCCTGCCGCCGCTTCCGATCGTGGTGGACCTGACCAAGCCGATGGGCGGCGCGGCCAAGCTGGCCGCTCCCAAGCGCCTGGTCCCCAACGCCCCGCCGGGCCCCAACGTCGTGACCGAATCCCAGGCGGTCAAGCCCATCCCGGCGGTCCCGACCCCGACACCGGAATTCACCACGGCAGGGCCCGAGATCCCGAAGACCGAGAAGCTCGAGGATCCGGCTCCCACGGCGGGCGGTGCCCCTGGGGGGACCGGGACGGCCGCGATCCCGGGGGGCTCGGGGATCGGCTCCGACAGCGGCGTGCCCGGTGGAACGGGGGACGGCAGCGGAGCCGCCGATCTGGTAGCCGACGCCAAGCTGTTGAACGGCGACCAAGTCAGGGCCAACCTTCGGCGCTTCTATCCGGAAAGCGAGCGGGCTGTGGGACGGGAAGGGGTTGTCACGATCGTGCTGAACATCGGCACGGATGGGCGCGTGAGTTCGGTGGAGGTGTCGCAGTCGGCTGGTCCGGCCTTCGACCAGGCCGCGGCGGCGGTGGCCAAGCTCATGCGGTTCTCCCCGGGGATGACCCGGGCCGGGCCGGTGGCGGTGCGCAAATCGCAGAGAATGCAGTTCAGGCTCGAGGATTAGTCGGGCGGCTCCGGTCCGCGCGGGCTAGCGGAACTCCGCGATCGACTTGAGGATCTCCGAACCGTAGCGGCGGCGCTTGAGTTCGCTGA
This sequence comes from uncultured Elusimicrobia bacterium, assembly GCA_964374095.1. Taxonomy (GTDB): domain Bacteria; phylum Elusimicrobiota; class Elusimicrobia; order UBA1565; family UBA9628; genus CAYJXJ01. The sequence goes on from CAYJXJ010000239.1 coordinate 3,818, forward strand.
GCCCATGGAGAGGGTCGGTCCCTGAGAACGAACGCTTGCCGATCTCTCTAAGCTGCTCGGTCGTCACCACATCCACGGGGTCCACCCCCAACTGCTCGGCCTTGGCCTTGCGCCAGGCGCGGAGGTGCTCGAAGAGCCGTCCCAGGCGCGGGTCGGGGCGGGGCCCGTGGGGCCGGGCGAGCGCGATCGGGGGGGCCTCCTGGCCGCGGCGGATGGCTTCAAGGACCGCGCGCCCGAATCTCTCGAAGAGATAGGGCGTCATTCCCCGGAAGCGGCGCAGGGACTCCATGGAATCGGGAGGCGCCTCGGCGAGCTTGACCATGAGCGGTTCGGGCATGATGCGAAAGGGAGCCCGGTCGCGCTCCCGCGCCGCCTCCTCCCGCATGGCGTGGATCTCGCGGAGGACGGCGAGCTTGCGCCCATCGAAGTCGCGTCCCTGGGCCAACCGCCGGAAGGCTTCGGGATCGACGGTCCTTTCCTGCGGCTCGAGGCGGGCGAGCTTCTCGAAGCCTTCGGCCGCGTCTTCAAGGAGTTCTTTCTTTTCAAGAAGCGTCCGTTGGATGTCGGCCAGGCGCAGCAGGTAGTGGGTGTCGAGCTGGGCGTAGCGGATCTGGGCCATGGTGAGGGGACGCCGTCCCCAATCGGCGCGCTGGAGCTTCTTGGAGAGTCGAATGCCGAAATGACGCTCGATGGCCGCGGCCAATCCCAGCTCCTTGGAGCCCAGCAGGCGGCTGGCGATCATGGTGTCGAAGAGGCGCGCGAAGCGGAATTCGAAGTCGCGCTTGAGACAGAGTATGTCATACTCCCCGGCGTGGAATATCTTTTCGACCGCGGGGTCGGCGAAGAGGGGGCCGAGCGCGGACATGTCTCGGATCGCGATGGGATCGACGATGTAGTCGTTCTCGGAGGTTGAAAGCTGGATGAGGCAGACTTTTTCGCGGTAGGCGTAGAAGCCGTTGGATTCGACATCCACGGCCAGGCCCCGCGCCCTGGCGGCGCGCATCTCGTCGCAGACCTCCTCGAGGTGTTCGCGCGCCGTCACCAGGACGGGCGGGGGGACCGGGTTGTCGCTATTGCACACGTTCAGTCGGCATAGAGGCGGCTGATTTCCTGGGAGCGCTGCGTCGCGGCCACGATGGCGTCGATGAGCACGCTGCGCAGGCCCTTGGTCTCCAACACGTGGATGGCATTGATGGCCGTTCCGCCCGGCGTGGTCACCTCGTCTTTAAGGATGGCGGGGTGCTTGCCGGTTTCGATGACGAGCTTGGCGGCGCCGAATACGGTCTGGGAGGCCAGCCGGGTCGCGATGGCGCGGGGTATGCCCATCTTGACTCCCCCGTCGATCATGGCCTCGATGGCCATGTAGATGTAGACCGGGCCGGAGCCGGAGAGCCCGGTCACCGCGTCCATGGCCGATTCCGGGAGCCGGACCACCAGGCCCACCGAGCCGAAAATCGCCTCGCAGAGCTTGAGGTGGCGTTCCTCGGCCTTGGCCCCGGCCGCGATCGCGGTGGCCCCGGCGTCGACCAGGGCGGGGGTGTTGGGCATGGCCCGCACCACCGGGCAGGGGGCGCGCAGCTTCCTTGAAATGGTGTCGGTGGTGATGCCGGCCATGAGGCTCACCACCAGCTGGGAGCCCGAGACCACCGGGGCGATCTCGGCGAGAACTCCCGCCGCGACCTGGGGTTTAACGGCGAGAATGACGATGTCGGCTCCGGCCGCGGCCTTCTTGTTGTCCGAGACCGCGTGGATCTTCCAACGTCGGCGCAGATCCTCGAGGGCCTCTTCGCTGCGCCGGGAGGCCGTGACGCGGCCGGGAGCGGTGAGCTTGGAGCGCAGCATCCCCCCGATCAGGGCCGCGCCCATGTGCCCCGCGCCGATCAGGGCGATGCGCCGATTCTTCAGCATTCGTTCCCCAAAAAAAATAGACCGCCCCAGTCGGCGGTCCAGGTGTGCGGGCTCGGCCTCCCGGCTATCTATATAGCAGGAGTGGGCGGCGGCGTCAAGACCCAGGTTCTCCCAGTTCCCAAATGCTCCGGGAATCGCCGGCGTCACGGAACGCGCGGCTGGATCCGTCGCTATCAGCGGGTGAACGTCAGCATAGCCCCTCAGGTTCCGGCGTCAAGAATGTTACAGTATGGGCCGCCCGCGCCTCCAATATCCCATAGGCGCAGGCGCTTTCAATATTCCTCCGGTCATGGAAGACTTGACCCGCCGATTGGGTGAGCTCAAGGAGCGCCGTCCGGGCGCCTTGGATGCGTTGGTATCGGAATTCTCGGGACCCCTATACGCCGGGGGGCTGGGCCTGGGTTTTGCGCCCACCGACGCCGAAGAGCTCGTCCAGGACACGCTCGCCGCCT
>CAYJXJ010000240.1:0-6164 GCA_964374095.1 uncultured Elusimicrobia bacterium
CCGAGTTGGGGTAAGTCCCGGCTGCCTTGGGCTTAGTATCCGCGGGGCAATGGCCGCCAGGGGCTAACGAGACTTGGGCTCCAGCAACGTGGGAGGCCGGATCCCTGTCCAAGACTCATGAGGACTTGCGGAAGGCCATAGCGTCCGAGGTCGGATGGCTGGACACCGACCTCATCACCAAGAAACTCGCCCAGGTCGACGTAGCCGCGCTCAAGAAGGAGGCGGAAGCCTACCTCGCGGACCTTGACAGGGCTATCGTTGATGTCAAGAAGCGGCAGGAGTTCCACGCGAATCTGTGGACACGGGAGCTGCAACCCGAGCTTAAGACCCTCAACTCGGCGGCCGTCAAGACCAAGGATGTCCATAGCCATGTCAACAGGACGGTGAACGGCGAAGAGGGCCGGCGCACGCAGAATTGTCCGGAGGGTGCCTGTTGGGCGCTCTCGGGGTTCAAGGAGGAAGTCAAGAAGAAGGGTGAGGAGATAGAGGTGCCGTTGGTGGACGGAACGAAGGCCGACATGAGCAAAGGGCTGGCGGGTAGGCGCGTCCCGATGGACGCCGCGAAGAAGAAAGATGTCTTGATTACAGTCCCCCCCGCGCCTCCCACGAGTGTCGCGCCTAACGGTACCAAGTGGGGGGAATGGGGTACTAAGTATATTGAGGAAGCCCGCGGCGCCTTTCTCGAACACCAGAAAAAGGCGACGACGCCATTGGAAGATATCAGCATGGAAGTCGTGCCTGCGCTCAACGAGATCAAGGGCATCAACGACCGCCTCCCCACCATCAAGCCGGAGATCCCCGACTAGCGGTGGGCATGTCGCTATCGGGTGCCGCGGCCGCCCGGCCTTGAAAGGCCGGGCGGCGTGTTTCCGGAGCGGCTAGGCCCTCCGGTCCGGCGGCATGGGCCCTCCGGCCCTGGAGACGTCAAGGGCGGCGTGGTATAGTGAAGGGATGACCACAGGAAATGGTTCGACTCCTAAGGGTATTCGGAAGAGAACCATGCGAACCGGAGGATCCATGCACCCGCTAGCCCGAGCCGCCTACGCCGCACTCTTTGCCCTGGCCGTCGCCGCGCCCGCAAGCGCCCAGGTCGCCTCGGCCCCCAAGGAGACCAACCCCGTCAACATACTCGCCTTCGGGGCGCGCGATCACAAGGCGGTCCGCGACGACATGGCCAAGCGCTTCGCGGCCTTCGTCATGCAGGGCGACGGCGGCGCCGCCAGCTACGTCACCAAGAAGGCCCGCGACGAGAAGAGAGAGGGCGGCCTCCTGGCCACGATCCCCACCTTGATCGAGAAGACCTTCGCCGCGGCCAAGACCGGCCCGGAGAACGCCCGCAATCTGGTCGAGCTCTACTACGTCCTGGGCGACCCGCAGCCCCCGAAGTGGGCCCTCAGCGTCGCTGAACTCAAGGACAAGCTCGGCGGCTTCAAGACCGAGATCCTCGTCGCCAATCTCAAGCCTTGGACCGCGGAGGGGAAGGGAAGCGCGGCCGGGGTTTCGGCGGACCCTTATTCCACGCAGGAGCCCTCCGCCTGGATGCAGGATTTCCTTTATAAGGCCGGGGCCTACGCCCATAAGGTCCTGGAGGGCTCGGACATCAGCAAGCAGGCCAAGTACGACGCGATCCTCAAGGCCGAGGAGAAAAACCCCGTCCAGTTCGATTTCGGCGTTGGGCAGACCACCGTAGACGGGGGTTGGAGCCCCGAGGATGTCGTCACCCAGGGCGCCATCGTCATGACCCTATGGCAGGAGGGAGACAAGATCTCCCGCAAGATCGCGGTCAAAATGATTTCCAGGCAGACCGAGACGGGCATGGTCAACGAGATCGGAATTTGCGACATCACCTATCCGGACGATCGGTTCTGTCGGCGTTTCCCGATCGGTAATGGAGAGTCCAGCGTGACGGCCCCGCTCGACAAGCGCAAGCCGGGGATGAAGTCATACACCCTGAACATGACCCCGACGGAGAACGGCGTCGATGTGGAGTTCGGCAGGCCGGAGGCCGTCACGACCAAGGACGGCACCAAGGGCCCGGCCGTCAGGACGACTCTCCTGGACCTTGCCAAGCTCCGAACCGTGGCGGCCATTTCGCTCAATCACGTGGTGACCGTCGAAGGCAAGAAGTTCTACGTCATCGGCCAGTCGGCCGGCGGGACCGGCGAGCAGCTTTGGTTTCCGGCGGAGACCGTCAATCGGACCGATGCCAAGACCCACTTCGACCTGGCTCCGGATTTCGCGCCGACGGTCAACAAGATCGTCAACGGCGGCACGGTCGTCGTGGAGGGCCAGATCAAGCTGGGAAAGATCAACGGGGAGGACTACCACCTCGTCTACAACCCCGCGACCAAGAAGATGAAGGTCGTCAAGGGCGCCGTGACCCCGCCCAAGCCCGAGCCCCCCACCAACCCCACCAATCCCACCAACCCGACTAACCCCACCAACCCCACCGACCCGGCCTGGGACCACTGGGAAAAGGAATGGGTGACCAAGAATTGGTACGCCCCGATCAAGGAGATCAACACCCACGCCACGGTGGGCCTCAAGGCGCGGGCCTACAAGGTGACGGAGGCGGGGGTCAAGGAGTTCATCGAGACCCAGCACAAGGCCGACGGCTACAAGTACCAATTCCTCTGGGCCATCGTCGACATCAAGAAGTTCTACCACGTGACCTTCATGAGCGCCAACACCGACTTGTCCTACAAGCCGGCGAGCGTGACCCTGGCCCTGGATAAGTACGTGCGCACCGAATCCGACGGCGGGGTCTACTATTTCGACCCGGCCAAGAACACCGCGGACCGCGGCCCCGACGACGCCGTCAAGATCCAATTCGGCGACAAGGGCCTCAAGACTCTCGTGCATTCCCCGGGCGACAAAGCGACGCTCGGCCACGTCTTGGAGAAGGAGCTCGGGTTCAAGGACGACGAGGCGGAGCTTCGGCTGGCCCTCAAGAACCTCGACGAGATCCGCAAGGACGGAAAGCTCAAGGTCGTCACGGGCGCCAAGCACACCAGCCTCATCGCCGTGTTCACCGAGCCGGATTCGCGCCGGGTCTTCTGGCCCAAGATAATGCCTCCCGGCACGGGCGACGCCGGCGGCGGCAGCGTCAACGCCAAGGGCGAGACCATCTTCAACGGCGCCTCCGGCGCGCCCTGGGACCCCTTCCCGGACGCCGTGGACCTTGGTTCCGGTGAGAACGCGGAGAAAGTCACCATCTACAAGGGCCTTAAGAAGGAGCACGCGGCCCTCTACGTCAACGGCGTGGCCGAAGGCGCGGGAACCAAGGCCAAGCCCCGGCAGTGGTATCTGATCTTCAACTTCACCAATGTGGGAGTGAAGTACCGCACCGCCTTCTACAAGCTTCCCCTCAATGAAGATAAAGAGGGCCAGGACGAGTTCCCCTACGCGGCCAACCCGGCCTTGGATATCCCGGCCGGCGGATTGACGGTGCAGACCGCCGACCAGAACAAGACCGACCTCATGAAGAGCGGCGCCCTGGGCCGCTGGGTGGCCCGTCCGGAGCCTAACGCGCAGAAGGGAGTCTACGCGGCCTATGTGACCCGCTCGGAGGACCCCAAGGACAAGAAGGAGAACTGCCTGGGGCCCCTGTTCTGGTGGGGCATGAGCGAGGCCGAGGCCAAGACCGCCTGCGAGAACGACAAGTACTGAGTCCGAAAGGGGTTAGGGCAGGCAGTCCGCTCCCCGCCGTAGAGATAGTCGTCGTGCCGCCGGGAAACGTCGGGCTTGTCGCGCATGCTTCCCACGAGCCGAAAGAAAGGGTCCTGCTTCTTTTTCAAGCGGGAATCTGAACCGCGAAAATTCCCGAAAGTATTGCCTTCTTCTTTCTTTTGGCGCAAGACGGAATTTTGTGAGACTCGGGGGAGTCAACGGGTAGACGATAAGTCACGGGGAAACCAAATTCTGGCGGCGGCGGCGGCATTTCACCGCTGCTCACCTCCACCGGTGGAGGTGGTTTGCGAGAACCGCGGGCGATGGCCGCAAGGGGCAACCCGACTAAACAACGCGGGCGACTCACCGCCCCCCTGGGACGCTCACGGCGGCTACACTCCCGAACGCTTGGGGAAGTTCCGGGGACGATTCAAGTCCAGGGAGGCACGCCGCAGCCGGCGCGGGTCAGGGATGCAGCCCGCGTTGAAGGAGCTTCCTGCGGTCCGCGCCGGGACCGTGGGTCCTATGGTATGATGCTGACCGCATGCCGGCCTCAAGGGCTTGGATGTCCCGGACCAAGTCCTCCCTGGCGGTCCTGGTCCTGCTGGGAGCCATCCCGGCGCGGCCCGCGCGATCCGCGGCCGGCGAACCCGACACCGTGGTCTTTGCGGGAATCGCCGACGTGCAGAGCCTGGACCCGAATTGGTACGGGATCGGGGACGTCAACTCCCACGCGATCGCCAACATCTACGAAGGCCTGGTGGCCTTCCGCGGGACGAGCCTCTCCGACTTCGAGCCCAGGCTCTCGACCGCGGTTCCCAGCCGCGAGAACGGCCTCCTCTCCAAAGACGGGCGCGCCTACCGGTTTCCGATCCGCTCCGGCGTGCGGTTCCACGACGGCTCGGCGCTCACGCCGGAAGACGTCCGGTATTCCCTCCTCAGGTTCCTCCTGGTCGATCCGGCGGGGCGCAGCGCGTATACGCTGATACAACCGGTCCTGGGCGTCGAATCGACCCGCGACGATCAGGGGCGCCTGAGGCCTGGGATCTACCGGCAGGCCGCGGCGGCGGTGCAAGTGGCGAACGGCGCCATCGTCCTGCGCCTGGCGCGTCCCTTCCCGGGTCTTCTCTCGATCCTGGCGAACTTCGGCTTCGTTCTTCCGAAGGCCTGGGCCCTCGCCCATGGGGAATGGGACGGCTCCGAGGAAACCCTCCCGCGGCACAACAACCCCAAGCGCGAGGAGGGACGCATCCACGACCAGGCCAACGGCACGGGGCCCTTCGCGCTGGAGCGCTGGGACCGCCAGGCCCGGACCGTATTGCTGAGGCGCCATGAGAACTATTGGCGCACCCCCGCGCGACTGCGCCGCGTGGTGCTGCGCACCATCGAAGACTTCTCCGCGCGCAAGCTCATGCTCCAGAGCGGCGACGCGGATGTCATCTTCGCGGACGCCGCCCTGGCTTCGACGCTCCGGGGTCTGCCCGCCGTCGAGATGCTCGAAGGTCTGGGCGTGATCGGGTTCAGCCCCCTGCTTTACTTCCATTTCAACGTCGAACCGCGGGGAAACCCCAACATCGGGTCCGGAAGGTTTGACGGCGACGGAATCCCCCCGGACTTCTTCCGGGACCCCGACGCCCGCCGCGCCGTGGCCCATGCCGTGGACTACGAAGCGTTCCAGAGGGAGGCCCTCCAAGGTAAAGGGCGCCTCCCGGCCGGCATACTGCCGGCCGCCCTCACCCCGGAAGGCAGCGCCCGGCCCTGGTTCCGATTCGACCCGGCCGCGGCCGCCGCGCACCTGCGGCGCGCCTGGGGCGGCCAGGCCTGGGAGAAGGGCTTCCGGTTCACCCTCATCCACAACGAGGGCAACACCGTGCGCCAGAACCTCTGCCAGATGCTCAAACGCAATCTGGAGGCCCTCAACCCCAAGTTCCATGTGAACGTGCGTCCCGTCCAACTGGCGACGCAGGGCGAGATGTTCTACAGACGGCATCTGGTCCTGTGGGCCGGCGCCTGGTACGCCGACTTCGCCGACCCTTACAGCGTGGCTTTTCCCCTGATGCATAGCCAACGCTCGAACCGCGGTTACCGTAACCCCGAGGCGGACCGCATCATCGCGCAAGCCGCGCAGACCTCCGAGGCGGGGCGCAAGGCCGCGCTCTATGGACGCCTCAACGAGATTGCCTTCGAGGACGTCCCCGTGATCCCGGTGAGCGAGGACGCCAAGGTCCGTGTGCAGCGGTCCTGGCTGCGGGGCTACGTCTTCCACCCGCTGTTTCCAGCGGCGCCGTGGGGCAGCTACTATTACGACCTTTGGAAGGAGCCGTGAGGTTCAGCGGCGCGGCACCGGCTCTCCCCGGCGGACAGCGGGCAGGATCTGGCGGGCCCGGTCCCGCGCCCGGGGGTCGTCGTCTCGCGCCCCGCTCCCGCAGGATCGCCTCCACCTAGCCCGAGTTTACGAGTTATGTAGGCAAGGCGGGCACTTTCCCGTCGAAAAA
>CAYJXJ010000241.1:0-6146 GCA_964374095.1 uncultured Elusimicrobia bacterium
TTTGGCTCCGTCGAGGAGCCTCGAATTCTTGATCGAATAGCGCATCATTGAGGTTAAAGGGTCTTAAGTGCGACAAATCCACTTGGAAGTGCAAATAAGTGGAGCGAGCCCCCTCCCCGGTCGGGGCACCGCACCCGTTTATTCGCTAGATTGCTGGATTGCGGGCGCCGCCGCTCCTCGGCGTGCTCCAATGTCTGGACCTCGCAGACCTACAAGACCGGCATCATCATCAGCCAGGACACCTACGAGTTCTGCAATGGGGAGATCGAGGAGCGCATCCTCGACTTCGCGGTGGTCAAGGGAAGGACGGAACCCATCACGATCCACGAACTCTTGGCCGCCAAGGGAGACATCTCGTCCTTGGACCAGGAATTCAACCGCCGCTTCACGGAAGCGGTCGCGCTCTACCGCCTGCGGAGGTGGGACGAGGCCTTGGCCATTTTCTCGGCGCTGGCGCAGAAGCGGCCCGGCGACCACCCCACCTCGATGTTCGTGGAACGCTGCCGGAAATTTCAGAAGACGCCGCCTCCCGGCGACTGGAACGGCGTCGACATCCACTCCCGCCGCCGCGAGGACGCCAAGTCGGCCTGACCGAGACTCCTCTCGATCGCCGGAAAAACATTCTGCGGAAGCATTTTTTGAAACATTGAATCAACACCGATAGGTCAAACTTAACCTATCCACCCCCCACTGTGGACCGCAGGCTCCCCGGGACGTCCTTTCGCCGGACGGTATCGCGCCCGCCCCACCGCTGCCCTGCGTCCACTGCGTCGGGGCGCCCAACGAGCCGTGAGGGGCCCGTAGAACCGCGCGAGCTCTTCGCACAAGAGACGGCTTAACTCGCCGGCCAGCGCCGCCGGCATGAAAAACCGACGAAACGATCTTGGCCGCATTGCCGGCAGAGAAAGCGAGGCGCGACGGATTTTTGCCGATGCCGGGCGCTTGTGAGGTCCGTGGGGATTGGCGGCCTTGCCGGTCCCTCCGGCGCCGGAGGTCATCGGCGGCGGTCCGGCGGCGGGGGAAATGGGGAGGCCGGGGAACGCCGACCCCGGCCTCCAGAACGGCGCGTCCACGCCTCCGCGTCCCCAGTGTAGCCCGCCGACGGGCCGGGGGCAAGAGAATACCGATCACAGGGACTAAAGTCACAGCCTTTCGCGGAGGCGGGGGAGGCTACCCGGCCGCGGCGTCCGCCGCTTCGCGTCGCGACGACGGCAGGCGCGACAGGATCGCCCCGCCCACGATCACGACGGCCGCGCCCGCGAACTGCCGGGCGCCCACGGGCTCGCGCAGGCCGGGCAGGACCCGCGCGATCGCCAGGGTGAGCAGGGGGTAGGTCAGGATCAGGGGGGTCAGTTTCGAAAGGTCGATCCTGGCGAGCGAGCGATACCAGAGGGCCAGGCTCAGCGCGTTGAGCACGAGGCCTTGAAAGACAAGGATGGCGAGGGATTGCGGCCGGAGGCACGCGCCCCAATCCGACCGGAAGAGGGGTATCAGCGGCAGGAGCAGGACCAGGCCGTAGATCGAGCGTCCGCCGGCGACCGAGTCCGGTGGGAGTTCCCGCGACAGGCTCTTTCCCGCGAGGTGGCTGAGCTGGAAAGTGAGGGGCATGGCCAGGACCATGGCCTCTCCCCGGCCGAAAGTCGGCAGGCCCTCGGCGCCCAAGGCCGTCAGCATGCCCGCGAGGATGAGGGCGATCGCCCCCAATTGGCGCGGTCCGACCGTTTCCTTGAGCAAGAAGAAGCCGAAGGCCTGGGCGATGAGTATTTCGACCTGACAGAGGATCACCATGCGCGACGCGGGGACCGTCTGCCCGGCGTGGAACAGCAGGAGCGAGGGCAGCGTCGCTCCGAAGAAGCCGATCGCGAGGAAGCGCTTGGCGTAGCGCGGGTCGAGCAGGGTGTTGAGACGCCCGGCGCGCGCTTCCACGGCGGCCAGGCAGGCGCCGGTGATCGCCAACGAGAGGACGGCGTAGGGGATGGGGTCCATCCGGCCCATCGCGATCCGGGCGGTGATGCTGACCAGCGAGGTCAGCATGATGTTGGCGATGATCAGGCAGATTTCTGGCGACGTCATTTCCGGGGCCTTCGGCCGGGGGGAGCGCCGTGAGCCAGGAAGACCGCCAACCCGATGATGAGCCAGGCCAGCAGCCCTTGGAAGGCGAGGAAGGCTCCGATCTTAAGGACCGCGAACCCCGGATGCGCGAAGCGCACCAGCCAGCCCGCGCCCTCTCCGGCCAAGGCCGAGAGAAACGTGGCGTGGATGATGGCGCGCCGGGTCCTTTCCCGGTACGGGGCGAAGATCATCAAATGGGTCAGAAGGAGCGCGACCACGCCCATGATGGGAAGATGGGCGTGGCTCACCTCGAGCATCGAGGCGAAGCTGCGCGGGGCCGAGAACTCGGCGCCGGAGCCCCGGTAGTACTCTTGAACCGATGCCGGGGCCAGGCCCATCCGCGTCAGATACATCGCCGCGTTGGTGACCCATAGACCGGAGAGGAAGGCCAGGGTCCAGTACAGCGTCAGGCGCATGAGCGGGTGGCTCTGGAAGCCTCCGGTCTGCATGTATTTCATGGCGCCCGCCCCGCGGGAGTCACCGCCCGGCCCCCGGTTCGCCGAAGGGCCGGCAGGCGGGCGTCCGTGTCGGCCGGTCTCCCCCGATCAACACGCAGCCGCCGAAGAGCGCCGGATCGGCCCCGGCGTAGAGGGCGGTGGACCAGGCGTCGGCCTCGCCGGCGCTCATGGAGACGACGGTGACCGGAGGCCGCCCGGTGACGGCTCGGCCCGTGCGGGGATCGACGATGTGGCCGCCGCGCTCGGAGTCGCCGGATGTCGAAACGGAGGCGCCGGAGACCTCCAGCAACCCGTGTCCGGGGATTCGGACCTCCCAGCCGTGCCGGCCGGGGGGAGCGCCGAGCGCCAGGATTTGGCCGCCGAAATTGAGCCGGGACGAGGCGGCGCCGCGCTCCCGCAAGACGCGGGCCGCGGCGTCGAGGGCGATCCCCTTGCCGATCCCGCCGAAGTCCAGGCCCATCCCGGCCTTCAGGAATCGCACGCGGCGGGTGGAGGGTTCGAAGCCCACGTGCCGCCATCCCACCCGGGCCAAGGCCGCGGGTCCCTCCCGCAGCGCCGGAAGAACCGTCGGGTCGAAGAAGCCTCGGGAGCGGCGGGCGACGGCCAGCGAGGCCGCCACCGCGCGCCCGAGCTCCGGCGAAGCCGCGAACTCCTCCCCGGCTTGCGTTTGGTTGAGGGCCGCAACCTCGCTGTCGGCGCGGTGGACGCTCAAGACCTTCTCCCAGCGGGCGATCTCATCGAAAGCGGCGGTCGCGGCCGCCGCTGCCCCGGGCCCATAGGCCGTGATGTGGCAGAGGGCGCCCATGAGCTGCCGCCGCCGCTCCACGGGAGCGGCGGCCGAGGTTCCCGCCGACAGGAAGATGAGGGGGAATGCCTTATTGAAAATCAGTCTCAATAAGGCCATGCTACCAAATTAGCCGCCGGCCTGGAAGGCCGGCGGCGGCCTAGTTCTTCTTCTTGGCTTGCTCGGCCGCCTGCAGCTTCCGGATGATGTTGTCGAAGAAGTCGGTGGGGTAGGCGCCGCGGACGGGCACCCCGTTGAGCAGGAAGCCCGGGGTCCCGGTGATGCCGAAGCTCTCGGCCTCGGCGATGTCGGCCTGGACGCGCTTGGCGAGCTCGGGTCTTTTGGCGTCCTTCTTGAGCCTGGCCACGTCGAGTCCGAGCTCCTTGGCCGCCTCGGTCAGGTAGGGCTCGCTGAGGCGTTCCTGATTCTCGAAAAGCTTATCGTGGTACTTCCAGGCCTTGTCGGGAGACTGGAGGGCGGCGGCTTCCATATGGAGCGCCGCGGGCAGCGCCAGCGGGTGGTTGCCGAGGGGCTTGTGCTTGTAGATGAAGCGCAGGTCGTCGCCGAGCTTCTGGCGCAGGTGTTCGACGATGCGGTAGCCCCGCTGGCAGTAGGGGCACTGGAAATCCGAATACTCGACGAGGGTGAACTTGGCGTCCTTCTTGCCCCGAATCCGGGTCTGGGATTCAATGGCCGGCGAGAGGGGTTTCTGGATGGCTTCGTCGATCTCGCGTTCGATCGCGGCTTCCTGCTCCTTCTGCTGGCGCTGCCGCTCCTCGTCGGAAGCCTTTTGGAGGATGTCGAGGAGGTCTTTGCCCTTGGATTTGAGCGCGTCCACGACCAGGTCGGGATTCTCGTCGAGGGCTTTCTTGAGGTCCTCGCGCGAGAGGGGGCCGCAGCGGGCGGGTGAGCCGAGCAGGACGGCGATCGGGAGGGACAGGAGAATGGATTTCATGCGGCCATGATACGAAACCGGCCGGCCGGGCGCAAGGCTAGTTCCCGCCGCCGTCCTGGAGGGTCTCATCGACGGACTGGGACTTCTGCCGGATCGCGGCGTTGGCCTTGGCGGCCGTGTCCTGGGCCTTCTTGACGTCCCTTTGGAGGCTGTCGACGTATTGGGTCGCGGCGTTGTCGACGGCCGGCGCTTGAGCCGCCGGCGCGGCGGGCTGGACCGGCTCTTTCTTGGCGCAGGCGGCCAGGCACAGCGCCGCGAGGACGGCCGCGGCGAGGACGCGGGGTTGGGGTCTCATGGGAATCTCCTCAATTATAGGTTCAGGAGAGCCGCGACGTCGCTCTCCAGGGTCAGGCTCGGCACCGGACCGAAGCGCTTCTTGGCGACCCGGCCGTCGCGGTCTATCAGATAGAGCGACGGCAGGCCCCGGACCCAGTCCCGCCCGCCGCGCTCTCCCGCGAGGAGGACGGGGAAGGTCATGTTGTGCTGGGCGACGAAGGGCATCACGGCCTTCCTGCCGCCTTCGTCGATGGACGCGGCCAGGACGACCAGGCCCTGGGCGCGGTGCCGGCGGTGGAGCGCCTCCAGGACGGGCATCTCGGCCACGCAGGTCTCGCACCAGGTGGCCCAGAAGCTCAACAGCACGGGACGGCCCTTGAAGTCGGAGAGCGACACCATCCGGCCCGCGAGATCCGGAGCCCGCAGCTGCCGGGCGGCTTGGCGTTCGGCGGAGGGTTCAAGGCGCGGTGTCGCGGGCTCGGGCGACGGGGCCGGCCGGGTCAAATAGGCGGCGCCGGCGAGGAAGGCGGCGGCGAGCAGGGCCTGGCGGAGGGTCATGGCCTGATGTGCCCCCCGCCCCGGCCAACCTTCCGTGCAAGCGCAGGGGTGGCCAGGGACGGGGAGCCGCGGGTTCAGCACCCGCAGGGGGTCTTGGGTCCCATGTTGATGTTGCCTCCTTTAGTTTGCGACATACCTTTCCAGCAGAGCGCGGGCCTGACGGCCCACGCGCTGAAAAATTGAAGCGTCGCGGCGCGTGCGGGCGAGCATGATGGCGCCTTCGTAAAGCGACAGGATGGTCTCGGCCGCGGCCTTGGGCTCGAGGTCCCGGGTGAAGAGCCCGGACCTGCGCCCGCGGTCCAGGCACTCGGCCATTCCCGCGGCCCATTCTTCAAAGAATAGGCTCACCTTCTTGCGGAAGGCTTCGCTGGCATCGCTCATTTCCAGGGCGATGTTGCCCACGAAGCAGCCCGCGCGGCAGCCGTTGCCTTTGAAAAGCGTGCTGCAGTCATCGAACATCTTTTGTACGGCTCTCAACGGGTCGCCGGCGGGATCGCCGCACAGGGGGTTGATCCGGCAGGAGCGGGTGTCGGCGATCTTGGAGTCGAGCACGGCCAAGCCCAAATCCTCCTTGGAGCCGAAATGATGGAAGAGGTTGGCCTTGGTCATGCCGCAGGCGCGGGCGATGTCTTCCATGCTCGTGGCGTTGTAGCCCTTGAGGTGGATGAGATGCTCGGCCTCGGCGATGAGGCGCTCGCGCAGCTTGGGATTGGATTTTCTAGCCATATTAACCGACCGATCGGTTAATTATAGCAGGACGCGGTGCTCTTGTCAAGCCCTGCGATTGCTCCCGGGGTTTTGAGCAGGCACCCGGCCGGCTGCAAGCGCTCACGGAAGCGATCGGGCGGGCCCCGTCCATCAGCCGTTTGCCGGACAGGTCCGTCGGACCTGTCTGCGCCATCCCAAGACATGCTACCATCGCCTTGTGACCGAGAACGCCGCCCGACCGGCGAGATGAAATCCAACACCGACCGCATCCGGAGCGCCATCGACGCCGAGAAGC
>CAYJXJ010000242.1:0-6058 GCA_964374095.1 uncultured Elusimicrobia bacterium
GCTTTCAAAAAACGCTTGTCGCGGCCCGTCGCCGCCCCCCTCCCGCGGCCCCCCCCCCCGGGGGCGCGGCGGCGGCCCTCCCAGTCCACGAAGGCGAAGGGGTAGAACGAATAGGCGCCGTCGGGATAACACTCCATGGAGGAGTGGAAGGGGCACATGTCCTCGAGGACGATCCCCGCATGAAGCATCAGGGGAACCAGGGAGCAGACCAGGAAACGCATGCGGCCCTCAAGGGCCTCGGCCCAGATCCAGTCGAGCACTTTCTGGAGCATGGGCTTGAAGAGGTGCTTCTTGCGGATCCACTCATAGCCGTGGATCACCTCGATCTCGATGTTTTCAAATCCCAGCGCGACCAGCGTCTGAAAGTTATGAAGCATGAGCTCGACGTTGTCGGGGTGCACGCACTGGATGGCCATGGTGCGGCGGCGCCCGAGCACGTCGAAGACGAGGGGCAAGTTCTTGACGGTCTTCTTCCACGACGGGGCGCCGCCCTTGAGCACGCGGCGCTTGTCGTGGGTGGGCTCGTCGCCGTCGATCGAGACCGAGCAGAAAAACATCTGCTCTTTGAGAAACTCGAGCTGCTCGCGGCGGATCGCCACCCCGCTGGTGCAGATCGAGAGATCGAGGTCCTTGCCGCGCGGCGCGGCCTGCTCCCGGGCGTAGCGGGCGATCTCGCGCACCAGGTCGAACTTGAGGAAGGGCTCGCCCCCGTAGATGAGGAGCTTCTTGACCTCCCCGGGAGAGCTCAGCATCAGGCGCACCAAGCCTTCCACCACGGGACGCGAGACCACCTCCCCGGAGTCCTTGTCGATGAAGCAATACTCGCAGCGCAGGGGGCAGGCGGTGTTGATGGCGATCTTGAAGCGGCGGATCTCCTTGGCGGTCTCGAAGCCGCGGGAGAGGTCGGGCGACTGCAGGACTCCGCCCGGGCCGAGCTCTACCTCCCCGGCGCCAAAGGCGTTAGACGACATTGGCATGGAAATAAAGCTCCTGGAACGTCGGGTGTCCTTCCAGCCGCCGGATGAGGTCGGTGAGGCCGTCGGTGAAGGCCGCGCTCACGGCATGAAAGTTCCGCAGTCGGATTTCGGGATCAGTTCCCGAAATCCGACTATGGAAGTACACGCCCATGGGACAAAAATACTCGTCGGTGCCGAGGCCCCGCTGGTTGATGTAATCCGCCGCCTCCGCGAAATGCGCATCCCGCCTTTCCCAATCCATGCCCTCGCGCGCATTGCCGACCTGCTGGGACTTCGCTTCTCCCATGGGGAAGCTCAGGGCCTTGTCGCAGCCGTAGAACTGGCCGTCGGGTCCCAGGACCACGTTGTGGCATTGCCGCCACCACAGGACGCCGGACTCGACCGCCTCACGATTGCCGAGCACCGAGAAGAGGATGGGCACGACGAAGGGGCGCATGCCCCCCTCGAGTATGCGCCGGTAGTAGCGGGTGAAGCCCGCCATCACCTTCTTCAGCACGGCCACGCGGTCCTCCGGCCACAGCTCGTAGAGCTCGGGGTTGAAGGTGATGCGTCCGAAGCCCATCCGGTAGAAATGGTCCACGTTGGAGAGCAGCTTCTCCACGGTCTTGGAAGTAAAGACCAGGCTGACGCCGAGCACGTCCTTGGGCAGACCCTCCAGGCGCGACATCACCGCGTCGAACACCGAGCGGTCCGGCTCATTGTAGAAGGGGCGCTGGGCGTCGTTGGTGGCCTTGTCGCCGTCGAGCGAGATCGTGGTGTGGACATCGAAGGCGGTCAAAAATTCCAGCCGCTCGCGCGTCAGCAGGGTGCCGTTGGTGAAGGTCTGCAGGACCACGCCGTCGCCGGCCTGCTCGCGCGCGTAGCGCACGACCCGCTCCAACAGCGGGAAGTTCAGGAACGGCTCGCCGCCCAGGAAGGTGATCTTCTTATCCGGCGAGTCGACTTTCGAGGAGAGAAAGAAATCTACGGAGGCGCGCAGCCGCTCGTAGTCCAGGACCTCCGGCGGGCCCTGGTTGACGGAGACGAAGCAATACGGGCAACCGAGGTTGCAGCGGTTGGACAAATAGACGGCGAGATGGTCGGGAGCCGCCGGCTTGGGCCCATGGTTGATATGCTTCATCGGATGACCGCCACGCGTCCGGCGGCGCGCACGTCCGGGTGCCCCGCCTTGCGCGCCGTGACCTGGTACAGGTAGACCCCGGTCCTCACCCCCGACACCTCCCAGACGTACTCGTAGGTCCACTGGGAACCTCGGCCGTCTCCCGCGTCGACGAGCTTGGGAGCGCCAAGGGTCGCCGTTTGCACGGGCGTCCCGAGCATGGTGGTTATCTTGAGTTCAACCGAGTCCGCCGCGCCTACCTGCACTCGGAACGTGGGATTCTCGCGTCTCGCCGGATTTGGAAAGACATAGACCGCGATGAGTCTGAGCCCGATCTCGGTCTCGGTCTCGGAGGTCGCGGTCCGCAGCGGTTTGCCAAGCGTCCGGATCGTGTCCTGGACCGTGAAGGTCGCCCCGCTCTTGAAAGCCCCGGCAACCGTGACGAGCACCTCCTTGTCACCGGGCAGCACCGCCGCGATCTGATCCCGGGCGAACCTGACCTTGAGCTCCAGAGCTCCGCCCTTGTCCTCGTCGGCGAGCGTGATCGGCCCCTTGGCGTCGATGAAGATGGGCGGGCTCACGGTGTTGCCGTCCACCTGGGAGACTCGCACCGTGAAAGTGGCTATATTGGCCGCGCTCTCGGCCCCCGTCACCTCGATGGTGGCCATGACGAATTCGCCCTGGCTCCGAAGATTCAACGTTTCGGGTTTCAAGTCCAGAGTGACCGCGAAACCGGTCGGTTGGGTTATAGTGACCGAGAGAGATTTGGCGGCCTCAAGATTTCCAGCCTTGTCTCGGCTTCGGTAGCCCAAGGTGTGGGCGCCCACGGTGAGGCTGAATGGGGAAGAGAACGTCTGTTCCGCTCCGCCGTCCAGGGAGAACAGCGTTGCCAGCACCCCTGAGCCCGCATCCACGACCGAGAACGAGAACACGTCGCCGGTCGAGGCCGTAATGGATGAAGCCGTGACGGCGGTCCCGTTGACTCGAAGCGTCGTCTCGGGGGCCAGCGTGTCCACCAGGAAGGTGGCGCGGGCTTGGGACCTGTTTCCAACGCTATCGCCGACTTCGGCCAAGATCGTGTGGTAGCCCTGGGACAGCAAGCCCGTTGGGATGAAGGCCGCTGAGGACGCGGTCACAACGGCCTGGGACGTGACATCCTGGCCGTCAAGCACAAGGCGCACGGAGGAAACCCGTATGCCCGAGCCCGCATCCGAGTAGGACGCGGCGATCAAGGGCCGGGGCGTGGTAACAGTGCTGCCCTCATGTGGGGTAAGGCCTAAGACGGGAGGGGCTACATCGACGATGGCGGAGCTGACCACCATGTCCGTCCCTTGGAGCGCCTCTATACCTTGGAACAGGTATGGCCCGGAGCTCTGGTCCACCGCCAGCCAGATGCGGTTCTCCCGCAGGGCGACCTCGCGCGCGTCCGATGCAGCGGGGTCGGTGAGGGCCGAGACTAGGGTCCCGTCCGGACGGTATTTCCACACCGCGGCGGCCTGCGTCCCGTTGGCTCCGCCCGTCACTACGAGGCTGCCTTGGCCGTCCACCCCGATATCCCGGCCGATCTCGTCTTGATTGGCCGTCCCGGACCAGCGCTTCTCCCAGACCAGTCCCCCGTCAAGGCCATATTTCAGCAAGTGAAGATCGGTGTCGTTGGGTCCGTCGTATTTATTCGTCGCGACGTAAAGGGCGTCGCCTGAATAGGCGATCCGAGCCGCGGCGTGCTGGTCGGGCTGGCGCAGATAGCCGGGCCGCGTGAAGGGCCCGGACGCGAGCGTCCTTCCGTCCGGCGAGAACTTCCACAGGGCTAGGTCGAGCGGCTCGGTTCCTTGGGGAGCGGGGTTAAAGGCAAGACCCGATACCCAGATGTTGCCGGAGGGATCGAGGGCGACTCCCAGGCCCGCGGCCCCAGGATAGGTGCTCCGAAGACTTAGCTTCTCGCCATGCGGGCAATAGTGCCACAGAGCCAGGCTGATCTGGGGGTCGCCGGTCTGGAAGGACCCCGTGGTCACGATCCCGCCCGTGATCCAGACGTCGCCCGTTGAGTCCAGGGCGAAGTCCTCCTTAAGAAACCCCGCGTCCAAGGTCGCGCTGGAGATGAGCTGGTCCCCCGAGGCGGCGACGCGAAACACGCCCAGGTCCACGGCGTCGGCGCCTTGGCCCGGCACCGTGCCGACGGCGAACGCCTCGCCCGAGCTTGAGAACTGCACGGTCCATTGCCCGTCTTGGACGGTGTCTGGGAGGTTCAATGAGGCCAGCAATCGTCCATCGGAATCGAACTTGCCCAGGACGATCCGGGAACTTTCGGAGCCGCCCAAGTTGAAAATCTCCCAGAGGTTGCCGGAGGGATCGGCGCTGATGGCTTGGCCGCTGCCGGAGATTCCCGGGGGTGGAGGAGGGGGCGGTGGTGGAGGTGGCTGGGCCGAGGCGCTGGACACCGCGAGGACCGCGGAGCCGGGAAATTCGTAGTTTCCAGCCAGGTCCACACTGTAATATACGAGAGTGTGCATTCCCACGGTGAGAGTGAATTGATCGCGATAGACTTCGCCGGGCGTAGCTACTGTGTCAATAAACACCTGGTCGATCAGGAAGTACGTGGTCGCTACGCCTGATGTGAAAAAATTCTGGAGGACTGGGTCGACGGCGCTTAGTCGAACATGCGTCGTGGTGTCCACGGCCAAGAAGCCATCCTCACTCGATTCCACCTTCCCGTCGAAGGTCAGGTTGGTGACAGGGGGAGTAAGGTCCACCAGAACCGGCGTGGTCGCCCCAAACACGCCGAACAAGGATGAAAATCTTCCCACCAGAGCCGAAACGCGGTTGCTGCCCTCATCCCGGAGTTGGGTGCCAAGCTTGTCGATCCTTCGACCATCCGCGCTGAATTGGAAAATGGCCAAGGAGCCCGCCTTGACTCCCTTTTCCGCCAACTGGGGGCGGGCGAAGCGAATCTCCACCACGCCCGGGGGGTCGAATACCGCGCCGCTCGGCCCCAGCATGTAAATTCCCGTAACGGCTTCGGACCCCGCGCCCTTGAGACCCGCGACGGCAAAGCCCGCGTCCGTGACGCGCGTCGCCGTGACTCCTGGATTATCGGATTGAAAAACCAATTCGTGGCCGCCGGAAATGATCTCCGGATGCGCGTGCACGGGTGCCAGCACCTGAAACGCGGTTTTGCCCCCATCCGGCGAAAGCAGAGTTTGAGTCAAACCCGTCACGATATTCGCATCCGTATCCACCATGTTGCCCTCGAGCGTCACGAAATTTCCGACCGCCGGATCGATCGATTGCCGGAGTTCGATCAGCTTCTCCTGTTCCGGGGTCAGGCCGGAGGAATCGTAGCGAATCTTCAACTGAGCCTTGCCGCCGAAGGTCCCGGTAGCGCTGATTAGATACGCGGCATCCCGCGGCAAGCTTTGGTGCCGCAAGCTTGCAGGCCGGCGCGCCCCGAGCTGGAGTTCGATCGAAGTTCCGGATGTGGAATCAAAGCCCAGGCTCACCCCAAACCCCAGCGGGACGGCCTGAGGGCTTTGCGATGGGGGCACCGAGGCCAGGGCCAGCGTATCGATCCCCCCGAATCCAGCCTCCTGCCCTAAAATAGGGCCGCCGAGGGCCCCGATCTCCGGGACTAAATCGGTCCACTCCACGCACACCATTGGATTTGTCATGTCCCTTTTCTTGCAATCAGCATCGCGGACAGCCCGCGGCCCCACTTTCCGCACTTCCGCGCGGGCCTTGAAATAGCGTTGCATGACCATCGTCTGCGGTTGCGGGAACGGAGGGGCTGAGGCCGAGCCGAAGCTGATCGGGGCGTCGACCAGCAGGTCCCGGGAGACGGCGTCGGCAAGCGCCGGGTTGTCCGCCGTCGTTACGGTCAACGAGACCGTGGCCAGCACGCCCGGATCGCCGATCGGGAAGGGGCTGGGCCCGGCCCGCGTCGAGAATCCGACCTGCACCGCGTGGACGGCCTCATAAGCGGTCGCTT
>CAYJXJ010000243.1:0-6052 GCA_964374095.1 uncultured Elusimicrobia bacterium
ATCGTCGTGGGCACTGGCCTGGCGGGCGGTTCCGCGGCGGCTTCCCTGGCCGAGCTGGGCTATCATGTCAAGGTTTTCTGCCTACAGGACAGCCCCCGCCGCGCCCACTCGATCGCGGCCCAGGGCGGCATCAACGCGGCCAAGAACTATCCCAACGACGGCGACAGCGTCTGGCGCCTCTTTTACGACACGGTCAAAGGCGGCGACTACCGCGCCCGCGAGGCCAATGTCTACCGCCTGGCCCAGATCTCCACGGCCATCATCGACCAATGCGTGGCCCAGGGCGTGCCCTTCGCCCGCGAATACGGCGGAACCCTCGCCAACCGCTCTTTCGGCGGCGCGCAGGTCTCCCGGACCTTCTACGCCCGCGGCCAGACCGGCCAGCAGCTCCTGCTCGGGGCCTATCAGGCCCTCATGCGCCAGGTCCACGATGGACGCGCTCAGATCTTCCCCCGCCGCGAGATGCTCGACCTGGTAACCGCCGATGGCGCAGCCCGAGGCATCGTTTGCAGGAATCTAGTCACAGGTCAACTAGAGTCCTATAGCGCCCATGCGGTGGTGCTGGCAACAGGAGGGTATGGCAACGTGTTCTACCTTTCCACCAACGCCGGCTCCTGCAACGTGACCGCCTCCTGGCGCTGTCACAAGCGCGGCGCCCTCTTCGCCAACCCCTGCTTCACCCAGATCCACCCCACCTGCATCCCGGTCTCCGGGGAGCATCAGTCCAAGCTCACGCTCATGAGCGAGAGCCTGCGCAACCACGGGCGGGTGTGGGTGCCCGTGCTGTCGGGGGACCGCAGGTCCCCCGACCAAATCCCCGAGACTGAGCGCGACTATTATTTGGAACGCCGTTATCCTTCCTTCGGCAATTTAGTCCCTCGGGACGTCGCCTCGCGCGCCGCGAAAGCGGTGTGCGACGAAAAGCGCGGGGTCGGCGACACCGGGCGAGCCGTGTACCTGGACTTCCGCGACGCCATCAAGCGCCTCGGCGCTCCATCGATCCGCGAGAAGTACGGGAACCTCTTCGACATGTATCACCACATCACCTCCGAGGACCCCACCCGGGTCCCGATGCGAATATACCCCGCGGTCCACTACACCATGGGCGGACTCTGGGTTGACTACAACCTCATGACCACGATCCCCGGCCTCTTCTGCCTGGGGGAAGCCAACTTCTCGGACCACGGCGCCAATCGCCTCGGGGCCTCGGCCTTGATGCAGGGGCTGGCCGACGGCTACTTCATAATCCCGACCACCCTCGGCGGCTACCTCGCCGGGACCAAGCTCGGCGCGCTTGATTCCTCCCATGCCGCCTTCCAGGATTGCCAAAAGCAGGTCGCCGAAGCCACGCGGCGGCTGCTTGGGCTGCGGGGCAAGCGCACGGTCAACGATTTTCACAAGGAGTTGGGCAGGCTCCTGTGGGACCATTGCGGCATGGCCCGAAATGAAAAGGGCATCACCGAACTCCTGACCCGCATCCCTTCGCTCCGGGATTCATTTTGGAAGGACGCCTCCGTGACCGGAGAAGGCGGGGAGCTCAACATGGCGCTCGAGAAGGCGGGCCGCGTGTCCGACTTCCTCGAGTTCGGCGAACTCCTGGCCCGCGACGCCTTGGAGCGCCGGGAATCCTGCGGGGGGCACTTCCGCGAGGAACACCAGACCCCCGACAACGAGGCCCAGCGCGACGACGCCAATTTTTCCCACGTGGCCGCCTGGGAGTACCGCGGGGGCCAGGCCCCGGTTCGCCACCAGGAGCCGCTGGTCTTTTCGGACGTCCACCCCTCGCCGCGAAGCTACAAATGAACTTCACCCTGCGGGTGTGGCGTCAGAAGGGGCCGGGCCGGCCCGGCGGCTTCGTTGGATATGAGGCGCGCGACATCTCTCCCGACACGTCCTTCCTGGAGATGCTCGACTCGGTCAACGAGAGCTTGATGCGCGGCGGGGCCGACCCCATCGCCTTCGACTCGGACTGCCGGGAGGGAATCTGCGGCGCGTGCAGCCTGGTCATCAACGGGCGATCGCACGGCCCGGACCGCGGCGCCGCCTCCTGCCAGGTCTTCATGCGCCAATTCAAAGACCGCGAGACCATCACCGTCGAGCCTTTCCGCGCCCGCGCCTTTCCGCTCGTCAAGGACCTCGCGGTCGACCGTTCCGCGTTCGACCGCATCATCGCCGCGGGCGGCTACGTCTCGGTCAACACGGGCAACGCCCCGGAGGCCAATTCGAACCTGGTGCCCAAGGCCCGCGCGGAAGCCGCCATGGACGCGGCGGCCTGCATCGGCTGCGGCGCCTGCGTGGCGGCCTGCCCCAACGCCTCGGCCATGCTCTTCGTGGGCGCCAAGATCTCCCATTTGGCCCTGCTCCCCCAAGGGGCCCCCGAGCGGGCCCGGCGCGCCCTGGCGATGCGCGCGGCCATGGATGACGAAGGCTTCGGCAACTGCTCCAACGAGGCGGAGTGCGAGGCCGCCTGCCCCAAGGAGATCAAGCTCTCCAACATCGCCCGGCTGAACAGGGAGTATCTCCGGGCGGCGCTCTGCTCGGATGAGACGTGAACCTTAACGAGAGGTTCGACGTCTCTCCGGGAAAGATCAAGTCGCTGAAGGAACGCCTTCAGCGACTGCACGTTGATCCCGCCGCCATTGAAGAGTCCTTCATCCGCGGCTCCGGCCGGGGCGGCCAAAAGATCAACAAGACCTCCAACTGCGTCCAGCTCCGCTACCCACCCCTGGAGCTGGCCGTGCGCTGCCAGAGCGACCGCCGGCGGACGGTCAACCGGTTCCTCGCCCTGCGCGAGCTCGCCGACCGCGTCGAGATGCGGGTGTCGCCCGAGACCTCGGCGCGGCTCCGGGAGTTCGAGAAGCTGCGCCGCAACAAAGACCGCAGGCTGCGCCGCGCCCGCGAAAAATACGCCCCCAAGACCGCCGCGCCATGAAGCACTTTACGCTGGCCGAGGCCGAGGCTCTGATCCCCGAGCTGGAGCGGATATTTGAAGCAGTCCTCGATATCCGGGGCCGCGCCATGGCCAAGGCCGAATCCATGCGCCGGATTGAGGCCGCGGGAACGTCCGATCCCGCCCGCATGGCCATGGAGAAGGCCCAGTGGCAGTTCCTCATGGGCGGCCTCAACGACTGGTTGGAAAAGATCGTCGAGCTCGGGGGCTCGCCCAAGGGCCTCGCGCCGGCCCTGGTGGATTTTCCATTCAAATTGGGTGACCGGGAAGTCCACCTGTGCTGGGAACTCGGCGAGAAGCGGATCACCCACTACCACGGCCTGGAGGAGGGCTTCGCGGGCCGCAAGCCGCTCCCGGACCACGCGCGCAAAGGACGCGCCCAGGCCTCAGGATCGGGGCACCCGGGCTTGAACCGGGAACCTCCTGCTCCCAAGCAGGCGCTCTAGCCAATTGAGCTCTCCGACGGAGACGGCCGCCGGTTAGGGCGCTAAAGCCCTACAAGGCAGGTGGTTTCGCAAGACCCGGCCCGCTCGGGAGAACACGTCCATGAGCGGAATCACCGTCCCGAGCCTCAAGCCGCAGGGCCTGACCTGGGAGACGGCCCTGAGGCTGTTCTCCCTACGCCGTCGATCCCAGAACCTTTCTGAGCTCACCCAGGAGCTCTACCAAAGCCACCTGAGCCAGTTCAGCCGCTGGAATGAGACCAACGAAAGCCCACGGCCAGCCGAGGTCACGGCCGCGCTTATGCGGCGCCACCGTAGGCTGGCGTCCTCTGCCCAGCCTGCGCTGGGCAGGGGAAGGTCTGTTGCCATACCTCGGCCCTGGTTCGAGTAGACGGGGAAGCCGACTCCTCCGCGGCGTCCGTGGGCTCCCGGCGTGGCTCCCCAAGCCGACACGAGAGATGTCCTACTGCCCGTTCTGCCGGGACCGATTCCAACCGACCAAGGCAAAAATACCGGGAACTTTTTAGGGGGGTAGATCGTATATGGCATGGGATAGGCATGCCAACCAAGCCGATAGTACCCGTTGAACACATCGAGAGGCGCATCTACCTCATCCGTGGCCGGAGGGTCATGCTCGACAGGGACCTGGCCGAGATATATGGGGTATCCACCAAGCGGCTCAACGAGCAGGTCAGGCGAAACGCGGACCGGTTCCCCCACGACTTCATGTTCCGGCTCAGCATGGCCGAGGCGACCGCGGTCATATGTTCAAGGTCGCAAATTGCGACCTTGAAACGCGGACAGAATATCAAGTACCGCCCCTCGGCTTTCACCGAACACGGGGCGGTCATGCTCGCAAGCGTCCTCAATAGCCCCGTCGCCGTCCAGGCCAGCATCCATGTGGTTAGAGCCTTTGTCCGCCTGCGACAAATGCTGGCCTCCAACAAGAACCTCGCCCGGAAGCTCGAGGAGCTGGCGCGGGCGGTGGCTGGCCACGACGAACGCATCCAGGGCCTCTTTTGGGCCATTCGCCGACTCATGGCCCCGCCCGTGAGACCAAGACTCAGGATCGGCTTTCGGCCTCAACCGGAATGAGACAAAGGACTGGGGCTTGCGGAGCCTGCGGGCAACTTCCGCTGATAGAATCGGGCGGCATCCATGAAAGCCCTCATTTCCGACGAGAAGATTGACCAGCGCATCCGCATCGTGCGCGGGCATCGAGTCATGCTCGACCGCGACCTTGCGGAAATCTACGGCGTTTCTACCTGGCATCTCAACCAAGCCGTCAAGCGGAATCGTGATCGATTTCCAGAGTTTTTGAGCTTCCAACTCAGGCGCCAAGAAGCCTCCTCTTTGACATCACAAATTGTGATGTCAAAGCCGGGCAGAGGCGGGCGAAGGACCTTGCCTTACGCCTTCACCGAGCATGGCGCTGTCATGCTGGCTTCAGTTCTGCGAAGCTCCATCGCCGTCGCGGCCAGCATCCAAATCGTCCGAGCCTTCAACCGTCTCCGACGGATGGCTCTGGCCCACAAGGACTTGACCCACGCACTCGCCGAACTGGCGCGCAAGGTGGCCGGACATGACGAGCAATTCGAGGCAGTCTTTGCCGCCCTCCGCCGACTCATGGACCCTCCGGCAAAACCGCGCCGGAAAATAGGGTTCACGCCGCCCGCCAAGCCATAGCCGGGGTTCACCCCTCGAAGTAGCTGAGGACATGGCCTGCCCCCTTGACGAGGACAAGCAATCGTATTATCCTGAATAGTGATATCCCAAGAACGGATGTATGCAGGACGACGCCCCCATCCTCTCCCTGATCCTCGTTTTCACACTCTACTTTCTCTGGCGTTTTAGGCCGCAGGAGTGGCCATCGCTAAGTAGACGGACTCTCGCCAACACGAATGCGGTACGAGTTGAGAAGAACCTGCGCAACCTCAAGGCAGTTCTTCAACGTCACGGGTATGTCTTCAAGGATGAGCCAGACTATCGACTCGGCCCTCTAAGAACAGACAACATCGCGCCAATTCAAGGGGCCGTTGACGAGCTCTGCGAGTATTGCCAACTGGCGGGCATTTCGGTGTCCGCTACCTTTAAGCCTCTCGTTACGGAACGGGGGCTATCGGTAACCGGTCCGGAGACCGTCGATGTGCCTGGACACACATTCCAGTTCGCGCGCCACCGCTACTCGCTCTGGATCAACCCGAGGTACCTGCCGAGACCCGATGCCGTGACAGCCACGCTCGCCCATGAAATGGCGCATGTCTATTGCTTTGCGAACGAAATCAGCTTCAGATCGCACATTGGGCAGAACCACCGCGCTTCCGAACAGATGACCGACCTGCTGGCAATCGCGCTCGGCCTAGGCCGCCTCCTGCTGAGAGGCGCGCGCGGAACCGACGGTCAATTAGGCTACCTATCGATTGAAGCACTCGAACATGCTTACGCCTTTTGGCAGGAGATTAGGCCTAGACCAATTCCTGGGACCATCTCCTGACGACTTCGCACTCAAGCCTGCCGCCCGCACGGCATCCATGGTACAATCGCCTGCAAGGATTCTCATAACCTTCAACAACCGAGGAACTTCTGCGAGTAAGGAGTAGGCGTCATGCCGGCGAATTTGTCGATGTCCGCAGCCTTTTCGGGGGCCTCTCGCGAATTA
>CAYJXJ010000244.1:0-5914 GCA_964374095.1 uncultured Elusimicrobia bacterium
CGAGCATTCCATCTTGGCCGCGATTTCCTTGTTGGCCAGGCCGCTCCCGAGGAGGACCAGGACGCGGATCTCGGTTTTGGTGAGGGCCACGGGCGAACCCGATCCCTGGCCCGTCGACATCTGGCGCAGGCCCTGGATCAGCTTGCCCATGACGGGCTGGGGGATCATCACCCCGTCGTTGGCGAAGGTCTTGAGGGCATTGACCAGCTCGGTGGCGGGGAGCATCTTCGAGAGGTAGCCGTTGGCCCCGGCCTGGATCGATTCCATCACGTGGGCCTCGTCCTCGTAGCCGGAAAGGATCAGCACGTTGGTGTCGGGGCACTCCTTGCGGATGAGGCGCGTGGCCGCGATGCCGTCGATGTGGGGGAGCTTGATGTCCATGAGGATGACGTCGGGCTTGAGCTTGCGCGCCAACCGGATCACTTCCTGGCCGTCGGCGGCCTCGCCGACCACCTCCACCTGCCGCTCGTTGTCGAGCAGGTCCTTGATCCCTTCGCGAAACAAAGTCTGGTCGTCGGCGATGAGCACCCGGACCTTCTTCCTCGGTTTGGCCATTCGGAGTCCTCCGACCGGCGCCTCCAATTCGTGGCGGCGCAGGTATTATCTTGAGTATACAAATCTATTTCTCGATAGGTAAAGTGAAAGAAAACGTCGCGCCCTGCCCGCAGCCGGGGCTGCGCACCCCGATACGCCCCCCGTGGGCCTCGACGATCTCGCGGGAGATGGACAACCCCAAGCCCAGACGCCCCTGCTCGCGCTGGCCCGGGGCCTGGTAGAAGCTCTCGAAGATCTTCTCCAGATCGGGGGGGGCGATTCCCTCGCCCGTGTCCTCCACGGCGAACTCCACGGCCCCCGGGCGTCCCTCGGCCGAGAGCACCACGCGGCCCCCCTTGAGGGTGTGGCGCAAAGCGTTCTCCAGCAGGTTGTTGATCACCTGGGACACCCGCCGCCGGTCGGCCAGGATGGTCGGGACCTTTCCGACCCGGCTCGTCAACTCGATGCCGCGCGCGGCGGCGCGGCCCTGCGGGCCGATGACGATCTCCGTCACGAGCTCGGCGGGGTCGAAGCGGTCTTTTTGGAGCCGAAAGCGCCCCTGTTCGATGGACGCCCAATCCACCAAATCCTCGATGAGTCTTTGGAGCTGCGATATGCCCGAGGCGATGTAGGTCATCCGCTTCTTCTGGTCCTCGCTGGGGGTGATGGTCGCGGAGAGCATCTCGAAACTGACCTGGAGCGTCATCAGGGAGTTGGCCAAGTCATGCGAGGCCATGGACATGAACTTCGACTTCATCTGGCTCAGACCGGAGAGTTGAACATTGGCCTTGCTGAGGTCCTCAATGAGGCGCCGGTTCTCCCGCTCCAGGAAGAGCTTCTCCAAGGCCTTGGCGATCGCCCGTTTGAGATAGGGGAAATCGACGGGTTTGATGATGAAGTCGTAGACCGCCTCCTGGATGGCCTGGAGGGCGGTGTCGAGCGAGGCGTGCGCCGTGAGCATCAGGATGGGGCATTCGGTGTTGATCCCCCGGATCTGCTTGATGGCCTCGATGCCGGTGGTGTCGGTGAGGTTATAGTCCATCAGGATGACGTCGAAGGGACGCGCGCGGACCGCGTCGACCGCGGCCTTCCCGGTGCCCGCCTGGGTCACCTCGTAGCCGTCGAGGGCGAGGTTGTCGTCGATGGACTCGCGGAGATGATCGTCGTCATCGACCACCAGGATCTTGGCCGCCATGGGGGGTGAGGATATCAAAAATAGGGCCGCTAGGGCTTCGGCGCCCCGGGACCGCCCGCCACCGCCGGCGGGATGGAGCGCGCGGGGCCCGGAGCGGTGAGCGGCGGGACCGCGCTGGAAACCGCCGCGGGCGCCGCGGCGGCGTTGGGGGTTCCCGCCCCGCCGGCCGCGGGCAAGGGGATGGAGAGGCGAAACGTCGTGCCCTGGCCCACGAGGCTGTCGACGCGAACGTGGCCCCGGTGGCGTAGCATGGCTTTCTGGACCACGGCCAGCCCGAGGCCCGTGCCCCGGGCCTTGGTGGTGAAGAAGGCGATGAAGATCTTGTCAAGAACATCGGGCGGAATGCCCCCGCCGGTGTCCGACACCTCGATGACGACCCACGGGGCCTCCAGGCGGCTGCGCACGCCCAACTGGCCGCCGTTGGGCATGACCTCGACGGCGTTTCCCACGAGATTACGGACGGCCTGGCTCATCTCCGTCGGGTCGATGTCGACGACGGGGTTGGCCGGGTCGAAGCTCCTGGTGACTTGAATGTTGGGCGGGATGGGGGCGGCGCCCAGAAGCTCTTCCAGGAAGCCGTTGAGAGCGACCCGCTCGACCTTGAGCTCCCGCGTGCGGGCGTAGGCGAGGATTTCGTTGATGATGTCGTTGGCCTTCTTGATCTCGGCCTCGATGTACTTGATGTGCTTTTCGATCTTCGGGTCGAGAACGGCGCCGGTCCCCAGCTTGGTCTTGATGAAGTAGGTCGAATTGGAGATGACGCTCAAGGGCTGGCGGATCTCGTGGCCGATGGTCGAGGCCATCTGGCCGATCGCGGCGAGGCGCTCGTTCTTGATCAATTCGTCCTGGGCCGCCTTGAGTTCCCGCTGCTTGGCCCTGACGCGGTCCTCGAGGTGGCGGCTGAACTTCTCGAGCTCTTCGTTGGCGTGCTTGAGCTGGCCGGTCTTCTCGTTGAGCGCCTTGTGCATCTCCTGGAAGGTCTCGGCCAGGTCGCCGATCTCATGGCCGACCTCCAGGAGGTCTTCGGGGAGCTCCTCATTCGGGGATGGGCCGGCCTTGCGCAGCCGGTCCATGGTGTCGCGCAGGACCCGCACGGGGCGCGTGATCTGGCGGGCGACGACCAGGGCGCCCACCAAGGCGAACAGGGACGCGACCAAGATGGCGTAAAGAACCTGCGCGTAGACCTTGTGGGACGTTTCGCGGACATACTGCACGGGCTGCTGGACATACACCGCCCAGTCGAGGAGCTTCTCGGCGACGTAGGCGTAGGTCCCGAAGAAAGCCGTCCCGTCGGAGAGGCGCAGCTCCCCCCCCCCGCGCTCGTCGGTCTGCGTGGTGATGATGTTGACGAGCTCCGGGCTCAAGCGCGCGTCGGGCCGGTAGACCTCCTTGGGATTGGAATGGGCCACGAGGAAGCCGTCGGGGGCGACCACCGCGGCGATGGAGCGTCCGCCGGCGGGAAATTCCATTCCGAGCATCTGCGTCAAGCCGTTCAAACTCACGCGGCCCATCAGGACCCCCGCCGCCTTGCCGGAGGTCTTGGGATCGCTGATGAGAACCGCGACGGTCATCGTCGGATAGATCCCCTGGAAGCGCTCCAGCCTCCCGATGAAAAGGCCCCGCTGCAAGGCCGCGGTGAAGGCTTCCTCGCCCTCGAAACGGCGCATCTCCGGGTTGGGTTTGAGGAAGCGCCCCGTGCGCATGAGCTCGCCGCCCGCGGCGCCCACGATCGACAGTTCCAGAATCGCCAGATGGGTGTTCATGATGCGGTTGAGATACTGCTGCTGGCGGGCCTGGTTCATGGACGCGAAGTCCTCGAGACTCGCCGTCTCGACCAGGACGTTCTTGAACGTCGACACGTACTTGTGGGCGGTGTCGGCGAAGCCCACGGCCAAGGATTGCTGCATCGCCAGGATCTCCCGGCTGAGCGAACGCCGGACGATCTCGCTGAGCTGCCACCCCACCCAGAACAGCGGCAACAGCGAGGCGCCCAGGAATCCCCATAGGAGCCTGACGGAGAGCTTTCCCCTCCGGCGCTGGTAAGCCATTATCGGTCTATAGTATGTCCGGGGGGTGTTGAGGAAATATTAACGGGGCCGGCCCCGACTGACGGCTAGCCCGCTTGCCGGGAGAGCAGCTGCCTGAGGCGCACCGTGAGCTCGGCCAGGTCGAAGGGCTTGGTGATGTACTCGTCCGCCCCGAGCTCGAAGCCCTGCTTCTTTTCCTCCGAAGAGAGGAAGCGCCCGGTCATCATGATCAGGATCGTGCTTTTAGAGCGTTTGCGCAGGGTCTGGCAGATCTGGAACCCCGAGGAATCGGGCAGCTGGATATCCATGATCACCGCCTGCGGGTCGAGGCGCGTCGCCGCGTCGATTCCGGCCTGGGCCGAGCCGGCCTGGTGGGTTTCGAAGCCCTCGAGCTCGAGGACTTCAGCCAGGCTCTCCCGGAGATGGGCGTCGTCGTCGATGATCAGGAGCGTGGGAAGATTTCCTTTCGATGTCATATCATCTCCTGGCGGCCGGCGGGCCGTCGGTCCTGACGCCCATCTGGAATTGCGTTGGACGTCATGGGCTAGCGTCTCATCTCGGCCCCGGGCGGGACCAATTTGTAGCCCACGCAGGGGATGGTGGTGATGAAGCGCGCGGCCTTGCCGAGCTTTTCCCTCAATCGGCGGACATGCACGTCCACCGTCCGGGGAGAGCCGAAATAATTGTAGCCCCAGACCCGCTCGATCAGGTAGGGGCGGCTCAAGACGCGGTTGGAGGAGCTCAGGAATACGTACAAGAGGTCGAGTTCCTTGGAGGTCAGCGGCACGGGCTTGCGGGCGACGTGGAGGGTATAGCTGGTGAGATTGAGCTCGATCTCGCCCAGGCGGATGACCTCCTCGGAAGGCTTGACTTCGACGCGCCGCAGGACCGCCTTGATCCGCGCCACGCATTCGGCGACGTCCCAGTTGACCGAAAGGCACTCGTCGGCGCCCGCCTGGAAAAACGCGAGGCGGGGGCTGACCCGCTCACGGGTGGCGGCGGAAGACCCGCCCGCGCCCGCCGCCGCTTGAGTCGTGTAGAATCCGGCGTAGGGCGCCCGGGTGCGGGTGTCGGGCCCGGCGGGGACGTCGGCATGCTCGACGAGAGCGATGATGGGAAGCTGCTTGGTGGGTCCGCGCGTCCGGAGGTTCTTGACGAGATCCACCCCCTCCTCGTCCAAGAGCCTGTTGCCGACGAGGAGGATGTCGCAGCTTCGGTTGGCGAGCAGTCCGAGCACTTCCTTCGAGCGCTGGGCGACCGTCACCGAGATGCCGTTCGTTCCCAGGGCCTCCAACAGCACGCCCGCGCGATTGGGATCGCGGGAGGCATAGACCGCATTGACCCTCATCCCGCTCGTGGCCCCGTGCCGACGGCCACTAGGCCTCCTCGGCGGACTGTTCCTCGGACTCCAAATCCAGGCGCACCCCGCCAAGGCCGAGGGTCTCGGAGAAAAGGTTGTAAAGGACCGCGATGACCAGGACGAGGGCGTCCATCAACACCATGTAGAAAACCGCGAATAGCCCCACCGAGAGCAGTTTGGTCCCGAAGGACATGACCGCCGCCTGGGGGTTGGGCATGAGGATGAATGTCACGAGGCCGCCGAAAATGCCCAGCGTGGCGAGCACGGCCGAGACCGCCGGACGAGTCGCCGCCAGGAGCGCGATGCCCGCGGCCACGCCGCCGAGGATCGCGAAGAGGTTGTTGCCGGATTTGATCCCCATGACGGCGAGGATCACGCCGATCGCCACTCCCGTGGGGATCATGGGGTGCGCGTGCCAATAAGGATTGATGCGCCGCATATGGTAGGTCACTTGCGCTCTCCTTTATATGACCGTCGTCTCGGGCCCGGTAAGATTAACAGAAGTAATCAATATTTGCAAGGGGTGGCGGCGCGACTTCACCCAGTTTTGCGAATGCGCCCTCGCGGGTGCCGGCTACCTCCACCGGTGGAGGTAGCCGTCCTTGCGGCCGGCCGCGCCGCTTCGGGATGAGAGATTCGCCGCCCGCCAAGCTTCGGCCCTACGTCCCGCCACCCATACGACAGGATCGCGGGAGGCATTGCCACTCTCCCGCTCGTCGGCGCTCTCACAGATCCCGCCCTCTTACCCATCTTTGACAGTTGGCGAAAGCCCTCCGACGAGGATTTGGCAATAGAAGG